>NC_007973.1:3011235-3316853 GCF_000196015.1 Cupriavidus metallidurans CH34 | reverse complement strand
TCGCTGGGCGGGTTCTACGCGCGCTGGCTGGCGGAAAAACACGGCTGCCGCGCCGTGCTGCTGAATCCGGCGGTTCACCCGTGGACCGATCTGGAGCGCTATCTGGGCGAGCAGCCGCTTTATCACGGCGGCGGCTCGGTGGTGGTCGAACGCAAGCACCTGCAGGAACTGCTGGACCTGCGGGTGGACGCGATCACCAGACCCGAGCGCTACTACCTGTTGGCCGCCACCGGCGACGAAGTGCTCGACTATCGCGAGATGATCGCGGCCTGTCCGGGCGCGCGCATCCGGGTCATCGAGGGCAGCGATCACGGCATCAGCGAGTTCGAGGAATACGTCGACGACGTACTGGCTTTCTGTGGCTATACCCCCAACGGAAAGACCGTGGCATGAGTGGCGTAACAGGGATGCAAAAGCTGCGTGCGGCATGGCACGCGCATCTGCCGTATGACGCGTCGATTCCGCTGAACCAGCGCCGCTGGATCACTGGTGAAGGCTCACTGACGGCTCGGCTGATGTCGGCGTCCGCCGCCTTCCGCGTGCGGCGACTGGCGCAGGCGCCGCAGTTGCCGCTCGCCGACGAATGGCGGGCGCTCGGCCTGATCCGTCCGCTGCCGGCCATCACGCGCGAAGTGCTGCTGATCTGCGACGAGACGCCAGCCGTATTCGCTCACACGATCGTCGACCCCCGGTATGCGCGGCGCGACTGGCCGTTCTTGCGCGGGCTCGGCAACCGGCCGCTCGGCGGCGCGCTGTTCGTCGATCCGCGCGTGCGGCGCGACCCATTCCAGTTTGCACGGCTGACCCCGTGCCACCCGCTGCGTCAGGCGCTGCAGCGGGTATTGCCGGCGCTGTCGTCGGAGCCGATGTTGCCCGCGCGGCGGTCGGTGTTCCGGCGTGGCGGCGGCGCCATGCTCGTGACGGAGGTCTTCTTGCCGGACCTGCTGACACGGGCAGCGCCTGAGAACACCGGCGCGGGCGGCACCAGACTGCCCCGCCGTATCGACACACATCACACACCATCCAAGCAGGAAGAGAGACCCGAATCATGAAATTGCAGGGACGCGTAGCGATCATCACCGGCGCCGCCGCCGGCATCGGTTTTGCCACCGCCGAACGTTTCGCCGCCGAAGGCGCGAAGCTCATCATGTGCGATGTGCAGGAGGCCCGCGTGCGCGAGGCCGCCGAGCGGCTGGCCGCCAAGGGCGCGCAGGTCGAGGCGCACAAGGTCGACGTCACGCGCCGCGACGAGGTCGATGCCATGGTGGCAGCCACGCTGGCCCGCCACGGTCGCATCGATGTTCTCGTCAACAACGCCGGCATCACCAAGGACGCGCGCCTCGCCAAGATGACCGAGGCACAGTTCGATGCGGTCATCGACGTCAACCTGAAGGGCGTGTTCAACTGCTCACAGGCCGTGGCCAGCATCATGTCCGAGCAGGGCAGCGGCGTGATCCTGAACGCATCGAGCGTGGTTGGCCTGTATGGCAACTTCGGCCAGACCAATTACGCGGCTTCCAAGTTCGGCGTGATCGGCTTCACCAAGACCTGGGCGCGCGAACTGGGTCCGAAGGGCGTGCGCGTGAACGCGGTATGCCCGGGCTTTGTCAATACCGAGATCCTGCAGACCGTGCCGGAGAAGGTGCTCGACGGCATGAAGGAACATTGCTGGATGCGCCGCCTGGCCGAGCCGTCGGAGATCGCCGCGATCTACACGTTCCTGGCCAGCGACGACGCCAGCTACGTCAACGGCACGACGATCGAAGCCAGCGGCGGCATGTCGCTGTAATCTGGCTCCGAAATCGCATTGACCTGAAGCACCCCGTCAGATGCGGCCACGGCGGCCGCGGTGGCGGGGTGCGGTATCATCCCCGGTCGAGTATCCGTCCGGGCATTCCTCATGCCTTGCCCGGCACTTCTGAAAGTCCAATCCAATGCAGTTGCTGTTCGAAGAAGGCGGCGAAATCCGCGCCGGCACCGTGCTCGCCCAGCAGGGCGAGGCCTACCAGGTCGAGTTGCCTGCGGGCAAGCGCACCAAGGTCAAGGCCAAGGATGTGCTGCTGCAGTTCGCCCAACCGTCGGCAATGGAGATGGTGCGGCAGACCGGCGAAATGACCGCCGAGATCGATCTCGACTTCCTCTGGGAATGCGCGCCGGCCGAGGAATTCGGCTTTGCCGAACTGGCCGCCGAATACTATGGCGCCGACGCGGGCCCGGTGCAGCAGGCCGCGCTGGCGATGGCGCTGCATGGCAATCCGATCTATTTCCGCCGCAAGGGACGGGGCCGCTACATGCGCGCGCCGGAAGACCAGCTCAAGGCCGCGCTGGCCGCGGTGGAGCGCAAGAAGCAGCAGGCGCTGGTGCAGGGCGAGTACGAGGAGCAACTCAAGGCGCTGACTCTGCCCGAAGCGTTCCGCGGCAAGGCGCTGCAACTGCTGTTCAAGCCTGACAAGAACAGTCTCGAATACAAGGCCATGGATGCCGCCTGCACCGCGCTCGGCATGACGCCGATGCGGCTGATGGTGGCTGTTGGCGGCGTGGAAAGCCCGCGCGCGCTGCACGAGGCCAAGTTCCTGGCCGATTGTTTCCCGAAGGGCACCGGTTTCCCGGACGTCGATGTGCCGGAGCCGCCCGCCGACCTGCCCGTGGCCGATGTGCAGGCGTTCTCGATCGACGACGTTACGACGACCGAGATCGACGATGCGCTGTCCGTGACGCGTCTGGGCGACGGCAAGCTGCGCGTGGGGATCCATATCGCTGCGCCGGGGCTCGGCATCCGCCGCAGCGAGCCGCTCGACGCCATCGCGCGCCATCGACTGTCCACGGTCTACTTCCCCGGCGACAAGATCACGATGCTGCCCGACAGCGTAGTGGACCGCTACACGCTGCAGGAAGGCCGCACCTGCCCGGCGCTGTCGCTTTACGTGACGATCGACCCGAACGGCGTGGATGGCCTGACAATCGTCGGCAGCGAGACGCGCGCCGAGCAGGTGCCGATTGCCGCGAACCTGCGGCACAACCTGCTCGACGACATCGTGACGGAAGCCGCGCTGGCCGCGGGCACGGGCGACTATCCGTTCCGCGATGAACTGACCGAGCTGTACCGGCTGGCCAACCACCTGCACGACGAGCGTCAGCGCGCGCGTCTTGCCAGCGGCCTGCGCCCGGAGGCGCACAACCGCGCCGATTTCAATTTCTACATCGATCAGATCGAGGGTGGCGGCGAGCGCGTGCGTATCGAGCAGCGCCGCCGTGGCTCGCCGCTGGACCAGATCGTGGCCGAGTTGATGATTCTGGCCAACAGCACGTGGGGCAAGTTGCTGGCGGACCACGGCGTGCCGGGTATCTACCGCACGCAGAAGGCGTGGGGGATGCACCGCACGCGGATGCAGACGTACCCCGCGCCGCACGAGGGCCTGGGCGTCGCGCAGTATGCGTGGAGTACGTCGCCGCTGCGCCGCTACGTCGACCTGGTCAATCAATGGCAGATCATGGCCGTGGCCCAGCATGGCGTGACCGCCAAGCTCGTTGCGCCGTTCAAGCCCAAGGACGCCGACCTGCTGGCGGCCGTGGCCGACTTCGAAGGGACCTATGCGGCCTACGCCGACCACCAGTCGACCATGGAGCGTTACTGGTGCCTGCGCTGGCTCAAGCAGGAGAATCGTGACCGGATGATGGCCACGGTGCTCAAGGATGGCGCGGTGCGCTTTACCGACATCCCGCTGGTCACCCGTGTGCCGGAGTTGATGCAGGCGGTGCGTGGCACGCAGGTGCTGCTGGAGATCGCCACGACGGACGAGATCTCGCTCGAGGTGTCGTGCAGGGTGCTGGAAGTCTTTGCTGGCGAGGGCGCGATGCCCGATGAGGATCTCGACGCCGACGAGGAACTGGACGAGGCTTCCGCGGAAGCGGCCGCCGATGCCGCCGCCGAGGCAGCGGCTGAAGACGCCGTGGAAGGCGCGGCGGAAGGGGCCGATGCTGCGCCGGAGGACGCCGATTCCGAGGCTTCCGAGGGCGATCAGGACGACGAGGCGTCTGCGCCACGCGACACTGGCGCCAATCCGGCTGCCTGAGTCTTCGTTGAGTCTTCGGTAAACAGGTCGACTCCCTTACAATCGAAACCTGTTCCGGCCGCCCCCCGACAGTGGGGTGGCCGGCGTTTCGATCGATTCCTGCCGCCGTCCGCCCATCCCAATCGTGAACGCCGTCCTTCCTGCTCCCCGTCTCCCGCGCCATCCGCGCGAATGGTGGCAATCCAGCAGCACGCTGACCAAGGCCCTGGCCATCTCCGTGGCCGTGCACGCGCTGTTGCTGATGGTGCGGGTTGCAGCGCCCGAGGTGTTCGAGATCAAGCGTTCCGACCCGCAGCTCGACGTCGTGCTGGTCAATTCGAAATCGGCTGTGAAGCCGCGCAATCCGACCGTGCTGGCGCAGGCCAATCTCGACGGTGGCGGCGAGCATGACGCCCAGCGCGCTACCACGCCGCTGCCCGCGCAGACCGAATCGAAGGAGGGCGACCTCATCAAGATGACGCAGCGGCGCGTCGAGCAACTCGAGGAAGAGCAGCGCCGGCTGATGACGCAATCGCGCGAGGCGGCGCCCGCTGTGCGCAGCCAGCCGGTCAAGCCAGGCGAGCAGCGCTCCGACCAGCCCACGCGCGGCCAGGACGACCGCACGTCAAACGATGAAATGGCCCGGCTCGAAGCCGAGATCGGCCGTAATCTCGAGCACTACGCCAAGCGCCCGAAGCGGATGCAGCTGACCGCGACCAGCGCACAGGGCGTTGACTACGCACAGTATTACGACCGCCTGCGCCGCAAGATCGAGACGCGGGGCACGAGCGATTTCCCGCAGCGCAATGGTAAGCCGATCTATGGGCAACTGATCCTCGTGATCAACGTGAATCGCCAGGGCAAGCTTGGCTACAACCGCGACGGCTACAACGTCGAGGCCATCGACGTGGCCAAGAGCTCCGGCGACCCGGCGCTCGACCGCCAGGCCGTGGCCATTGTGCGTGCGGCCGCGCCGTTCGGGGCGTTCACGGCGGAGATGCAGGCGAAGCAGGATATCCTCGAAGTCGTTTCCACTTTCAAGTTCACCCGCAGCGGGCTCGATGTCCGCCTGCAAGGCCGCTGATGACCGCAGACCAGAATTCCCAGCCCAACACCGCCGAACCTGCCGATAGCGTCGACCGCTACGTGGTGGTGGGCAATCCGATTTCGCACAGCCGCTCGCCGGCGATCCATGCCGCCTTCGCGCGCCAGACCGGCGAGGCGGTGCAGTATGACCGGCTCGAAGCCCCGCTCGATGCGTTCGCAGATACGATGCGCGAATTCCTGGCCGGCGGAGGCCATGGCTTCAACGTAACCGTGCCGTTCAAGCTCGAAGCGTATGACCTGGCCGATCGCCTCACGCCGCGTGCCGAGGCTGCCGGCGCCGTCAACACGATGTGGATCGAGGACGGACTGATCCATGGCGACAACACCGACGGCATCGGCCTGGTGCGTGACATTCAGGACAACCTTGATGTGCTGCTCGAAGACAAGCGCATTCTGGTGCTTGGCGCCGGTGGCGCCGCGATGGGCGCGATGCTGCCGCTGATCGAATGCCGCCCGGCGCGCATCGTGGTGGCCAACCGTACCGCCTCGCGCGCCAGCGACATGGTCGAGGAATTCGTGGAAGCGGCGGACCAGTACAACGTGGAGCTGTGGGCCGGTGGCCTCGACGCGCTCGATGCGCTGTCCGAGGACGAGCGCTGCGATGTGGTGATCAATGCGTCGTCCAGCAGCCTGCAAGGCGAAGTGCCGCCCGTGCCCGAGCACCTGCTCGGCGAAGGCGTGCTGGCGTACGACATGATGTACGGCGCGCAGCCGACGGTGTTCCTGGCCTATGCGGCCAAATGCGGCGCGCGCACGGCGGATGGGCTTGGCATGCTGGTCGAACAGGCTGCCGAAGCCTTCTACAACTGGCGCGGCGTGCGGCCCAGCACCGCCCCCGTGCTGGCCGAGCTGCGCGCGGCGCTGCAGGCCGAAGCCGCCCGCTAAGGCGGCGTTGACGCAGCGTGGCCCGCGCATCCGCCAGATCGTCACCACGATCGTCGGCAAGTAGCGCCGGCGGGGCGAACCCGTTGCGCTGGCTGGCCTATCTGGCCGGCTGCCTGATCGTTGGCGTGGTGGCGATGCAGGTCTATTTCTTCCTGCAGATCGCTGCCTGGCAGGTCGTCAATCCGTCGTCCACCACGTTCATGCGTGCCGAGCGCTGGCGGCTGTGCGGCTTCAATTTCTGGAGCTGCCCGGTGCAGCGGCAATGGGTGCGCTACGACGAAATCTCGCGCAACATCAAGCGCGCCGTGATCGCCAGCGAGGATGCCGACTTCGTCAATCATCCCGGCTACGAACTTGATGCGATGCTCGATGCCTGGGAACGCAACAAGCAGCGTGGACGCATCGTGCGCGGCGGTTCCACCATCACGCAGCAACTGGCCAAGAACCTGTTCCTGTCTTCGGAGCAGAACTACCTGCGCAAGGGCCAGGAACTGGCGATCACGTGGATGCTGGAGCTCTGGCTCGACAAGCAGCGGATCTTCGAGATTTACCTGAATTCGGTGGAGTGGGGCGAAGGCGTGTTCGGCGTCGAGGCTGCCGCGCAGCACTACTTCCATACCTCGGCTTCGAAGCTCAGCGTGGGGCAGGCCGCCCGGCTCGCGGCCGCGCTACCGGCGCCCAAGTGCTTCGACAAGAAGCAGTACTGCGCCAACGTGCACGTGAACTTCCGCGTCAAGGCGTCGATCATCGCCAGGCGGATGGGCGCGGCAACGTTGCCGGACTAGGGGCGGTTCCCCCCTCTCATGCTTGTGGGAGAGGGGACCAGGAAGGCTATCAGCTCAGCCAGCCCTTCCTGCGGAAATACACCAGCGGAATCGCCGCGGACACCGCCATCAGCGCAATCGCCCACGGATAGCCGGCGGCCCAGTCGAGCTCGGGCATCACCTTGAAGTTCATGCCGTAGATGCTGGCGATCAGCGTGGGCGGCATCAGCGCCACCGACACCACCGAGAACAGCTTGATGATCTTGTTCTGGTTGATGTTGATGAAACCGACCGTGGCATCCATCAGGAAGTTGATCTTGTCGAACAGGAACGCGGTGTGGTTCTCGATCGAGTCGATATCGCGCAGGATCTGGCGCGCTTCGTCCTGCTGTTCGGCCGATAGCAACTGGCTGCGCATCAGGAACGACACCGCGCGGCGCGTATCCATGACGTTGCGGCGGATGCGGCCGTTCAAGTCTTCCTCGCGCGCGATGGTTTCCAGCACGTCGGCGGCGGCGGCATCGGTCACGTTCTCGGCCAGCACACGGCGGCTGGCTTCCTCCAGGCGTTCGTAGATCTCCTCGATCGAATCGGCCGAATACTCGGCGTCAGTCGCGTAGAGGTCCATCAGCACGTCCTTGGCGTTGCGCACCGATCCCGGACGCATCCGGGCGCGCAGCCGCACCAGCCGGAACACGGGCAGGTCTTCATCGTGGATGGAAAACAGGACGTCGCGCGTGAGCACGAAGGCCACGCGGACGTTGCGCGAGGCGTCGTCCTCGGCCAGCAGGAAGTCCGTGCGGATGTGGATGTTCTCGTCCTCGCCCTCGAAATATCGTGCCGAGGCTTCCAGGTCGCCCAGGTCCTCGAGTTCGGGCAGGACCACGCCATAGGCTTCCTTGATCCACGCGAGTTCCTCGTCGTCGGGGCTTACCACGTCGATCCAGATGGGCTTGTGCTGCAGCAGCTCGTTGCGCTCGTCGACCTGCTCCTGGGCAAGCCGGCCTTTCTGCAGGACGAACAGGTTGATCATCCCTTGGATTCCTTGTTACTTGGCGGCGCCGCCAGGATGCGTCGATGCATCCCGATGGTGCTGCCGATTGCGCTGGGTCTACGTCGGAGACGGGCGCAGGCAAGGCTCACCAGCAGCGTGATCATGGCGCGGCCGGGCAAGCGTGATCGCGCTGCGACTCAAGGGCCGCTACGCGATGGCGTTTGCCTGCGATTTGCCTGGATTTGGCTGGCAAGCCGGGGGAGGGAGGATCCGAACGCGACACGGCAGCCGGTGCGGCGGCCGCTGGGGGAAACGGAAAGACACTCACCCGCAGGTGTCTGCGGGCAAGGACGGCGACGGGCGGGGACTGTGCCCCACACGGATCGACGTTACGCAGCCCGCAGTGACATGGCATTCGACGGTGTCGCAACTTTGTCGCGGCAACTCGAACACCCGATGCTACTGCCCACGTACTTTCTCCGGGATTCTGATGGCCGCGAGTGTAGCCCAACGCGGGGTGGCTTGTTAAGTGAAATCTCGGCGGCGCTGCTGCTCACAAGCGGGTTCACATGCGTCGACGCAACAGCGGCGCCAGCATGACCGAGGACAGCGCCGCGAACATCAGCACGATGGCCACGTAGTCCTGCCAGTGCGGCGTTTCGCCGAGAAACCACATCCCCGAGAACACGCCCACCACGGGAATGAACATGATCGACAGGCTCGAGACTACCGGCGGCAGGCTGCGCGCCAGCGCGAACCAGACCAAATGGCAGTACGCGAAGACCACCACGGCGTTGTAGGCGATGGCGCCCCATTCGATCGCGGTCGGCATGCGCCAGCCGCTCTCGAACAGCAGCGTGCCCGCGCCGAGGAATGGCAGCGTGATGGCCAGCATCCAGAACGTCATGGCGCCGATCGGCACGTCGGTGTGGGTGCGCTTCATGAGCTGGGTGCCGAAACCCCAGCCGGCAGCGGCTACCAGCATCAGCAGCGTGCCGGCCGGGCTGCCGGTCAGCGCGGCAATCTCGCCCGAAAGCAGCAGGACCGTGCCGGCCAGCGCGCAGCCAATGCCAATCCAGGCCGACAAGGCAATACGGTCCCGGAAGATCACCAGGCCCCAGACCACGGCCCAGATCGGCATGGTGTAGCCGAGAATTGCCGCACGGCCCGATGACAGCATCTTGACCGCGCAGATGGCGAACAGATGCCAGATCACCATGTTCGGGATCGCCAGCTTCAGGACCGTGCCCCACGCCGCGCGCGGCACGCGCAGGGAGTCGCCCCGGAAGGTCAGCGCCAGCCCCAGCGCCACCAGCCCGCCGGCCATGCACAGCAGCCGGAAAGCCATGGCGGGAAAGTGCGCCACACCCAGTTTCATGATCGGCCAGTTGATGCCCCAGGCGAGGGTCAGGATGACGAGGAGGATGAGACCGCGGCGGTCGAGATTCATGAATCGGGAGACTGGCGGCGTGCGGACGTCCTGCAACCCAGGCGTCGCCGTCGCTCTTTTTAAGCGGAAGCTGCAAACAATATCACGCCAACAGGTAAAATTGCCGCCAACGCCCCATATGCTGCAGTGCGGAACCTGTCCGGGTGCCGTTGCAGCCAACCGGTCGGCACCTGCCCGCGTTATGCTGTGTAGACACTGGTTCACAGCCGGGCCGCCGGCTTCACCCGAATTCCGAGCATCCCATGACTTTTACCGAGCAGCTGTCCGCCGCGTGGCAGCGTAACGATTCCCTGCTGTGCGTCGGGCTTGATCCCGACCCGGCCAAGCTGCCGCTGTCCATGACCGGTACCGGCGGCGCGATTTTCTCGTTCTGCCGCGAAATCGTCGATGCCACGGCCGACCTGGTCTGCGCGTTCAAGCCGCAGATCGCCTATTTCCACTCGCAGCGCGCCGAAGACCAGCTCGAACAGTTGGTCGAGTACATCCATGACGCGCACCCCGGCGTCCCCGTGATCCTCGATGCGAAGCGCGGCGATATCGGCTCCACGGCGGAGCACTATGCAATCGAGGCCTTCGAGCGCTACAAGGCCGATGCCGTGACCGTCAGCCCGTACATGGGCTTCGATTCGATGTCGCCGTATCTGGCGTATCCGGGCAAGGGCGTGATCGTGCTGTGCCGCACGTCGAATCCCGGTGGGTCTGACGTGCAGTTCCTGCAGGTCGACGGCAAGCCGCTGTACCAGGTGGTGGCCGAAGCCGCACGCGAACGCTGGAATACCAACGGGCAGATGGGTCTGGTGGTGGGCGCGACGTTCCCGAACGAGATCGCCAAGGTCCGGCAGATCGTCGGCGACATGCCACTGCTGATTCCGGGCATCGGCGCCCAGGGCGGCGACATCGAGGCTACGGTCAAGGCCGGCCGTACGGCCGACGGCACGGGCATGATGATCAATTCGTCGCGGGCCATCCTGTACGCCAGCCGCGAGAAGGACTTTGCGCTGGCTGCGCGAAACGTGGCGTTGCAGACGCGCGAGACGATCAACCGCTATCGTCACGGCTGATCCGCGTGAACGGTTTTCCCTTTCCCAGTCGTGGGAGAGGGGGGCAGATTCAGGCTTCGTTGCGAATCAGTTCCAGCAGACCGCGCATCGCGTGTTCGGCAGCCTGGCGGCGGATCTGGGCGCGGTCACCCTTGAAGCGCTGCGTTTCCGTATGCGTGGTGATGCGGTTGCTCCAGCCGAAGCAGACCATGCCAACCGGTTTCTCGGGGGTGCCGCCGCCCGGGCCGGCTACCCCGGTGATGGCCAGCGATACCTGGGCGCGGCTGTTCAGCAGCGCGCCTTCGGCCATCGCCCGCGCCACTTCCTCGCTGACCGCGCCATGGTCTCGGATCAGTTTGGCCGGCACCCCGACCATCGTCGTCTTGGCTTCGTTCGAATAGGTCACGAAGCCGCGCTCGAACCATCCCGAAGACCCAGAAACATCCGTGATCGCGGCCGCGACTAGCCCGCCAGTGCAGGACTCCGCGGTGGCAAGCATAAGCGAGCTTTCCGATAGAGCGGCGCCGGCCTGGATGGCAAGCTGGTCGAGCAGTCGGCTGACGGACATAACGGCGGTTCCTGAAATTCCCGGGGTGTTTCGGTGTTTCTGCGTGTCAGATCGAACGCCACAAGGCGAACACGAGCAGCGTGTAGAACGCCGCGAAGATGTCATCGAACATTACGCCGAAGGCGCCGGTAAAGCCCGGGCCCTTGAGCGTGCGATCGTAGTAGCGGATCGGTGCCGGCTTGACGATGTCGAAGAACCGGAACCACACGAACGCGGCGAACTGGCCCCAGAAGCCCGTTGGCATCACGAACAGCAGCACCAGCCAGAACGCCACGATCTCGTCCCAGACCATGCTGCCGTGGTCGTACACGCCCATGTCGCGTGCCGTACGCAGGCAAGCCCAGATGCCGATCACGAAGCCGCCGGCGATGATCCACAGCCAAGTGGTCGGATCGATCCACTTCGAAATCACGATGAACGACAGCCAGCCGAGCAGCGTGCCGACGGTGCCGGGGCTGACCGGCGACAGGCCAGAGCCGAATCCAAGCGCAATCAGACGGGCCGGGTGGCCCAGCATGAACCGGCCGGTTGGCCGCGTGACCTTGGCGGTCTGGCCGGCTTCCAGCGTGACGGGGTCAACGGGGTCGCTAGGCGCGGCCCCCGGGGGATAGGCGGACATCAAGGATTGGCTCGTCAGTCTTATAGGTTTCGGGGCGCACTTTCAGATATTTCTCCCGTGCGCATGGGGGATCATGACATGGGTTGCGTGCCGCGTGTCAGGGCGCGGCGAAATGATCGAACGAGGCGCCCTTGAACACGTAGGGATTGCCTTCGCGATCCACCAGCCGCAGGCCCGCCTCCGGTGTGATGGATCCGACATGCGTGAGCGGCAGGTGAAGCCGGCGCGCGATGCCGGCAATGGTTTCGCGCGCGCCCACCGGCGCCGTGAAACAGAGTTCGTAGTCGTCGCCACCGGCCAGCACGCAGGCGCGCTGGCATTCCTCCGGCTGGGCGTCAAGAATCTCCGAGCGCGGCAAGGCATCGACATCGACAATTGCGCCGACCGATGAGCGTTCAAGGATATGACCGAGATCGCCGATCAGCCCGTCCGAAATGTCGAGTGCCGCATGAGCCACGCCGCGCAGTGCCAGGCCCAGCGCCACGCGGGGCGTCGGCATTTCCATCCGGGGACGGATCAGTGTGAAGTCGGGCTCGGGCAGCAGCCATTCGCCGCGGCAGTCGCCCAGGGCCAGGCGCGCGTCCCCGAGCGTGCCGGAGATCCAGATATCGTCGCCGGGGCGCGCCGCGTCGCGCCGCAGCGCCTGACGCGGGGGCACGTCGCCGAACACCGTGATCGACAGCGTCAGCGGACCCTTGGTGGTGTCGCCGCCGATCAGTTCGCAGCCGTGGTCGTCGGCCAGCGCCAACATGCCGGCCGCGAATTCGGCAAGCCAGCCGGCATCCGCCTCGGGCAGCGCCAGCGCCAGCGTGAATGCGCGGGGTTCGGCGCCCATTGCCGCCAGATCGGACAGGTTCACGGCCAGGGCCTTGTGGCCCAGCGCGCGCGGTGAAACGTCCGGGAAAAAGTGCCGACCGCTGACCAGCATGTCGGTGCTGATGGCGAGCTGGTGGCCCGGCCGCGCCTCGATCAGCGCGCAGTCATCGCCCACGCCCAGCGCGGCCTTGTGGACCGGGCGCGTGAAATAGCGTCGGATCAGGTCAAACTCGGAAAGCGCGGGGGAGGATTCGGGCATGACGGGGCGGGGAACCTGGGAGGAAACATGCCGCGGAAATTCTGCTGGAGACTCGGCTGGTAAAGCCCATCGGCATGGGGCATATTGTACCGAAACGCAAAGGTGCCCCAAACAAAAGGCTTATTGTGAAATACTATTTCACAATATAAAATGCACACTTCCAAAAGCGCCTACAGCGGAGACAGCGGGTTCGTGGAGCCGGCCCGCGCTCAATCGCCAGCGTTATTCAGTGCGGCTCCACCGATCGGAAGATGCGCAGATGACAAGCCCTCAGCAGTCCCCGTCCCAAGACGATCTGAAACAGCAGCAGCGTGAGGCGCTGCGCAAGGCCGCGCTCGAGTACCACGAGTTTCCCACCCCCGGAAAGATCTCGGTCACCCCGACCAAGCCGCTGTCGAACCAGCGCGACCTGGCTCTGGCCTATTCGCCGGGTGTGGCGGCAGCGTGTGAGGAAATCGTGGCCAACCAGGCCAATTCGTTCCGCTACACGGCGCGTGGCAACCTGGTGGCCGTGATCACCAACGGCACCGCCGTGCTGGGTCTGGGCGATATCGGCGCGGCCGCGTCGAAGCCGGTGATGGAAGGCAAGGCCGGCCTGTTCAAGAAGTTCGCCGGTATCGATGTGTTCGATATCGAAGTCGACGAGAAAGACCCCGAGAAGCTGGTCGACATCATCGCCTCGCTCGAGCCGACGTTCGGCGGTATCAACCTCGAGGACATCAAGGCGCCGGAGTGCTTCTACGTGGAGCGCAAGCTGCGCGAGCGGATGAAGATCCCCGTCTTCCACGATGACCAGCACGGTACCGCGATCGTCGTGGGCGCCGCCGTGATCAACGGCATGCAGGTGGTGGGCAAGGACATCTCGAAGGTGAAGCTGGTGGCCTCGGGCGCCGGCGCCGCCGCGCTGGCCTGCCTGGACCTGCTCGTCGACCTGGGCCTGCCCATCGAGAACATCTGGGTGACGGACCTGGCCGGCGTGGTCTACGAAGGCCGTACCGAACTGATGGACCCGGAAAAGGCGCGCTTCTCGCAGAAGACCGACAAGCGCAAGCTGGCCGAGGTCATCGAAGGCGCCGACATTTTCCTGGGCCTGTCCGCTGCGGGCGTGCTGAAGCCCGAGATGGTGCAGAAGATGGCCGACAAGCCGCTGGTGATGGCACTGGCCAACCCGAATCCGGAAATCATGCCGGAACTGGTCAAGGAAGTCCGTCCGGACGCCGTGATCGCCACGGGCCGCACCGACTATCCGAACCAGGTCAACAACGTCCTCTGCTTCCCGTTCATCTTCCGTGGCGCGCTCGATTGCGGCGCCACGACGATCACGCGTGAAATGGAAATCGCCGCGGCAAACGCGGTGGCGGAGCTGGCGCGCCAGGAGCAGAGCGATATCGTCGCGTCGGCCTATGGCATCCAGGACCTGTCGTTCGGCCCCGAATACCTGATTCCGAAGCCGTTCGATCCGCGCCTGATCGTCAAGATCGCCCCGGCCGTGGCCGAGGCCGCCGCCAAATCGGGCGTGGCATCGCGCCCGATCGAGGACATGGACGCGTACCGTCTGCAATTGCAGCAGTTCGTGTACCACTCGGGTACGCTGATGAAGCCGATCTACGCGGCCGCCCGCAAGGTGCAGAAGGAGAAGAAGCGCATCGTCTTCGCCGAGGGCGAGGAAGAGCGCGTGCTGCGTGCGGTGCAGGTGATCGTCGACGAGAAGCTGGCCAACCCGATCCTGATCGGCCGCCCGGCCGTGCTGGCTCACCGCATCGAGCGTTTCGGCCTGCGCCTGCGCATGGGCGAGGACTTCACGGTGGTGAACCCAGAGCACGACGAGCGTTTCCGCGAATACTCGGACGCGTACTACCGCATGATGGCGCGTGAAGGCATCACGCCGCAGTACGCCAAGCTGGAAATGCGCCGCCGTACCACGCTGATCGGCGCGATGCTGGTCGAGAAGGGCGAAGCCGACGGCATGATCTGCGGTACGGTTAGCACCACCGCCGCCCACCTGCGCTATATCGACCAGGTCATCGGTGGCACAAATTGCGTGTACGCCGCAATGAACGGTCTGGTTCTGCCCGGCCGCCAGATCTTCCTGGTGGACACGCACGTCAACGTCGATCCCACCGCCGAGCAACTGGCCGAGATCACGATCATGGCTGCGGAGGAGCTCAAGCGTTTCGGTATCGAGCCGAAGGTGGGTCTGCTGTCGCACTCGAACTTCGGTACGTCGGAAGCGCCGTCGGCACGCAAGATGCGCGACACGCTGAAGATCCTGCGCGACCGCGCGCCGGACCTCGAGGTGGATGGCGAAATGCATGGCGACAGCGCGCTCGACGAAAAGCTGCGCGATTCGCTGGTGCCGGACAGCGCGCTCAAGGGCGAAGCCAATCTGCTCGTGTGCCCGAACATCGATGCCGCCAACATCTCGTACAACCTGCTCAAGGTGGCGGCTGGCAACAACGTGGCGATCGGCCCGATCCTGCTGGGCGTGAAGGCGCCGGTCCATATCCTGACGCCTTCGGCAACGGTGCGCCGTATCGTCAATATGACCGCGCTGGTGGTCGTGGACGCGGCAGCCAAGGTCTGAGCGGACGAAGCGTTTCAGCCTTCTTGATGCAGTGCCAAAAAAGCCGGGTTCGCCCGGCTTTTTTCATTTCACCATGACTCCAGCACCGAACTTTGCTGGACTACGCCGAAGCCCGATACAGCAGGTTTATCAATAACTTAGGCGAGTCCAACATATGCCGGTGCTTTCCGAAACCTGACCCGGCTTCCCCTCTGATGGCCCCTACATGGCTCTTGGGAATCGGGTCTTTCCGAGGAGTCATCGTGGCAAAACTCAAGCTCACCAAGTCCGCAGTCGATGCGGCACAACCCCAGGCGCAGGCCGTCGAACTCCGGGACACGCTGGTGCCCGGCTTCCTGTGCAAGGTTACACCAGCGGGCCGCAAGGTGTTCATGCTCCAGTACCGCACGAACGCTGGCGAGCGGCGCAAGCCCGCCCTGGGCCTGTACGGGGAACTGACCGTCGAGCAGGCCCGCTCGCTGGCCCAGGAATGGCTGGCCGAGGTGCGCCGGGGCGGCGACCCCAGCGCGGCCAAGGCCGCCGCCCGTTCAGCCCCCACGGTCAAGGAGCTGTGTACCAAGTTCATGGAGGATTACTCCAAGCAGCGCAACAAGCCCAGCACCCAGCGCGGGTATCAGGCCGTCATCGACCGCTGCATCGTTCCGATGCTGGGCCGTTTGAAGGTCCAGGACGTGAAGCGCCCGGACGTGGCCACGGCGATGAAGAAGATGGCGCACAAGCCGGCCGAGGCCAACCGTGCTTTCAGCGTGATGCGCAAGATGTTCAACCTGGCCGAGGTGTGGGGCCACCGGCCTGACGGCACCAACCCCTGCCGCCACGTCCCGATGTACCCCAACGGCAAGGCCACCCACCTCATCAGCGACGAGGACATGGGCAAGCTGTTTCGGCGACTGGAGCACATCGAAGCCGAGGGTCTGGAGAACTACGTCATCCCGCTGGCGATCCGCCTTCAATTCGAGTTCGCCGGCCGCCGCTCCGAAATCGTGACGCTCCGATGGGATTGGGTGGACCTGGACAACCGCCGCGTGGTCTGGCCGGACAGCAAGACGGGCGGCATGTCCAAGCCCATGAGCGAGGAAGCCTATCGACTGCTCTCGACGGCGCCACGGCAGGAAGGCACTCCCTATGTGCTGCCGTCTCCAAGCCATCCCGGCAAGCACCTGACCACGGGCGAGTATTACGGCGGCTGGAGCCGCGCCCTCAAGGCGGCGGGCGCCACGCACGTCGGCACGCATGGCATCCGCCACCGCTCCGCGACCGACATTGCCAACTCGGGCATCCCGGTCAAGGTCGGCATGGCGCTGACGGCGCACAAGACCGTGGCGATGTTCATGCGCTACGTCCACACCGAGGACGATCCGGTGCGCAAGGCGGCCGAGCTGGTGGCGAACCGGCGCAAGACGATCACCGAGGCGCAGCGGCCTGCGGAGGTGGCTGCATGACCAAGAAGGCGCCTGCGATGGCGGGAGTCGCACCCGCCGCCGTGCCTGCCGGCTACGCCGGCATCCACGGCGGCATCGTGGATCTGCTCGATGCCGCGCGCCAGACGGCAGCGCGCAGCGTCAATGCGCTGATGACGGCCAGCTACTGGGAGATTGGCCGCCGCATCGTGGAGGCCGAGCAACAGGGCAAGCGGCGCGCGGGTTATGGCGAGCAGTTGATCGAGCGGCTGGCAAGCGACCTCACCCAGCAGTTCGGCCGTGGCTTCAGCCGTCAGAACCTGCAGCAGATGCGGTCGTTTTTTCTGACCCGGCCAATTCGCCAGACAGTGTCTGGCGAATCTTCCCCGGAGCCAGTGCGGCCTTGGCGGCTGGACGAGCTGGCGCAGGTCTTCACGCTGCCGTGGTCGGCCTATGTGCGGCTGTTGTCGGTCAAGGACGAGCATGCGCGCCAGTTCTATGAAGCCGAGGCCTTGCGCGGCGGCTGGAGCGTGCGCCAGTTGGATCGGCAGATCGGCAGCCAGTTCTACGAGCGCACGGCGCTGTCGAAAAACAAGGCGGCGATGCTGGCCAAGGGCGCGGTGGCCAAGCCCGAAGATGCCGTCGCGCCCGGCGATGCCATCAAAGACCCCTATGTGCTGGAGTTCCTCGACCTCAAGGACGAGTATTCGGAGTCCGATCTGGAGGCCGCCTTGATCCGGCGGCTGGAAGACTTCCTGCTCGAATTGGGTGAAGGGTTCACCTTCATTGGACGGCAGCGGCGCTTGCGCATCGACCAGACCTGGTATCGGGTGGACTTGCTGCTGTTCCATCGCAAGTTACGCTGCCTGGTCATCATCGACCTGAAGCTGGGGAGTCTGACGCATGCGGACGTGGGCCAGATGCACATGTACTGCAACTATGCCAAGGAACACTGGGCCTATCCCGAGGAGAACCCGCCGGTGGGGCTGATTCTTTGTGCCGACAAGGGGCTCGCCCTGGCGCGGTATGCGCTGGAGGGCTTACCCACCAAGGTCATGGCGGCGAACTACCGGATGGTTCTGCCGGATACCGATGTGCTGCAAAAGGAACTGGAAAGCACGCGGCTCTTGCTGGAGTCTCGCGGAACGATTCGTCCCAAGACGTGGAAGCGGTAGACACACCTGCGGAGCTATACGCCTGTTTGGAGATTGGGCAGAACCTCAGTCTGTAGTCGGTTTTACGGCTTTCTTCCGTGAGGAGGAAGAAGGCAACGACGGCAAACATTCAAACAAACGTTCCGCATAGACGAATCCCATCCGCCTTACTGCGTCCTGATCGAAATACAGTAGCCATGCGGCAAGTAGCGCCAGCGAAATGAGCAATGTCAAGCCTGCGGCAAGCCCTGGATCGGCAAGGTGCACCAAGTCAAATTGGAGAGGTGCTACCTGCAAAATCTTTGCAATCAACAATCCGTAGACGACGCCCATGAGGCACGACAGGATACCGACAGGCTTCATCGCCAGCATGTTGCGATGAAATCCATAGGCGATGTTCTCTTTCAGCAAGAGCTGCTTGTTGGAACGCGTGAGTTCGCGAAGCCGCTTAGTGGCACCGATGTAGATGTCGTCTGCCTTGTCTGGGTTTGCTGATTCTTCTTCTGCCGTTGGCATGGCGATACCCAACTTGGCAGTGATCGCCGTGTGATAACGCTGCTTGCTGACACCATCAAGGAACTTGTCGCGGTGGCGTAGTGCGATGGTCGTGGGCATGCCACCCCATTTTGAGACCAGCATCTCTTCAAGTTTTTTACCACGTCCGCGCGCTACGCTCGCGAGTGCATAGATAGCGCCGCAGCCGCCCAGCAGGCCGATCACACCTGTAAGCACAGGGTGCCGAGCCCCGTAGACGCACAACAGCGGCACCAGCACGGGTAAGGCCACAAGAAGGCCAGGGATAACACGTGCCTTGCGCTCGTAGGGGTCTTTGACCAGTTCAAAAATTGTTGTCATGTGAAGTCAGGCCTGTGCCGCCAAGGCGTCGATATAGGGTTGGATTTCATCGCGGTTTTTTAGCGTGATCTGCTGTGCGAGGGGGTCTGGTGCTTCCTTGGTATGCAAACCCAAACGTCTCAGCGTGTAGTACAGAAACGCTTGGCGGCATGGAAGTTTGACCTCTCCATCTTCCATGCCGTAGTCCAACTCTAAGACTCGTTTCTTGGCTGCAGGCAAATCGGGATGCGGTGCAAGTACCAGCGTCAATACAGTTTGCCAATGCGAATCTTGGTTGGCGTCCACTTGGGTCGCCTCGAAGCCATCGATGCGCAGGATTCGAGCAAGGACGAAATCGCTGAAGCGCTGGCGCTTGTGGCAAAACGCGCGCATGTGCCAGCGAAAACCGTCATTGCCAAGGGCGTGGGGAGACAGCAAGCGAACCGATTCATCCAACGACGTCATGGACTGGTAGCTCACCAGAATGGATTCCTGCTGGCGGATTGCGCGCACCACTGCTTCGACGGTCTGCTCATTGATCGTGCGCCAAGGGGACGGGGCCCAATCTGTCTCCGGCGCGGAGCCGATGAAGCTGGCCGTCGGCTCGACAATTCCCATCTTTGTCGCTAGCAGTTCTGCTAGATAGCGTTGCGCCGAGCTTCGTTGGTAAAGCGGGTGAAAACTCTGCGCTGCCGTGTAGGTCTTGGAGCTGCGGTCGTAAGTCAGGTTGCTCGGCGCCAACTCCATGTACTTGGAAATGTCCAGCGATGCCTGCGGGACCGAAATACCAAAGTGCTCGGTGAGATCCATCCGGTTGATGCGCCGCTCCCAGCGCAGACGGAAATCGATGAATTGAAGTCTGCTCTCCAGCCCCCAACTTAGCCCCTTAGGCTCAGCAGGTTCGGCGGCAGGAACGGAAGGTTTTTGCATTAGTCACGCCTAAAAAGTAGACGGATATAAAAAATCGTCGTACATTAACTATACGCGATCATCCTTCGGTCGTCTACCCGGAGACCCCAGTGCCTACAACCATCACGTTTTTTCCCGTCGACAACGGGGACATGACCCTCATCAAGTTCGGCGATCTCGACGCGACGACTCTGCTGATCGACGTAAACATCAGGCAAGACGCCGACGACCCTGACGGGGAGGCGCGCGATGTCGCCAAGGATTTGCGCGAACGACTGAAGAAGGATGAGAACGGCAGGCCGTATGTCGATGCGTTCCTGCTGAGCCACCCGGATCAAGACCATTGCCGAGGGTTGAAGCGACACTTCTACCTAGGGCCACTCGACAAGTACCCGGACGACAAGAAGGACGACAAGGACAAGAAAATCGTGATCCGCGAGATGTGGTCGTCCCCGATCGTGTTTCGACGCGCCAGCAAGACGCACACCTTGAGCGACGACGCCAAGGCATTCAACACGGAGGCGCGTCGGCGCGTGCAACTGAACCGTGACAAGAATTTCGCCGTCGGGAACGGTGACCGCATTCAGATCATGGGCGAGGACATCGACGGAAAAACCGATGATCTCACTTCGATTGTGCGGAAGGTGGACACGCGCTTTTCAACGATCAATGGCAAGAGTTCCGCATTCTTTTCTGCGTTTCTTTTGGCTCCACTGGACGCCCAGGATGACGAGGAAGAGGAAGAGTGCCTGGTCAAGAACCAGTCCAGCGTTATTCTGAACATCACGTTGGCGGCTGACGCGCAGACGCCGGATGGTGCGAAATTCCTTACTGGTGGCGATGCTGAGGTGTTCATCTGGAACCGCCAGTGGCAACGCCACAAGGCTGAAGCAGATGTGCTTGAGTACGACATCATGCAGGCGCCTCATCATTGTTCCTGGCATTCGCTGTCCTATGACAGCTGGTCCGACTACCGTGAAAAAGCCAAGCTCGATGCTGATGCTCGCAAGGCGCTTTCGCAGACCCGTGACGGCGCCGTCATCGTCGCCAGCTGCAAGCCGATTGCAGATGATGACAGCGATCCGCCCTGCATCCGTGCGAAGCGTGAGTACGTGACGATCGTGGACGAAGCAAAAGGCGAGTTCTACTGCACAGGCGAGTACCCCAGCGAAAAGTCCGTGGAACCGCTCGTTTTCACCGTAACCGCTCAGGGTGTGCAACCTCCCTCGAAGAAGGAGTCCGGATCGAAGGCCGCTGCCGTGGTGACCTCTGCGCGCACCCCCATGCCGCACGGAGCATCATGACGGGCACCATCGCAGACGCACTGCATCAACTTCAGCGGCATCGAGGCCTTATCCGCGTTGGCGAGCCAAGGACAACTGGTGCATCGACGGAGATTGAAGTCGATGTTGCGGTCCAACTGCCGAACAGGTCTCGGCGCAATGGTATCTCTGAGACCGGAGTGCGCACCGTCGAGACGTGCGTGCTGGTATTCGGTAGTGACTGGCCCCTGTCTGCACCCGAGCCCTTCTTACGTGCGGACTTCCCGCTCAACTTGCCGCACATCAACCCCCATCGCCAAGGCGAGTTAGTCTCGCCGTGCCTATTCGAAGGGTCGTTGAACGAGCTGCTGCATCGGTTTGGCCTGGACGCCGTTGTCGATCAGTTGATCGACTGGCTGCACAAGGCCGCGGCCGGAACACTCCTGGACCTGGAGCAGGGGTGGGAACCAACGCGCCGAGACAGCTGTCCTTCGACCGTTGTATTCAGTGCCGAGAAGGTCGCGGCCGCCGCTCCCGCTGACGGCACGATTCTGGTGGTTCCCGCAGGCTACGTGACGATCGATGGCGGTCTGTACGCCATCATCAACGCCGAACTGACCGCACAAGTCGATCCTGTGTTTTATCAGGATGTTCACAACGACAAGCTGGGCAAATGGGGGAACGGCCATGCCGCGGCCTTCATCGCGCGCGCTCCGATGACCGACGGCCTCCCGCATGTGATCGGACGCTATCAACCAGAGACAGTTGTCGATCTCGCGACGCTGCTCGATCGAGCAGCGGAGCTTGGTATTGATCGCGACGCTTTGGCCCAGGAAGTGGACGGTTATTTCGGACGCTCAATCCTGGATATGCGACAGGACTCGCATGGCTGGGTGCATGGTTTGTACGCGATTGTGATTCTGGCTGTGCAAAGGCCAGCGTCGCTTGTGGGCTCGCCAGGGAGGAGTGTCGAGGTATTGCCCTATGTGGTGCGCTATGAACTCAACGCTCAATCGCTCCTGGAGCGTAACGCCACGGTTCACCCGGCCTTTCACGCGCATGCGTTGTCTCCTGAACTGCTGGCAAGGACGTCCGGCATTCCATACGCAGCCACATCACAGCCGCTGGTCGTGCTCGGCTGCGGAAGCGTGGGATCGAAAGTCGCGATGCAACTGGGGCGAGCGGGCTTTGGTTCGATGACTTTCGTCGACAACGAACCCATGTCGCCTCACAACGCCGCGCGGCATGCACTCATTGAGCGGGCATCAGTTCTGGTTCCGCCTCGGAAGTCGGCGCTGATGAAGACAGCCTTTGAATCGCTGTCGCATCTTCAATCGCGAGCGTTCGACACCGACGCAGTGACTCTTTTGGTCGATCCGGAACAGTTTGCGGCAACCGTTCCGCAGGATGCGGCCCTCATCGTGGATGCGACGGCGTCACTTCAGGTGCTGGCTGCAGAAACACAATCGGCAGCGTTGGATCAATCCCCAGCCCGATTGGCACGGATCGCGATGTATGGTCAGGGGCGCTGTGTGGCGGTATTGCTCGAAGGAGCTGGCCGTGCCGGCCGAGTTGACGACCTCACGGCGTTCTTGTTCGAGTGCTGCCGGTTTGCACCGGAACTGCGTGCGTCGATTGCCGGCGAGACGTCTGAGCCGACTCGGATTTTCGTGGGTGACAACTGTCATTCGCTGACGATGCCTATGTCTGACGCCGTTGTTTCGCGGTCGACGTCACTGGCCGGCCTGCAACTGGAACGATGGCTCGTTGATGGGCTTCCGAAGGAAGCGACGCTTTGCGCCGGAATCTCAGATGCCGAAGGCCTTGGAATGGCATGGACCCGCGCCAGCCTTGGCCCGACCACTGCGCTTGAAGTCGCAGACGATGGTGGCTGGAACATTCGGGTCCTGTCCCCAGTTGCGCAAGCAATCCATGCTGATGCGCTGCGCTGGGGTGCTCTGGAAACAGGCGGCGCCTTGATCGGCCGCATCTCGTTTGAAAATCGAACCATCACCATTGCAGGCCTTGTTGAGGCACCGCCTGACAGTGTTCGAGAGGCCGCCCGCTTCGTCCTCGGAACCAACGGGCTTGTTCAAAATTTGCGCGCCGCAAACGCGGCCTCTTTGGGGTATCTCGCCTTTATAGGAACGTGGCACAGCCACCCGAAAGGCGGCGCACATTCGGGTATCGACCGAAATACATTGCGCGGCATCGCCGAGGATGCTGGCGGCCTTCCGGCCGTGTCGTTGGTATGGACTCCGACAGGACTCACGTGTGCGGTGGATCGCTGGTAGGTGCAAAGCCACCGGCACTTTGTTGGCATAAAACAAGAGGGATGTATGGCTGACTACTTCGAGATCGACTTTCTTGGCGTCGAAACAGCGAAAAGCGGGGACGCGATCACGCTGCGCTACTCGGTGAATGGCACCGAGGGCGTGCACGTTGTTGACGGTGGGTATCTGGATACGGGTGATCAGATAGTCGAGCATCTGAAGACGTACTATGGAACAACAGTCATCGACCATGTGATCCTCACGCACCCAGATCGCGATCACGCCAACGGACTACGAAAAGTCCTGGAGCAATGCACGGTCAGGAATCTTTGGATCAACCGGCCGTGGATATACGCGGACCAGTTGATCGATCGCTTTGAGACCTATGAATCGGTTGAAGCCCTGCGACGGAAGTTGCGCTCAATCTACGATGCCACGGCAATTCTTGAGGATATTGCGGTGGAGAAGGGAATTCCAATCCATGCCCCCCTTCAGGGGCAGAGCATCGGTCCGTTCGCGGTCATGGCACCTACCCTGGGGCGCTACTTGGACCTGATCGTGGACTCCGCGAAGACACCGGAAGCTGTCGAAGAAAGTGCTTTTGATAGCGCGCTGAGCAGCATATTCCGGGCAGTGAAGGCCGCGACCGCCTACATCAAGTCCCTGTGGGGCGAGGAATATTTCCCGCCTGAGCCGACCAGTCGTGAGAATGAAATGAGTGTGGTGCAGTCGGCTGTCTTGAACGGTCATCGCGTCATGCTTACTGGCGATGCCGGGCGTGAAGCACTGCAGGAGGTGATCGACTACGCACCTTTCGTGGGACTCGCGCTGCCAGGTATTCGGTATTTCCAAGTGCCCCATCACGGCGGGTGACACAACGTTTCGACCGAAGTCTTGGATCAACTGCTCGGCCCACGGTTGAACAGTATGCCGGACAAGCACCATTGGAATGCCATATGCAGTTCTGCCAAGGCGGATGAGGATCATCCGCGGAAGTCGGTGATTCGCGCCGTATTGCACCGGGGTGGGCACTGGGCGGCAACTGAAAGCCAGAACATACGCATCGGGGCAGGCATCACCCGCGATGGCTGGGTGCCGATTCCCCAGGCGGCGTATCCGGAAGATCAAGAAAATTGACAGCGCCTGAAGGCCAGCACCACTTTTCAACTGCCTGCTGACAACTTGGCCTGCATCCCGACGTTCCTTCGTCGGGCTCATGGGCTGCGCCCCGAGCTTCGTGCCGAATCGCAGTCATCCGGCTTCAAGCCCGGACGCTCTGATCTGGACTGACGCTTCGGACCTGCGCGCTACGCTTGTCAATACCGGGGTGGCTGCGTGGTGAGGTGTGGCGGCTTGCTGTTCCCTTCATCGTGCCACGGCGTGCTCGCCGTCAATGACTGCGCACCTTCGGCGCTTGCGGCCTGGCGGCCGTCTTCGATCTTTGACTGCTTGCGCTGCGCCGTGCCCTGCAAGGGCTGGGCAATTCCGCCCGGTAACCTTACAGGAGTTCACCATGAACCACGCATTCATCACGGACGAGCAGCGCATCGTGCTGCTGGCCAACGGCCGCGAATCCTTGGAGAACCCGGACTTCGATCCGGCCCCAGTGGTCAAGCTGTTCACGCCGGATGCCGGCGCGACCTGGCTGCTGACCGAGATTGATCCCGATGACCACGATCACGCCTTCGGTCTTTGCGACCTGGGCCTAGGGATGCCGGAAATCGGCTGGGTCAGTCTTTCCGAACTGGCGACCGTGCGCGGGCGGCTGGGCTTGCCGGTAGAGCGGGATCTGCACTTTCGTGCCGAGAAGCGGCTGAGCGCCTATGCGCGCGATGCGCGGCTGGCGGGGCGTGTCGTTGTCTGACCTGGTTCTGGGGCGCCGCAAGGCGCTCCTGAGCGTTCTCAATCATTTCAGGAGGTCAAGGCCATGAGCAGCCACCACGACTACATCCTCGAAATCACGGCAGAGCATGATGCGTTCAAGCCGTTCCCACCGGAGAACGGCCAGCCCTTGCGCTTTGCGCTCGGCGACGCGGTGATCTATACCAACGGGTTTGGCGCACAGTTCCGGTGCCGCGTCACCGGGTTTTATCGTCCCAGCGGACTTTCGGGCCTGTACGCGCGCGGTGCGCGCTACCTGCTGGACTCGTCATCGCCGTGGATGCTGGTGTCGGAAGCCAGCCTGCGCCCCGACGACCCGGCCTGATGCCTTCGCGCCCCTGGCGGGGCGCTACGCGCTGCGCTTGCCTCCAGGGGAAAGCCCTGCGGGCTATCCCCGCCGCGCAGGCTTGGCGCCCCTCTCGCGCAGCGAACCGGCTGGTGCCGGATCGCTCCCTTCATGCCGGACATTACGATGGCACTTCGGGCGTGGGTGTGTCGGGTTCGTAGTCGCCCAGCCACTCGAAGAGACGTTCGATATCGCAGTCCAGCTGGTTCAGCGTGGCCTGGGCCATTGCGTACCAGGTGGTGCCGTCGTCCGTTTCTTCGGAGGCGGACAGCAGGACGTTGAGCTGTGCGCGCCGTCCCAGCAGGCGCTGCATCTCGTTGCCTACCGTCTTGCGGTCGGTGGTCCAGATGAGGGTCGGCAGAAAGATGCCAGGCCCTTCTGCTCCAGGCGCAGGCGTTCCGGGTTGCATGGGATCGCTCATGGTGGTTCTCCAGAAGGTGGAGATTCCACGGTAGGCATTGGCCCGTGACCGGGCCACTCGAAATTCGCGCTATTTCGGGGGGATTTCGGGATCAGCGCCGATCGGCCGTGGCGCAGTCATGCGGGCGGGCTGCCTTTGAGCCGGTGCTTACCAGGGCTTCCAGCGCCGCTGGGGTGTTTGCGGCACGGCGCCGAGCAATTGGATCGGCGGCAGTGCATGGGGCGCATTGTTCCTGGGGAAGCGCCGGCGCACTTCGCATTCCAGTTCGTGCGCGAGGCCGCGTGCGTCCTTCTCGCCGCGCAGTGCCCGTTGCCGCCAGTCTCGGGCCTGGGCCATCAGTTCATCGTCTTGTAGGGCTCGTATGTCCATGCCATTGCCATTTTGCCGATGGCTGGGTGGGTAGCTGTCCACGGGGATTTCATTGAAGTCATGTGGGCGTCCCCGGCCACCTGGGAGATGGCCGGTCGCGCTCTCGTGCTAGCGCATCGAGCCGCCTGCGGCGTCTCGCCCCCTTCGGGCTTCGATCGTTCCCTCACTCCGTTCGGCTGACGCCTCCGGCCCGGCTTCCAGCTTCGAGCCTGCGCGCTTCGCTTGCCGTGCGGTCGGCTTGTGGGATGGCCGTTGCCATGTCCAGTCCTCTTCCCTGACTTCATCACCTTGTCCGCGACTGTAGCCCGCGGCCGTGTGCCGTCAAGGCGCGCAGGGCCGTGTCCTCGGCTGCGCCTGCGGGCCGCCCCACCCTGCGCTTGTTTCCTTGACGGCCCCCGTCCGCGCGCTCCCTTTCGTCGCGGGCGATGAACTCAGGAAAGACGGTGGCAACAGGGCCAACCGGGTTCCTCGCGCCGACCGCACCGAACAGCCGAAAGGCTGGGCTTCGAATCTTGGAATCCGGTGTGCGGTTTTCTTCAACAGCCTTTTTGTTCAGGAGAAAGACCATGCAACTCGCATCCCGCTTCGCTTCCCATTCCCCCGCATTGCGCAGCGACTCCCCGCTGTCCGATGACCAGATCCGCCGCGTGGCCCCGTCCATCTTCGCGGATGCCCCCCATGAAAGCCGTTCCGAGCGGTACAGCTACATCCCCACCGCCGCCGTGCTGACCGAGCTTCGCAAAGAGGGGTTTCAGCCCTTCATGGTGTGCCAGACCCGCGTTCGCAACGAGGGCCGGCGCGAGCACACGAAACACATGCTGCGCCTGCGCCACGCCAACCAGATCAACGCCCGCGAAGCCAATGAAATCATCCTGCTGAACTCGCACGACGGCACGAGCAGCTATCAATTACTGGGTGGCATGTTCCGCTTCGTTTGCAGCAATGGCCTTGTCTGCGGCGACACCGTGGGCGATGTGCGCGTGCCCCACAAGGGCGACGTGGCGGGCCATGTCATCGAGGGCGCCTATCAGGTGCTGAGCGGCTTCGAGCATGCGCAGGAATCGCGCGAATCCATGCAGGCCATCACGCTGGATGCCGGGGAATCGGAAGTGTTCGCCCGCGCCGCGCTGGCCCTCAAGTACGACGACCCAACCAAGCCCGCGCCCGTCACGGAATCGCAAATCCTGATGCCGCGCCGCTTCGACGACCGCCGCCCCGACCTGTGGAGCGTGTTCAACCGCACGCAGGAGAACCTGACCAAGGGCGGATTGCATGGCCGCGCCGCCAATGGCCGCAGACAGCAGACCCGCCCCGTGCAGGGCATTGATTCGGACATTCGCCTGAACCGCGCCCTGTGGCTGCTGGCCGATGGCATGCGCGCCCTCAAGGCCTGACCCCCTCTGACGTGTTCCCCGCCGGAGGGGCGGTTTCCCCTCCATTCCCTTGTTTCACTTGATTGGAGATTCACCATGAACGCCGTTACTTACACCGAAGCTCAAGCCCTCGACAGCCGCGCAAACGTGCTGCAAGCCGCCGACCCGAGCAAGCACATGATTCTGGTTCCGCTGTCGCGGCTGGTGCTGCGCCCCACGGGCCGCAACGTGCGCAAGACCGTCCCGCGCATGTCCATCCCCGAGCTGGCCGCGAGCATTCAGCGCGTGGGCCTGCTGCAAAACCTGATCGTGATTCCCGCCGCCGATGACCTGCATTACGAGGTGGTGGCAGGTGGCCGACGCTTTGCGGCCCTCAAGCTGCTGGCAAAGAAGCACCGTATCGCCAAGGATTGGGACGTGCCTTGCCTGCAGGTGGCCGATGGCACGGCCCGCACCGCCAGCCTGACCGAGAACGTGCAGCGCGAAGCCATGCACCCAGCAGACCAGTTTGAAGCCTTCGCCGCGCTGGTGGCCGAAGGCCGACCGATTGAGGACATTGCGGCGGATTTCTCCGTTACGCCGCTGGTGGTGCAGCGCCGCTTGAAGCTCGCCAATGTCTCGCCGCGTTTGATGGAGGACTACCGGGCCGATGCCGTGAGCCTCGATCAGCTGATGGCGCTCTCCATCACCGACGACCACGCCGCGCAGGAATGCGCGTTCTACGATGCGCCGCAATGGCAGCGCCAACCCTCGCACTTGCGCGAACGTCTGACGGAGCGCGAGATTGACGCCTACCGGCATCCGCTGGTGCGCTTCGTCGGGCTGGACACCTACGAGCAGGCGGGCGGCGGCATCCGCCGCGACCTGTTCGCGGAGGGCGATGCAGGCGTGTACCTGACCGACGCCGCGCTGCTGGAACGACTGGCGCAAGACAAGCTGGCGGGCATCGCCGCAGAGGTGAAGGCCGAGGGCTGGGCTTGGGCTGATGCCACGCCGGGCGTGACCCATGCCGATCTGCACGCCTTCCAGCGTGCGCCGAGGGAGCGCCGCGAGCCGAACAAGCGCGAAGCACAGCGCATCGAGAGGCTGCAAGCCAAGATGCAGGAGGTGGCCGAAGCCATTGATGCCGCGACGGACGCCGACGACGAGGACAAGGCCGATGCGCTGCAAGAGGAAGGCGAGCGGCTGGGCGAGCAGTTGCAGGCGCTGGAAGACGGCTTGCAGGGGTACGGCGCGAACGTGAAGGCCGCAGCCGGGGCCATCGTCACCATCGGCCGCAACGGCGAGGTGGTGATTCATCGCGGACTGCTGCGCGAGGCCGAGGCCAAGGCACTGCGCACACTGGAGAAGCTGCGCCAAGGGTTCAGCGACCCAGATGCCGCGAACGATGACGAAGGCGAGGACGACGAGCCGCCCAAGGCAGCAGCGATTTCCGACCGACTGGCCCAGCGCCTGAGCGCCCATCGCACCGCCGCGCTGCAAATCGAGGTGGCCCGGCATCCGCAGGTGGCGGTGGCCGCGCTGGTGCATGGCATGGTGCAGACCGTCTTGCAGGGCCGCTACTACGGGCGCGACCTGCCGCTGGGCGTGAGCCTGAAAGTCCAAGACCGGCTGGACGGCATGGCCCCGGACTGGCCCGAGTCACCCGCCGCTGTGGCGCTGCGTGAATTGCAGCAGGCGTGGAGCGGCAAGCTGCCCGAGGACAGCGCCGAACTGTTTGCCGCGCTGCTGGCGATGGAGCAAGGCGAACTGGTCAAGCTGCTGGCCGTGTGCGTGGCTTCCACGGTGGACGTGGTGACGCCTCGCGCCACACCGCACCAGCCCGGCGAGGAACTGGCGCAGGCCGTGGGCCTCGACATGGCCGCATGGTGGCAGCCGACCGCCGAGGGGTATTTCAAGCACGTTCCGAAGGCGGCAGTTCTGCAAGCCGTGGGCGAGTACGCGCCCGATCAGGTTTCCCGGCTGGCGAAGCTGAAGAAGGCCGACATTGCCAGCGAAGCCGAGCGGCTGGCCGATGGCGCGGGTTGGATGCCTGCCATCTTTAAGGTCGAAGGCCCGCAGCAGGCAGTGAAGGAAAGCGCGCAGGAGGCAGGCCCGGAGCAGGACGCCCCGGAGGATGCCGAGGCAATGGCGGATGAACCCGCCGAGGCGCTGGCCGCTTGACCCACGCCGAAGGCAAGCGCCCCGGCTTCGACCGGGGCGCTTCGCTGCAAGGAGAAGCCCCCATGACCCGCACCACCACCAACCGCCCGCGCATGGCGGCGGTCTATGCACCCGGCACGGTGCGCGCCCGCCGCTGGCACGGCGATGGCGACGTGCGCGGCTACCGACCGCCCTCGGGCTGGTCGGCCCGCGCTGACCTCACCGACATACATCCCATCACGGGCCGCGCCTTGCCGCGTGCCGTGTGGTGGATCATCGAAACGAAGGAATGATCATCGTCAGCACCGCGCCCAGGCCGTTCCGCCCTGGGCGCGGTGAAACGCATAATCCGGGCGCGGCGGTGGCCGCGCCCGGTGTTGAAGCCGAATAGCCGGGGCATTACGCCGCCGCCTTCACTGGCACTCAGGCGGCGGCGTTGAAGGCATCGCTGTACTGCGCGATGCCTTCGGGCACTGGCCCATGGAAGGCCAGTGCGAGAAAATAGCCGGGCGGCACGCCCGGCAGTTGCAGGCCCGCATGGGCCTGGAAGCCAAAGCGCCCGTAGTACGCGGGCTCTCCGAGCAGCACACAGCCTTCGGCCTGCATGGCCCGCAGTTCAGACAGCGCCTGTTCCATCAGGCGCGAGCCGATGCCGTGCCCCTGCCTCTGCGGCAGGACGGAGATCGGCCCCAGGCCGCACCAGCCTTTGGCCTTGTGGCCGTGGTCGTTGGTGATAGTCACCGGCGACAGAGCCACATGGCCGACGACCTGGCCGTGTTCTTCGGCCACGATGGAAAGCGTCAGTTCGCTAGCGTCGCGCAATGCACGCACGATGAATTGCTCCGTGTGGCTGGTGTGCGGCGCATCGGCGAAGGCGGCAATGGTCACGGCCTCGATAGCGGCAATGTCGTTCGTGGTTTCGTGTCGTAGCTGGATGGTCATGGTGTTCTGCGTTCCCTGCTCAAAATATAGAACGGCCTGGGCGTGTCGGCGCGTAGCGCCGCCGGGCTTTCGGGCTGCGCCCCGTGCCGACTTCGCTGTCACGGCCATTCGGCTTCAATCCACTCACGCCTTCGCGCCTGCGGCGCTGCGCGCTGCGCTTGCCTCCGGGGGATCGGCGCAAGGCCCATCCCCGCCGCGCGAGCTTGGCGCCCCTCGATGCCGCCGAACCGTCGATGCCGGATCGGCCCGGCCAGCGCCCCGCCGCAATGGACGGAGCTGGCGAACACGCTGGTGCTTGCTGCGGCAGGTTGTGCGAATGCGTGCCGTCCTCAACGCTGGCGGTTCTCGCCCATCACGTCACGAAGGACGGTTCACGGACATCCCGCCCGGCATCGCTATGGAGCTTCCACGCCACGCCTCAAGACCGGCGCCGCAAGGTGCGGCCGGGGCGTTCTCGCTTGTCGTCGGATGGTTGACCTGGCCCGCGTCAGTGGGCGAGCCGGTGCTGCCTTCGTGCGGGGATGCCGAGCCGGCCCTGCCTCCTTTCGATGCGGTTCGGCCCAAGGCGTCCTTGTGTTGTTGTGAATCCTAGCGGTGGCGCGGCTGCGCCTCGGGCTTCATGGCTGCAACCGTCCGGCGAAAACAATTTCCCCTGCTTTGTCACTGCGTTCGGCGCATTCCTCGCGGGACAAATTCTTTTCGCCTCCCGGCTCTCCACTGCGTTGCGACCGCAAGCGGTGCAGCCCGCCCGTCCCCCGCCGGCCGGATCACAACAAGGACGCGATGGGCGCGAACCTTGTTCCACCAAAAGGAGTTTCATCATGGCCAACATCGGCACCTTCACCGCAGACAAAGACGGCTTCACCGGCACGCTTCGCACCCTGACGCTCAACGTCAAGGTCAAGCTGGTGCCCAACGACAAGGGGGACAACGAGAAGGCCCCGGACTTCCGCCTGCAGGCCGCCAGCCACGACATCGGCGCGGCGTGGAAGAAGACCAGCGAGGCCGGGCGGGAGTACATCTCCGTGACCCTCGACGATCCTTCGTTCCCGGCCACGGTCTATGCCCGCCTGATCGAAGGAGAGAACGGCACGCACGACCTGATCTGGTCGCGCAGCAAGCCCCAGGCGGCCTGACGGCCGCCAGCGCCCCGCCCACTGCGGCGGGGCGCTGTACTGCTTGGATCAGCAGACTGGAAGGCTTGGCTCTCCCAGCTTCGTGATGGTGGTGGTCGGGCAGCATCACCATGACTTCGTGTTGCCAGGGCGAATACAGGGCGATTCGGCGCACTGCGCCGACCGGGCTTTGCGGGCTGCGCCCCATGCCGACTTCGCCGTCATGGCCATTCGGCTTCAATCCCTATCGCAGCTGCGCGCTTCGCTTGCCTCCGGGGGAAAACCCTGCGGCCTCTCCCCGCCGCGCGATGCTTGGCGCCCCTGAAGTCCCCGAACCGGCTGCACCGGATCGGCCACGCCAGCGCGGTCGCACGCTATGGCGTGTCACTCTTCTTCGCCACAGTCTCCAACTCCTGGCGCACCTGCGCCAGCAGCTGATCGACCTGCTGCAGGTCGTCGCCGGCATAGGCCAGCGTCAGCAGCGTGAGCGGGTGCACCTCCATGACCTCGCACAGCTCGGCCAGCTTGTTCAAGGTGGGGCTTTTGAGGTCGCGTTCCAGCGTGCTCATGTAGGTGCGGCTGGACACGTCCGAGAACGCTTCCTGGCTCAAACCACGTGCTTTCCTGATGGTCTTTAGTGCCTCCGACAATGTATGTTTCGCTGCCAACCCTGGATCTCCGCAAAATCCAAGATGACATCCGATTGAGCCCTATAGGGCTACAATCTATAGTGTTCAACTATGCCCGCCTGCCGCTTTCGTGCTTTTACGGAAATCCGTATCTGCAGCTTCTCACAGAAGCACAAAACCGCATCCGTGCCTTTCCACAAACCCGCCGATGCGGTTTTGCGCTTTCACGCTTCGGCGGTTTTGTGCGAATGAGGTGACGCCCATGAACCAACTCATGACCGAGGACGAGCGTAAGCAACTGCTGGAACACGGCCGGGTCCGGGCCGCTGGCCGGGCCATCGACCCGCTGCCCGTGGTGCGGTTGTTCACGCCGGACGCACACGCCACTTGGCTGCTGGTGTCGCTTGACCCCGCTGACGGCGATACGGCCCATGGCCTGATCGACTTGGGGATCAGCATGCCTGAGCTGGGCGAGATCAAGCTGTCCGACCTCGCATCCATCGTCGGGCCGAGCAAACAGCCCGTGATGCGAGATCGGTATTTCCGGGCGGTGCGCCCGTTGTCGGAGTACCTGCGGCTGGCCCAGGAGAACGGTTCCGTCCTCGATTGAGCCGTTCGCGCCACGGCCAAGCCGGGCGCATTGAGGCTATTTCGGTCTTGCTCCAGACCCGTCAGGTCTTAATCCGCACTGTTGCACCAAACCAGTGCCACCCTGACGCAAACGGTCATGACGCCAGCCGTGCCATCGGGCACGGTGGATAGCGCAGGAGGCCGCATTTCCTCGCGCGCCACCGTCGCATTCAGACGATCCGCGCAATCCATCGGATGCTTTTCGTCTTGACACGCAAGTTACTAATCTACCAGCTTATTCACGATTGGATGCTAGTTCGATGCGGTGACGTTGGCGTGTGAAACCAGTGACGGCCGTCCTGCTCTACGGGAGCTTGCGTCATGGCCGAACCGCACCACCTCGCGCACTGGTATCCGACCGCCGCCTACCTCTACGTCCTGTGTCTGGACACGCTCGCACTGGCCTGGGAGTACCTGCGCCGCCATCCCGACTACCGGATCGACTGGCTGCGCCGTGCGCGCTGCCCCGATGCCGCGCATCGCTGGGGCTTGCGTCTGCTGGAAGACCCGGACGTGGATGCGCGTGACGCGCATCCGGCCTGGCTTCCCGGCCATGGGGCCGTGGTGCAGCTTCACCCCGATGCCGATCCGCCTCCGGATGCCACCGCCTTCGCGTTCTGGCGCATCCCCGGCCACAAGCAGTTGCTGCACGACGGCAAGGGTCTGGCGCTGATCGCGCGCAGCCCCAGCCTTTGCCAGCGCTATGCGCTGGCGCCTGGCCTGGAGGACGGCATGGCCGTGGCCCATGCCTATCGTGGCCGTCACGCCGCCCCTGCGGCCCCTATGCCTGGTACGCCTGCGTCAATGGCTCGGCCCAGGCCACCGCCTGCGGCGCTGCTGGAGCTACACACCCTGCAGGCGCTCGACGCCACCCTGGCGGGCGCGTCCTTGCGCGACGTCGCCGAGGGCTTGTTCGGTGCGGACGCCGCAGCCGGCTGGTACAGCGACGGCGGCCTGCGCTCCAAGGTGCGCCGCCTGGTGCGGCGCGGCGATGCGTTGATGCGCGGCGGCTATCGCCGCCTAGCACAACTGCCGCCGCTTGAGAAGGGTCGTTTTGAAGAGAGCGCAAAACGACCCTGAGCAGGAGGGCTTCGTTTTCTGAGACTGCCTTCATCCGGTTGCGCTGTGTGGCCGGAGCCCTGCAACCGATGGAGGTTCTCACCATGCGTCCTGCTCCCTTGCGGCCTGCCGCTACTGTCTCGACCGCTGCCGCGCAGCCCCAACGCTATCTCACCAACGACGAAGCCGCCGAGTACCTGCGCCTGTCGCCGCGCACGCTGGAAAAGCAGCGCGTGCTGGGAGGCGGTCCCAAGTTCCGCAAGTTCGGCCGCCGCGTGATGTACGCCGTGGTCGACCTCGATGCCTGGGCCGCCGAGCGCAGCTTCGAGAGCACGTCCGAGCCCGAGTACGCCGAGCAGCATTCGGCGGACAGCCGTGCGCGCTGATCGCTGGCGCGCGGGTGGCCTTCGCCATGTCCAGCCCCGCGCTGCCCATGCGGCAGCGACCGATGCAAGAGCGCGAACAGCTCGATCTGTTCCGCGCCTTGCCGGGCGACATGGCGCCGCGCGACAGCCAGGACTTGATGGCCTTTCCGTTCTTCTCGCTGGCGAAGTCGCGGCGCACGGCGCCGATCGACTTCCGCGCCAGCGGCATCACGATCCGCGTGGAGGGCACGCAGGAGCATGGCATCGCCACGATTTGGGATGCGGACATCCTGATCTGGGCTGCAAGCCAGATTGTGGAAGCCCGCGATGCGGGCTTGCGCCCGTCGCGGCTGATGCAGGCCACGCCCTACGAGATCCTGCGCTTCATCGGGCGCGGTACGTCGCTGCGCGACTACCAGCGCCTCAAGGCGGCCTTGGATCGGCTGCAGTCCACGACCGTGGCCACGTCGATCCGCGAGACGACCGGGCGGCGCCTGCATCGCTTCTCATGGATCAACGAGTGGAAGGAACTGGCCGATGCCAAGGGCACCCCCTTGGGGCTGGAACTGATCCTGCCGGACTGGTTCTATGCGGGCGTGCTCGATGCTGCCCTCGTGTTGACCATCGACCCGGCGTATTTCCGGCTGACGGGCGGGATCGAGCGATGGCTGTACCGCCTGGTGCGCAAGCACGGCGGGCGACAGCCTGGCGGCTGGCAGTTCGACTTCCAGCACCTGTACCGCAAGTCGGGCAGCGTGGCGCGGTACTACGACTTCGCCGCCGACCTGCGCGCACTGGTGGTGCGGCAAGCCTTGCCTGGCTACCAGTTGGGCATCGAGTACGTCTCGGGCATTGCCTCGCCGCTGCTGACGTTCCGGCCCGTGCCGTCCACGGCACGGGGATAACTGCTGCGCAGCCTGTGGACGGACTCGTGCTATCAGGCAACAGAGGTATCGTGCTATCAGGCAACGAATCCTCGTGCTATCAGGCAACAAAACCGGCCGCAAAGCTAATACTGGCGCGGGTTTCGGCCTCTCCTAACTTCCCTAACTTAAATACTCTAACTGGTAGTAGCAGCGCCGCGCCTCGGTGGACAACCGCCACAGGACGCGAAGCGCAGCGGCAACAGGCGGGCTTTCCGACACGGAGGGTCCGGTCATGATCGTCGCGCTGCTCAACCAGAAAGGCGGCGTGGGCAAGACCACGCTCGCCACCCACATCGCCGGCGAGCTGGCGATGCGCGGGCAGTCGGTCATCCTGCTGGATGCCGATCCACAGGGCTCCGCGCTGGACTGGACACAGCGCCGCAGCCAGCAAGGTTTGCCAAGGCTATTTAGCGCCGTGGGCCTCGCACGCGAAACGCTGCACCAGGAAGCGCCAGAACTCGCCAGGCGGGCCGATCACGTCGTCATCGACGGGCCACCCAGGATCGCTGCCTTGGCGCGCTCCGCGCTGCTGGCGGCCGAGCGGGTGCTGATCCCGGTGCAGCCCAGCCCCTACGACCTGTGGGCCAGCGCCGAGATGGTGGCGCTGATCCGTGAGGCGCAGGTGTTCCGGCCTGCGCTGCGCGCGGCCTTCGTCATCAACCGGCGCGTGAGCACCACCGTGATCGGACGCGAGGCCCGCGGCGCGCTGGCCGAGCAGCCGCTTCCTGCGCTGCGCGCGGAAGTGCATCAGCGCATCGTGTTTGCCGACAGCGTGGCCGCCGGCCGGCTTGCACGCGAGACGGCGCCAGACAGCGCCGCCGCGCGCGAAATCACCGCGCTGGTCGATGAACTGCTGCGGTGGCCGTCATGAGCACTCCTGCCAGCAAGCGCACGGGCAAGCGCATCGGCATCGGCGCTCGCCCGCCCGCGAATCCGCACGCCGAGGCGTGGATTCGCCAGGGCAGTGCCGATGACCTCCAGAAAGGCGACCTCTACACGGCCCGCCTGACCCTCGACATCACGCCCGCCATGCGGGCGCGCATCAAGGTATCGGCCTTCACGCAAGGCGTGACGGTGGCCGATCTGTTGCGCGCGCTGCTGGAGCGGGAATTCCCGGAGAAGTCCTCATGAACACACCCGCCTCGACGGCTTCGGCACCGCCGTCCATCCCGCCTGTCGGCGTGGCCGACGGCGTACCGCTGACGCGCGTTGCGCTCGCATACATCGACCAACGCTTCGACCTCTACCTGCGCTTCGGTGATCCTGCCCGCATCATCCGGTTCGACCGCTGGCGCCGCTGCGCGGTGTTCACGCCGAATGCGGTTCTCTGCCGCATCCGCTGGCAGGCCAACGACTACGGCACGATCCGCTGGCAGCTCATGGTGATGCAGGCGTGCATGCCGATGGATGGCGCGCAGCGCATCTCCGGCGTGCAACCCGGCGCGCGCCTCTTGCTGCACGCCGAGGGTGAGCAATCGGTGCGTGCCGTGCTGGCGCGCATCGACGCCATCGAGGCGCTGGGCATCACGCCTGTCGGCGTCTCGCCCGCGTACTGGCGCACGCTCGCCAACCGGCTCGCAGCGCACTTGCCGCTGCCCGAATACACCGCCGAGCGGCACGCCGCCTGGCTGGCCGGGAGGGCGCTGCCATGACCGCAGTTTCCACTTCCGGCACCGCGCCGCACCCTCGCTTGCGCGTGCGCGCTCGCCTCGTGCTGGCGGGCCTGTCCGCCTGCGGCCTCGCTGCGCTGGCCTGGGCGTCCTTCGTGCATCCGCTGCCACGCCTGACCTACAACCCGTCCGACAGCGTGGAGGTCGGCTGGTATCGCATCGATCCGCTCGACCATCGCACCAGCTCGCCACCACGTCCGTTGTCGGTAGGCAGCATCGTGCTGGTGCCGCTGCCTGCCGAGGCTGCCGCGCTCGCTGCGCAGCGCGGCTACCTGCCGACGCGCATTCCTCTGCTCAAGCGCGTGGGCGCGGTGGCGCCGCAAGAGGTGTGCATCGCTGACGGCAAAGTCCGCATCGACGGCGTGCCTTCAGCCGCCGTGCTGTCTGCCGATCGCTGGGGCCGGCCGCTGCCATCCCGGCAGCAATGCCACCGCTTGCGGCATGGCGAGCTGTTCCTCCTCAGTGTGACCAATCCGGCGTCGTTCGATAGCCGGTATTTCGGGCCGGTCAGCGCAGCTTCCGTGATCGGCGTTGCGCGCCCCGTCTGGCTGGAGTCGCGCCCATGATGGCCACCGATTCGCTGCGCATCATCGTGCTATCGGGCGTGTCGTTCTGCTGGCCGTTGTCATGTCGTCGCGCGTGCAGTGCGAGCGCATCCGCGCTGCACTTCGCGCTGCCTCCGGCGCAGCCGTCCCACGTGCAGGCGTCTTGCCTCGAACACGGCTGGCCTGCGGCCATTGCCGTGTTCGCCGGTGCGCTGGCTGCTGGTGCAGCCTTGCCACCGGGCCGCAGTTGCCGGGATCGAGAACCTGGGGGACAGGGGGAGGCAAATGCGGAAGGCAAGACAAAAGGGGGCGGCACCTGTCGGCCCGCAAAGCCAGTCTGCACGTGGGGGGGCGAGGCACGCAGCGGCTTTGCCGCCGTGCCGCTTGGGGCGTGAGGCACGCACCGATACAGGCATGTCCGCGTGCTTCGCACGCCCGGACACGCCAGAGTTTGCAGGGAGCGCAGGCATGACCAACCGCCGCGACGATGATTTCCGCATCCGCCCCAGCGCACCGAAGAACCGGGGCCAGGGCTTCGTATCCAAGGTGCTCCAGCAGGCAGGCAAGGCCAGCGGCGGCAAGTCCACGGTGCGCCGTCCTGGCGGCAGTGGCAAGGGCACCGGCCAGCGGCCCGGATCGCGCCTGGGACGCGGCCACACGGCGGCGCGCTTCGCAGGGGCGAAGCTCACGCCTATGTCGCGGCGCGTGACCATCAAGACACTACTGGTCAACCAGCAGCGGGCCAGTCCGCAGTCGCTCGCCAAGCACCTGCGCTACATCGAGCGCGACGGCGTGGGCCGCGACGGCGAACCGGGTCGGGCCTATGGGCCGCAGACCGACGAAGCTGATCTGAACGCATTCAAGGAGCGCTGCGCCGATGATCGGCACCACTTTCGCTTCATCGTTTCGCCCGAGGAAGGGGCCGAGCTGGAAGACCTGCGCACCTACACGCGGCACCTGATGGGACGCATGGAGGCCGACCTGGGCACGCGGCTGGAATGGGTGGCGGTCGATCACTGGAATACCGACAACCCGCACACCCACCTGATCGTGCGCGGGCGCGACGACACCGGCAAAGACCTCATCATCGCGGGCGACTACATCACTGATGGTTTTCGTCATCGCGCCGCCGAGCTGGCGACCGAATGGCTGGGGCCACGCACCGAGCTGGAGATCCAGCAGACCTTGCAGCGCGAGGTGGAGCAAGAGCGGTGGACTAGCCTGGATCGCACGTTGAAACGCGAGGCCGGCGAGGATGGCCGGGTACAGATCGAACGCTTCAACGAACCGACGTTGCAACGCCAGCGCCTGCTGCTGATCAGCCGCCTGCAACGCTTGCAGCACCTGGGCCTGGTCGACGAGACGCAGCCCGGCAGTTGGGCCGTCCATGCCGATGCCGAGAAGACCTTGCGCGCCCTGGGCGAGCGTGGAGACATCATCCGCACCATCCAGCGGGCCATGAGCGGCCAGCCGCGCGAGCTGGCGGTGTTCGAGCCGGGCGACGATGGCCGAACTATTCTCGGCCGCGTAGCCGCGAAGGGGCTGGCCGACGAACTGCGCGACCGGGGCTATCTGGTCATCGACGGCGTGGACGGCAAGGCCCACTACGTCGCGCTCAATGCCCGCGACGAGCTGGCGAACTATCCCAGCGGCGCCGTGGTGGAGGTGAAAGGATCGGCCGACGTGCGCGCGGCGGACAAGAACATCGCCGCGCTGGCGAGCGATGGCTTGTACCGTACCGACCATCACCTCGCCATCGCCCAGGGGCAGGCCGTGCCCGGCCGCGATCCGCAGGAAGTCGTCGCGGCCCATGTCCGCCGACTGGAAGCCTTGCGCCGCGCCGGCATCGTGGAGCGTGTGGCCGAAGGTCTATGGAAGGTGCCGGACGATCTGCCCGAGCGTGGCCGTCAGTACGACGCGCAGCGCCTGGGAAGCGTGGCCGTGGAACTGAAATCGCACCTGCCCATCGAGCGGCAGGCCCGCGTGATCGGGGCCACCTGGCTCGACCAGCAACTGATCGGCGGCGGCTCGGGCCTGGGCGACCTGGGCTTTGGCGGCGAGGCCAAACAGGCCATGCAGCAGCGCACCGACTTCCTGGCCGAACAGGGGTTGGCCGAGCGGCGCGGGCAGCGCGTGATCCTGGCGCGCAACCTGCTGGGCACGCTGCGCAACCGGGAGCTGGCGCAGGCCGCGAAGGACATTGCAGGCGAAACGGGCCTGGAGCATCGGCCCGTGGCCGACGGGCAGCGCGTGGCCGGCATCTACCGGCGCAGCGTCATGCTCGCCAGCGGGCGCTACGCGATGCTTGATGACGGCATGGGCTTCTCGCTGGTGCCGTGGAAGCCGGTGATCGAACAGCGATTGGGGCAGCAGCTTTCCGCGACGGTTCGCGGCGGCGGGGCGTCCTGGGAGATTGGGCGGCATCGGGGGCCAACCATTTCTTGAGTCAAGGTAAAGCCACAAGCCGGTGGGCAAAATTAGATTTTATCCATAGATGGGTGATCAATCCAAAGCGTTACCAAAGGTTGGGATGCCAAAATTAGAATTATCTGTAATTTCGGATACACGGCCACATTCAAAGGCACGCTATCGCGTATATGGATTGATGGTTTCCGACCAGTGCCGCATGCGCCTTCCGCAGAATTTGGGGCAAATCCACGATGAAGAGAATAATTTGGACGTTCTGGTTTTTTGCGCTGGCATTGAGCGCTTTATGGCTTTTTACCGATACGCTCTGGCCTGCACAGTCCAACTACTTCGCCCTGCGAACGGTATGGATTCAATACAGCGGCGTACTGGCCATCGGCGCGATGTCCGTGGCGATGATGTTGGCCACGCGCCCGGCGTGGCTGGAGCCCAGCTTGAACGGACTGGACAAGATATACCGCCTGCACAAGTGGCTCGGCATCGCTGCTCTGACCGCTGCAACAGTACACTGGCTGTGGGCGCAGGGTACTAAATGGGCCGTAGGCTGGGGCTGGCTGACGCGCCCCGCGCGCAAGCCCCGCGCAACGGCCGATTCAATGGGCTCCATTGAATCGGCGCTGCGTGGCTGGCGTGGACTGGCCGAGGACTTGGGCGAATGGGCCTTCTACGCCGTCGCCGTGCTACTGGTGCTGGCTTTGGTTAAGCGCTTTCCCTACCGGCTGTTCGCCAAGACGCACCACTGGATGGCAGCGATCTACTTGGTGCTGGCCTTCCACACCTTGGTGTTGGTGCAGTTCTCCTACTGGGCCCAGCCCGTGGGCTGGGCTTTGGCTATGCTGCTGGCGAGCGGCACGGTATCGGCGGTGTGGGTGCTGCTGGGCCGAGTCGGTGCGCAGCGCACCGCGCACGGTGTCATCGAATCGCTGCAGACCTACCCTGCGCTGAACGTGCTGGAAACCACCCTGCGGATGGACCCGGGCTGGCCCGGCCACCGGCCCGGACAGTTTGCCTTCGCCATGTCCAACCCGAAAGAAGGCCCGCACCCCTACACGCTAGCCTCAGCCTGGGTGCCGGAAGACCGGCGCATTACCTTCATCACCAAGGCGCTGGGCGACCACACCCGCCGGCTGCCTGAGCGCCTACGGGTAGGCGACCAGGTAACGGTCGAGGGGCCTTACGGCTGCTTCACTTTCGACGACGAGAAGGCCCGCCAGATCTGGATCGGCGCCGGCATCGGTATCACGCCATTCATTGCGCGCATGAAGTATTTGGCGCAGCATAAAGGCCAAGACGCACGCCCGGTCGATTTGTTTCATCCTACGAGCGACGTTGATCCGCAGGCCATCGAGAAACTGCGCGCCGACAGCCAGGCGGCCGGCGTTGTGCTGCACCTGCTCATCGACAAGCAGAACGGTCGCCTGACGGGTGAACGCCTGCGTGCCATGGTGCCGGGTTGGAAAGACGCCAGCGTCTGGTTCTGCGGCCCCACGGCCTTCGGCCGCGCGTTGCGCGCCGACCTGCTGGCCCAGGGGCTCGAGCCGGAGGCGTTCCACCAAGAGCTTTTCGAGATGCGCTGAACGGAAGAAAGCACATGCGCGTATTGATCGTGGAAGACTCGCAAACGCTGGCCGAAGCCCTGAGCCAGAGCCTTCAGTCGGAAGGCTATGCCTGCGATACAGCAGCCGATGGCGTGTCCGCGCTGAAGTTTCTTGCCAGCTACCGGTACGACGCCATCATTCTGGACTTGATGCTGCCCCGGCTGGACGGCTTTGGCGTGTTGCGCGCATTGGGCCGGGAGGCCCATGCCGCACCGGTGTTGGTGCTCTCCGCGCGCGAACTGCTCGACGACCGGGTGCGGGCCTTGGATGCGGGTGCCGATGACTACCTGACAAAACCCTTCGAGCTAGCCGAACTGCTGGCTCGCCTGCGGGCGCTAGTACGGCGTCCGCCGCAACGGGACGTTCCAGTTCTGCGCCACGGCGATCTGGAGGTCGATCCGCGCTCGCGCATCGCGAGGTTCAAGTGCATTGATCTTGGGCTCACGCCGAAGGAGTATGGACTGCTCGACTTGCTGCTGCGTCGGCGCGGCGCCACGCTGTCGCGCTCGCAGATTTTTGAACATTTGTACGACAGCCGCAGCGATGCATCGGACAAAGTGGTAGAGGTGATCGTCAGCACCTTGCGAACCAAGCTTGCCCAGTGCGGCCTGGATGAACTGATCGTGACACGCCGTGGCTTCGGCTACATCCTGCCCTGAACGATGGTACGTCCCGATTCCGAAGCCCTTTCTGATGCGAGTCAAGGCGGATCCTGGTCCTTGCAGCGGCGGCTGGCTGCCAGCTTGGTGATCTGCATTGGAGGAACCTTCGCGATCCTGTTTCCCGTCCTCGACTACCGGATTGACCACGAAATCTATCGACGGATGGATACCACCCTGATGCAACGATCAGCGGCGGTGGGGCGCGTGCTGCAGGAGTTGGATGCGAGAAAGCTCGAAAGCCTCATGCCGGAATATGAGCATGGCGGGCATACCGAGTTCTTCACGATCTTCGATTCACAGACCCACCGGACCTTGCTACGGTCTCCCAGCAGTGCAGGCGCCGAGCTATCGCTTGGCCCGGTGGAGCAAGGCACCCCGCGCTATTACGACGTGACACTTCCGGATGGCCACGCGGGCCGCGCGCTGGCGACGCGCGTGTCGGTAACTGGAGAGAGGTCTCAGCTATTAGTCGTCGCAACAGAACGCCGGGATTGGGATCAAACCGAGCGGCGCATCCACTTTGCGCTCTTGGGCGGTATTGTGCTGGCAACGCTGCTAGCGACGGGCCTGGCGCTGCTCATGGTTCGGCATATCGTGGTCATGCTGGAGCGGGTCGGCGAGCAACTGGCCGATCTGCGTTCGGATCGGCCGATTGCGCGGATCGGAGCGGACTTTCCCCGTGAACTGCGTCCGTTTGCCGAAGCCTTCAATCAGGGCTTGCATCACCTGTATGCGGCCATTGTCCGCGAGCGCCGCTTCTCCCGCGATGTGGCCCACGAGTTGCGCACGCCCCTGGCGGAAATCCGCATCAGCGCAGAAAACGCTTTGATCGATGCCGACCCGACCCGAATCCAGCGCGCCCTGAATGCAATGATCCAGGCCAGTTCGCGCATGCAGCGCAGTGTGGACACTCTGCTGTTGTTGGCGCGGCTTGAATCCGGCCAACACACACTTGCGCTGGATCCTCTGGATCTGACAGCTTTGCTACAAGAGTTGCTGGCGGGACTCAACGTCCAGCAAATGGCACCCAAGTCACCCATCCGCGTGACTTTGCCTGAATCGGCATGGGTGCAAAGTGATCAGGGCGTGATCGAACGCATCGTCTCCAACCTCTTGCGCAATGCCATTGAATACGCGCCCGAATGCGACGACATTCAATGTAGATTGGAGCGCGAGGCTTCCGGCTGGATGTTGACCATCGTCAACACAGCTCCCAATTTGCAGGCATCCGATCTGGAGCAATTCGGCCTTCGCTTCTGGCGCAAGGATTCCGAAGGTGGCACGGCGCACCACGCTGGGCTGGGACTTGCACTGGCCCTGGCGCTCGCGCATGCCATAGACCTACCGCTGGCGTTCTCACTGGACAATGGTCGGCTGTCCGCGCGGCTTGGCCCTTGGCCACCGCTGCTCTGACATTGACACAGATCTACACCGCGGTGCCGAACATGGCTCCCACGCCCGCTGTCACCGCCATGGCAAATGTGCCCCAGAACGCGACGCGCAGCGCACTTTTGAAGAGCGGCGTACCACCCACGGCAGCAGCCGCAGCGCCGAGCAGGGCCAGGAAGACAATCGCCGTCGCGACGATCCAATAGAGCAGGCTCTGCTCCGGCGCCAACAGAACCACGGCCAGCGGCATGGCCGCACCAACGGCGAAGCTTCCAGCAGACGCCATGGCGGCTTGCAGCGGGCGAGCGCTCAAGGTTTCAGAGATGCCCAATTCATCGCGCGCGTGCGCGCCTAGCGCATCATGCACCATCAATTGCGTGGCGACCTGATCCGCGAGTCGATGATCCAAGCCACGCCGAACATAGATGGCCGTGAGTTCGCGATGTTCGGCTTCCGGACTGTTCTTCAGTTCATCACGCTCCCGCGCCAGATCTGCCTTTTCCGTATCAGCTTGTGAATAGACCGACACGAACTCGCCTGCAGCCATGGACATGGCGCCGGCTACCAACCCCGCGATGGCCGTGGTCATGATGCTGGCATGGCTTGCATGGGCAGCAGCCACGCCTGCAACTAGGCTGGCCGTGGAAATGATGCCGTCATTGGCACCCAGAACAGCGGCGCGCAGCCATCCGATATGTTCAGTGCGGTGACTTTCAGGGTGGGCGCGGTGGTGAAATTTGGTCATTGGAGATTCGAATTCATGTAAAGCAGCCTGAGGCCAGTAGGTCAGGGGCGTCGACCGGGAAGCATGCGAACCACTGTGTTGTCACGCATGACGTAGTGGTGCAACAGCGCCGCCATCGCATGCAATCCGATCAAGACATAGCCCAATGTCGCCAGCGCCTCATGGACATCCTTGAGTTGGCGCGACAAAGCAACGTCGGTGCCGATCAGAGAGGGAACGGGCAAGCCAAACAGAACAATCGGCTTGCCCGCCGCACTCAAGGTGAGCCATCCGAGCAGCGGCATGGCGAGCATGAAGCTGTAGAGCGCATAGTGCATGCCATCGGCGAGCGTGGCCTGCCAGCGTGGCATGGGTGGTTGGATCGCGGGCTTCACGCCCGCCTGGATGCGCACCCCGATACGGATCACGACGATCACCAGAACGCTGAGGCCCAGCAGGTAGTGCAAGGACTTCATGGCGTCTCTCAAGGCTCCCTTGGGTGCCAGTCCGCGCAATTCCATGCTCGCATAGACCGCAATGATGAGAATCACGGTCAGCCAGTGCAAGCCTATGACCAAGGGACTGAAACGGTATTCGGAATTCTTGATGTCCATGGCGCATGGCCCCGATGTTTGAGATGGCAAAAAAGCGAACCGCTGGCTATCCTGGCTATCGGATCAAGTGACTGAGAAGTCAACTTACCGGCAGCTTGTGGCTCAAGACAAGCGGTTTTTTTCTGAATAGATCGTACAGAGAAAATTTCGCTTTCTCCAAAGCTTTCTCAAAGCTTCACCGAAGAACATGAGCTGATCTTTACAAGAGATCGACCGCATGTTTCGCCTCATTAACCTCGCGCACCGCTTCATATGCGACGAATTTTCAATTCGCGCTGTGTGCTCTCTACTCTGCTCTACGTCATTTGGGGCGGCACAAGCATGAGCTTCCCGACCTTGAAAGCGGCGGGCACCTCCAGCCGAACCAAGACCTTGGCCCTGTCCGCCGTCGGTGTGGCAGTTCTGGCTGCCGTAGGGTACGGCTGGTGGGCTTGGGCAACCCAGCAGACAACCGTAGCCGATAAAGACGCGAGCGAAGCTGTCGCCCAACCGAACGCTGGCGGCGTTCACCTCAATGCCACTCAGCTTCGCGCGCAGGGTGTGGAAACCGCACTCGTCAAGGATGCTGCAGTGATACCGCTGGATAGCTTACCCGCGCAGACGGTGGCACCACTCTCGGCTAGCGCGCAGGTCGTGGCGCCATATGGCGGTGTGGTGACGCGCGTTCTGGTCGATGAAGGCGCCGCAGTGCGCCAAGGTCAGGCACTGGCGCGCATCCAGAGCAAGGACGTTCTGGCGTCTCAGGCTGATCTGGCGCGTGCCCGCACCGAAGCGGCGGTGGCTACGGCGCAGGCCCGGCGCGATGCCACGCTCTTGGCCGAGGGCATCATCCCAGCCACGCGCAACGAGCAAACCCAGGCGCGCGCGGCGGCTGCGCAAAGTACGTTGCAAGAGGCCAATGGCGCCCTCGCACGGCTTCGACCCGTTAGCGGCGGGCAGGCCGGCGAGTATGAATTGCTGGCGCCTTTGTCCGGGCGGGTGATGCGTCGTCACCTGAGCCTCGGGCAGGCGGTCGCGCCGCTCGACATCGCCTTCATAGTGGCTCAGCCTGGCCCGCTGGATGTCAGCGTCGCGGTTCCGCTGCGCTGGCGCTCGGATCTCCACCCAGGCTTGGAAGTGCGTCTTCCCGATGGCACGATCGCTCGCGTGACGGCTGTTGGTGGCGACACTGACCTCAGTAGTCAGAGCCTGCGGGTACGTGCCCGCGTCGATGCAGATCAGGCAGGGGCAGACCGCTATGCGGCCGGGCAGCAGATCAGTGTCGCGCTGTTGCTGCCAGCACCGCAGGGCACCTTGAGCGTGCCATCGTCCGCACTGCTGCCAGCGGGCAGCGCCCACGTGGTCTACGTTGCTGAGCCGTCATCGCAAGACAAGCACGGCGACCTACGCGTCCGCGCTGTTCCGGTGCGACTGCTGGGGCAAGACGAATCAGATGCGTCAAGCGCCGTGCGTGCCGTCTCGCCAGACACTGCGCCGCTTGCGGCAGGCATGCAGGTCGTCGTGCGCGGTACGGCACTGCTTAAATCCATGATTCCATTGCAATGAGGGGCGACCACGCATGTTGTCCCGTCTGATTGAATTTTCCCTGCGCCAACGTGCGCTGGTACTGCTTGGCGTGCTGGCTTTGGCGGGTGCGGGCCTGGCGGCCTTCCTGCAATTGCCGATCGACGCCTATCCGGATATTTCCCCCACGCAGGTCAAGCTGATTATCAAGGCCCCTGGCATGACGCCCGAGGAGGTGGAGTCGCGCGTGATCACGCCGCTGGAGATGGAGTTGCTCGGTGTGCCGCGGGGCGTGATGCTGCGCTCCACGGCCAAGTACGCCATAGCCGACATCACGCTGGACTTTGCCGAAGGCAGCGACATCTACTGGGCGCGTCAGCAGGTGGCTGAACGCTATGCCGGCGTTTCGGGCAGCCTGCCCGAAGGCGTCAGCGGCGGGCTGGCGCCGATTTCGACACCGCTGTCGGACGTGTTCATGTTCACCATCGAAGGCGGTGGCCTCACGTTGAGCGAGCGCCGCGCCCTACTGGACTGGACGCTGCGCCCGGCCCTGCGCACGCTGCCCGGTGTTGCTGATGTCAACGTGCTGGGTGGAGAAGCCAAGAGCTTTGCTGTGGTGCCGGATCGCGCACGGCTTTCCGCTGCGGGCCTCAGCTTCTCTGATGTCATCACGGCGATCGGCCGCAACAACCGCAATGACGGTGCGGGCCGCCTGGATGCAGGCGAAGACACGCTGATCGTGCGCGCCGAAGGCGCGATCCACACTTTGGACGATTTATCCCGTCTGATCCTGCGCGCGGGGGCCAATGGTACGGCCCCAGTTCGCCTGGGCGACGTGGCCCAGGTGCGCATCGAAGGCGTGACGCGATATGGCGCAGTCACCCGGGACGGCGCGGGCGAAGCGGTGGAAGGCATCGTGGTGGCGCTGCGCGGGGCCGATGCCTCGGCGCTGGTCAAAGCCATTCGAGCCCGGCTGGACGAGGTGACTCCCAGCCTGCCGCCCGGCGTCAAGGTGGTGCCGTTCTATGACCGCAGCACGCTGATCGAGCGCGCCGTGGGCACGGTGGAAAGCGCCTTGCTGGAAGCGACGGTACTGGTCGTTATCCTGCTGCTTCTGTTCCTCGGCGAGCTTCGCGCCGCGCTGGTTGTGGCGGTGATGGTGCCTTTGGCGGTACTGGGCACCTTCTTGCTGATGCGTCTGGTCGGCATGAGCGCCAACCTGATGAGCTTGGGGGGCCTCGCGATCGCCATCGGCATGCTGGTGGACGCTGCCGTAGTGGTGGTGGAAAACGCCGTCAGTCGGCTCGACCCGCACGCGCCCAGTGCGCACCAGCCGCGCCTGCACCGCATATTCGCCGCGGCGCGCGAGGTCGCCATGCCTGTGGCCTCGGGCATCCTCATCATCTGTCTGACCTTCATGCCCCTGCTCACTCTGCAAGGGTTGGAAGGCAAACTGTTTGTGCCGGTGGCGCTGACCATCGTATTCGCCCTGGGCGTCTCGCTGCTGCTGTCGCTCACGCTGGTGCCGGTGCTGGCCTCGCTGCTGCTCAAGGAACACGCTCACACCGAGCCGTGGGTGATGCGCTGGGCCACGCGCCTGTACCAACCGCTGCTGGAGGCTGCGCTTCACCACCCGCTACGCGCATCGGCGGTCGCCATCGCGGCCCTGGCATTGGGTGTGGTGGCCTACCTCGGCACGGGCAAGGCGTTCATGCCGACGATGGACGAGGGCGATATCCTGCTGCAACTGCAAAAGCCGCCGTCCATCGGGTTGCAGCGCTCGCTGGAGATTGACCTGGCAGTGCAGAAGGCCATCGGTGCGGCGGTGCCCGAGGTGCGGCACAGCATCGGGCGGGTGGGCTCCGACGAGCTGGGGCTCGACCCGATGGGCCTGAACGAAACCGACCTGTTCATGCAGCTCGCACCGCGCAAGGATTGGCATGCAGCCGACAAGGACGCGTTGAGTGCCGAGATACGCAAGGTGATGGATGCCTTCCCCGGCCTGGAATTCGGCTTTACCCAGCCCATCGAGATGCGCATCTCGGAAATGCTCACCGGCAGCCGGGGCGACGTGGCCGTCAAGCTATTCGGCCCTGATCTGCAAACGCTGGGCGATCTGGCGCAGCGCATGGCCGCTCGCATCGAGAAAGTGCCCGGTGCGCGCGACGTGCTCACCCAGGCCAGCGACAGCGTGGAATACCTGCAGGTGAAGGTGGATGCGCAGGCGGCGGGGCGCGCCGGACTGGCCGTGACGCAGGTTCAGGACGAGCTGCGCGCGCAGCTCGAAGGCGTGCCGGCCGGGTTGGTGATCGAGCCGGACAGGCGCACGCCCATCGTGGTGCGCGGGGATGCCCGGCTGCGCGGATCGGCCGAGCGGTTCAAGGACTTGCAGCTCGCCCGTGGCGATCAGGGCGAAATCCCCTTGACCTCGCTGGCGCGCATCGCCACCACTGATGGCCCCGTGCTGGTGCGGCGCGAGAACGGCTCGCGCTTCGCGCTGATCCAGTCCAGCGTGAGTGGGCGCGATCTGGTCGGCTTCGTGGATGAAGCGCGCGCCGCCGTGGTGCGCGACGTGCCGCTGCCGCCCGGCTACCGCGTCGAATGGGGTGGGCAGTTCGAGAACCAGCAACGCGCAGCGGCCCGCCTTGGCATGGTGGTGCCGGTGGCCCTGGGACTGATTTTCTTCGTGCTGTTCATGACCTTCGGCTCGGTGCGGCAGGCCGCGCTCATCCTCGGCAACGTGCCGTTTGCCATGGTCGGCGGCGTGGCGGCGCTGTGGCTGTCGGGGCAGTACCTGTCGGTGCCTGCTTCGGTCGTGTCATTTTCAGAAGACGACTGCACCATTCAGCGCGGTTTGAAGCCTCTTGTGCATACGGCTCCTGACAGCCAGATATCAGGACTCCTCTGCACGAAACTCGTCTATGCTCAATACTCGTGTGCACCAAAGCGAGATGAGCATGGCGACCGATACCGCACCGATTACCGAGCACGGCGTGGCCACCCTGCCAGAACAGGCATGGGAGCGTGCGCGTCGTCGCGCGGAGATCATTGGGCCGTTGGCGCAGTCGGAGACGGTTGGGCATGAAGCGGCCGACGCGGCAGCCCAGGCATTGGGGCTGTCCCGGCGGCAGGTCTACGTCCTGATCCGCCGTGCCCGGCTAGGATCGGGGCTGGTCACTGACTTGGCTCTTGGGCAGTCGAGCGGTGGCAAAGGTAAAGGCCGCTTGCCGGAGTCGGTCGAACGAATCATCCGCGAGTTACTGCAAAAGCGCTTCCTGACCAAGCAGAAGCGTAGCTTGGCGGCGTTCCACCGCGAAGTTGTGCGGGCGTGCAAGCTGCAAAAGCTGCGGGTGCCGGCGCGCAACACGGTGGCTCTGCGGATCGCCGGCCTCGATCCGCGCGAGGTCACTCACCGCCGGGAAGGACAAGATGCCGCCCGCGACCTGCAAGGTGTTGGTGGTGTTCCGCCACCCGTCTCCGCGCCGCTGGAGCAGGTGCAGATCGACCACACAGTCATCGACCTGATCGTGGTGGACGAGCGCGACCGGCAACCGATTGGCCGTCCATACCTGACCCTCGCCATCGACGTATTCACCCGCTGCGTGGTTGGCATGGTCGTTACGCTGGAAGCCCCGTCCGCCGTCTCGGTCGGCTTGTGCTTGGTGCATGCCGCCTGCGACAAGCGCCCTTGGTTGGAAGGGTTGAACGTAGAGATGGATTGGCCGATGAGCGGCAAGCCCAGACTGCTCTACTTGGACAACGCGGCTGAGTTCAAGAGCGAGGCGCTGCGCCGTGGCTGCGAGCAGCATGGCATCCGGTTGGACTATCGCCCGCTTGGGCAGCCGCACTACGGCGGTATCGTGGAACGGATCATCGGCACGGCGATGCAGATGATCCACGACGAATTGCCGGGGACGACCTTCTCCAATCCTGACCAGCGCGGGGAATACGCCTCCGAGAAGATGGCCGCCCTGACACTGCGCGAGCTGGAGCGCTGGCTCACATTGGCGGTCGGCACCTATCACGGCTCCGTGCACAACGGCCTGCTCCAACCGCCGGCCGCGCGCTGGGCCGAAGCTATCACGCGGACCGGCGTGCCAACCGTCATCACTCGCGCTACGGCTTTTCTGGTCGATTTTCTGCCCATCATCCGCCGCACGCTGACCCGCACCGGCTTCGTCATCGACCACATCCACTACTACGCCGATGCGCTCAAGCCGTGGATAGCTCGGCGGGACCGCTTGCCTGCGTTCCTGATCCGGCGCGACCCGCGCGACATCAGCCGCATATGGGTGCTGGAACCAGAGGGGCAGCACTACCTGGAAATTCCCTACCGTACCTTGTCGCACCCGGCTGTCACCCTCTGGGAACAACGACAGGCGCTGGCGAAATTGCGGCAGCAAGGGCGCGAACAGGTGGATGAGTCGGCGTTGTTCCGCATGATCGGCCAGATGCGCGAAATCGTTACCACCGCGCAGAAGGCTACGCGCAAGGCGCGGCGCGACGCGGATCGACGCCAGCATCTCAAGGCAACGGCAACGCCTGTCAAAACCACGCCACCACCGGGCGCTGACATGGATGGGCAGCAGGCAGACAACCAGCCGCCGGCCAAACCGTTCGACCAGATTGAGGAGTGGTAGCCGTGGAAGAATATCCCATCATCGACTTGTCCCACCTGCTGCCGGCGGCCCAGGGCTTGGCCCGTCTCCCGGCGGACGAACGCATCCATCGCCTTCGCGCCGACCGCTGGATCGGCTATCCGCGAGCAGTCGAGGCGCTGAACCGGCTGGAAATCCTGTATACGTGGCCAAACAAGCAACGCATGCCCAACCTGCTGCTGGTCGGCCCGACCAACAACGGCAAGTCGATGATCGTCGAGAAGTTCCGGCGCACGCATCCGGCCAGAGCCGACGCCGACCAGGAGCACATTCCGGTACTGGTCGTGCAGATGCCATCCGAACCGTCGGTAATCCGCTTCTACGTCGCGCTGCTCGCGGCGATGGGTGCGCCATTGCGACCGCGCCCACGGCTGCCAGAAATGGAACAACTGGCGCTGGCACTGCTGCGCAAGGTCGGCGTGCGCATGCTGGTGATCGACGAGTTGCACAACGTCCTGGCCGGTAACAGCGTCAATCGCCGGGAATTCCTCAATCTCCTGCGCTTCCTCGGCAATGAACTGCGCATCCCACTGGTCGGGGTCGGCACGCGCGACGCCTACCTGGCCATCCGCTCCGATGACCAGTTGGAAAATCGCTTCGAGCCGATGATGCTGCCGGTATGGGAGGCCAATCACGATTGCTGCTCACTGCTGGCCAGTTTCGCCGCTTCGCTTCCACTGCGGCGACCCTCGTCGATTGCCACGCTGGACATGGCCCGCTACCTGCTCACACGCAGCGAGGGCACCATCGGCGAACTGGCGCACTTGCTGATGGCGGCGGCCATCGTCGCCGTGGAGAGCGGCGAGGAAGCGATCAACCATCGCACGCTGAGCATGGCCGATTACACCGGTCCCAGCGAGCGGCGGCGGCAATTCGAGCGGGAACTGATGTGAAGCCAGCGCCACGCTGGCCACTGCATCCGGCCCCCAGAGAAGGCGAAGCCTTGTCTTCGTGGCTCAACCGCGTGGCCCTTTGCTATCACATGGAGGTGTCCGAGCTGCTGGAGCACGATCTTGGTCACGCTCAGGTTGATGACCTGGATACCGCGCCACCACTGGCGCTGTTGGCGATGCTCTCCCAGCGGAGCGGCATCGAGCCGGACCGGCTGCGTTGCATGAGTTTCGCCGGCTGGGTGCCTTGGCTACTGGACAGCCTTGATGATCAGATTCCAGACGCATTGGAAACCTATGCGTTCCAGCTCTCGGTGCTGCTGCCGAAACTCCGCCGTAGGACGCGATCCATCACGAGCTGGCGTGCCTGGCTGCCCAGCCAGCCGATACATCGCGCCTGTCCTCTCTGTCTGAACGACCCGGCAAACCAAGCCGTACTGCTTGCATGGAAGCTGCCCCTGATGCTGAGCTGCCCGCTGCATGGCTGCTGGCTGGAATCCTATTGGGGCGTGCCTGGGCGGTTTCTCGGCTGGGAGAACGCCGACACTGCGTCGCGCACCGCCAGCGACGCGATTGCAGTGATGGACCGGCGTACCTGGCAGGCACTGACGACCGGCCATGTGGAACTGCCGTGCCGACGCATCCACGCTGGATTGTGGTTTCGACTGCTACGCACGCTGCTCGATGAGCTGAACACCCCGCTTTCGGCGTGCGGAACCTACGCGGGGTATCTCCGCCAAGTCTGGCAAGGCTGCGGGCATCCGCTGCGTGCTGGGCAAAGTCTGTGGCGACCGTATGAAACCCTGAACCCGGCAATACGGTTGCAGATGCTGGAGGCGGCGGCAACGGCAATCAGCTTGATCGAGGTGAGGGATATCAGCCCGCCAGGCGAGCATGCAAAGCTGTTCTGGTCCGAGCTCCAAACCGGGTTCACCAGTGGTCTGCCGGCGAAACCGCCGAAGCCCGAACCCGTCAATCATTGGCAACGGGCGGTCCAAGCTATCAGTGAGGCGATCATTGAAGCCCGGCACGACCCCGAGACGGCACGCTCGCTGTTCGCGTTGGCTTCCTATGGTCGGCGCGATCCCGCTTCCCTGGAACAGTTGCGCGCCACCTTTGCAAAGGAAGGCATTCCCCCGGAATTTCTGTCACATTACGAGGCTGATGGACCCTTTGCATGTCTTAGACAGAATGACGGGTTAAGTGACAAATTTTGACGACCAGAACTTTCCGGTGCACACTGTCACATAATCGAACGTATATGTGACAGGTGCAAGATGCTGATTGGCTACATGCGGGTATCGAAAGCAGACGGCTCACAGGCCACCGACTTGCAGCGTGATGCACTGATCGCTGCCGGCGTCGATCCGGCCCATCTCTACGAGGATCAAGCGTCGGGCAAACGCGAGGATCGTCCCGGCCTGTTGAGCTGCCTGAAGGCGCTACGACCGGGGGATACGTTGATGGTGTGGAAACTTGACCGGCTCGGGCGCGATCTGCGGCATCTCATCAACACCGTGCATGACCTGACCGGGCGAGGCATCGGTCTGAAAGTGTTGACTGGGCACGGTGCAGCCATTGACACCACGACGGCCGCCGGCAAGTTGGTCTTCGGCATCTTCGCCGCGCTGGCCGAGTTCGAGCGCGAACTGATTACCGAGCGCACGATTGCAGGATTGGCTTCGGCGAGGGCGCGCGGTAGGAAGGGCGGCCGGCCCTTCAAGATGACTGCCGCCAAGTTGCGGCTGGCGATGGCCGCTATGGGGCAGCCCGAAACCAAGGTCGGCGATCTATGTCAGGAACTGGGCATCACAAGACAGACCTTGTATCGGCACATTTCGCCGAAGGGCGAGTTGCGCCTTGATGGCGAGAAACTGCTCAGTCAAATTTGATGACAGGACAGCGGTTACTGTAGACGAATCGTGACGACTGGTTGAGTCAGTATGTCCTACCTGTTATCACTTGAACGCCAATAACAGAACGCCTCCGGCGACCATCGAAATGCCGGACCACTCCCTCAGTGACGGGCGTTCGCCCAAAAAGGCGAAAGCAAATACCGCCACCAGGACAAGACTGAGTTTATCCACTGGCGCAACCTTGGATGCATCGCCAATCTTGAGTGCGCGGAAGTAGCAGACCCACGATGCCCCTGTCGCCAAGCCGGACAGCCCGAGAAAAAGCCATGTCTTGGGTGATAACTCCAAGGGGTTGGTCCATTTCCCCGTGTAGGCAACAAACGCCGACAGGACGACGATGATGATGGCCGTGCGGATCAAGGTGGCCAGATCGGAATCAACTCCCTGAATGCCAACCTTGGCAAAAATAGCCGTCAGTGCCGCAAGGATAGCGGACAGCAAAGCCCAATAAAACCACCCCGCCGAATTAACCATTTAGCCTGCCTCCGCGTTTCTCAAACCGCTACCGCATGGGAGCGATAACGGCAACATTTAAGCCAGTTTGCTTCTCTTGATCTGAGAAGTCGAGGCGGATTTCAGCACCGATGCGATTGGCAATCGTCTGGACAATGGATAGTCCCAGACCCGAGCCGATCTGCTCGCTCCCCAGCGTGCGGTAGAAGGGATCAAACACTCGATCCCGTTCAGCCAACGGAATGCCAGGCCCACTGTCCTGAATACGTAGTACGACCTTCCCTTCCGAAACACCCACAGAAAGATCAACACGCCCTCCCTCTGGCGTGTAGCGGATGGCGTTATCGACTAGGTTCTTGACCACAGCGATCATGTCCAGCTCGCTTGCCCACACTTCGGCGTCCAGCGCGCCTTCGACACCGATGTCGATGTGCTTGGCCTCGGCCAGCGGCATGAGGTCTTCCAGCACGCGGCGGTAGATGCTCTGGACAGATACAGGCGACTTCGGCAGGTCGGTGGCCGACTGTGCCTTGGCCAAGGTCAAGAGTTGATCGAGCAGGCTGCGGCCGCGCTCGATCCCTTGGCGCAAAACCGTCAGCCGTTCGCGCGCCACGCTGGACATTTCCGCTTCCGCGAGCCGTTCTGCTTGCAGCGACATGGCTGTCAGCGGCGAACGTAGCTCGTGCGCGGCATCCGCCACAAAGCGGCGCTGAGATTCCATCGACTGGCTGACACGAGCGAGCAGGCGATTGATCGCCACGACAAACGGACGTACCTCGACCGGAAGGTGGCGGTCTTCGACGGGATGCAGTTCCTGCTCTGCCCGCTGGTCTATTTCCTTGGACAGCGCCGCGATGGGCTGGAACATCTTGCGCACCAGGTCAGCAACGATCAACAGCAGCACCGGCACGAGAATCAAGAAAGGCATCACCGTGCGCAGTGCCCCGTCGCGGGCAATTTCATTGCGGAAACCGGACTCCTGAGCCACAGCAATGCGTTCGCCGCTCGCCGTGGTCTTGACCAGCACGCGAAACGTCTCGCCACCAACTTCCAGCGTGTGCAATCCATCCGCCAAGGTCGCCGGGAGCGGGAGCACGCCTCCTGCATCCACGCCTACCGTAGAGGGACTGACCTCACCCAAGCGCTGGACGATCACGCGCGACTCTTCATCGACATCCTTGAGACGGATATCGGTGGTTGGCACGGCAGGCAACAAGCGCTGGCGATCCATGAGCTGCGCCACCTGGCGCAGTACATCGTCCTGTAGTTCGTGCGCTTCATCGAAGGCGGACAGGAACGAGAATACGCCCGCCACAACGGCCACCACGAGGATGGCCAGCGACAAGGTGAAGGACAGCTTGAGCTGAACTGATTCGTTCAAGCGCCTTTTGAGACCATCCATCCGACCCCCCTGACGTTCTTGATGACCTCGCCACCGAGCTTGCGCCGCAGTGCGTGGATTAGATATTCGACGGCATTGCTTTCGACTTCTTCCCCCCAGCCATAGATGCGATCCTCCAGTTCGCTGCGCGAAAGGATGGCACCAGGCCGAACCAGCAAGGCTTGCAGTAACGAGAACTCGCGGTTGGACAGTTGCACTTGGGGGCCATCATTGGCACAAGCCTCTTTGGTGGCCGGGTCAAGCGTCACCACGCCGTTGCTGAGCACGGGAGCTGCCGTGCCACCTTTGCGCCTCAGGACGGCGCGCATCCGGGCCAGCAGTTCCGCCATCTGAAAGGGCTTGGACACATAGTCGTCGGCCCCGCCATCCAGGCCGCGCAGGCGATCATCCAGACCATCGCGAGCCGTGATGATGAGCAGGGGAACCGGGTTGTCCTTGGCTCGGATGCTGGCCAGCACCTCCAGCCCATCCTTTCCGGGCAGACCGAGGTCGAGTAGCACCAGGTCGTAATGCTGGCAGCCCAGCGTGGTGAGCGCCGTCTGCCCGTCCTTCACCCAGTCGGCGGCGTAGGACGCATCCTTCAATGCGCCCTGGATCGCGTCACCGATCATGGGATCGTCTTCGACAAGCAATACCCGCATTCCCCCTCCGTTCAATCGTTGTTCAATGTGCCGTCCTGGCTGCTCTCTGCCTGAACAGCAGGATCGCAGTCAGCATGAAGGCCAACAGTGCGGCCGATGCCGAATAGCGGCTCAACGCCAGACCACCCGCGCTCAGTGGCTTGTCCAGAAAATCCCCGACCACGGCACCCAGCGGGCGAGTCAGGATGAACGCCGCCCAGAACAGCAGCGTGCGGGACACGCTCGTCCAGTAGTAGGCTGCCACGACCAGCGCGAGCAGCCCGCCGAACACGACGGCCGCACCCGTGTAGCCCAAGCCCGCCGTGTCGGCTGTCCAGTCGCCTAACGCGGTGCCCAGCGTTTGGGAGAACATGATCGTCAGCCAGTAGAAGGCTTCTGCCTTGGGCGAGCTGACCGTGCTCACCGACACGGAGCCGAGGGTGCGATGCCAGACGAAGAGCGAGCCGAGCAGCAAGGCCAGCAGCAAGCTCGAACCTCCAGCGTACCCGATTCCCAGCGATCGATCCGCAAAATCGGCCAATGTCGTGCCGACCGTGGTCGTGGCGATGATGGTTGTCCAGTACAGGAAGGGATGGAAGCCTTTGGCCTTGACCTGCGCGACGACGGCAGCCAGGAAGATCGCCGCGAAGATGGCTGTACCGACCAGGTAGCCCAGGTTCATGGACATCGAAACCGCATCACCGCCAGTTTCACCGAGCGTCGTGGCGGCAATCTTGATGAGCCAGAAGCCCAGCGTGACTTCGGGCACCTTGGCCAGCGCGTGTTCAGTGGATGTTTTCATGGGGCGCGCTCACTTTCCTTCGAGCGTGTTAAAGGTTTTCAGCAGGGCATCCATCGCAGCCTTGCAGTCAGCCTGGCTTGGCGTGTCTGCGCGAAGCGTCGCAAGCGACTTGTCGATGGCCTTGTCGAGCAGATGCCAGTCATCTGCCGCGCGCGGTTTGAGTCCGGCTTCGGCCGAATCCCATGCGACTTCCAAGTCCTTGATGCGTGACTTGGCAGCAGGCAGATCGCCCTTGTCAACGATGGCGGCGACATCAGTGGCGATGCTGCGGAAGGCCGACAGGTCGCCCAGCTTGGATGCAGTTTTGACTTGCAAGGCCGAGACAGTCTGGGCCGGTGTAGTTGATGCCGAGCTTGCGTTGTTCTGATCGGCAGATTTGGAACAACCAGCCGCGAGGACCACGAGCACGGCGGCCGAAATGGCGGCAACAGGGCGAGCGATTGAGTGCTTTATGAGCATGTTTTTCTCCTTGTGTAGAGCGAAGATGGTTATTCGACGAGCTGGGCCGAGCGGCGTCCATTCATGCCGATCTGCGCGACGGCCACCAGCATGACGATCACCGTGAGGAACAAGGCGCTTGTCCACATGGCACCCATGCCAAGGCCGCCATAGGTCTTGGCCTGAGTCAGCAAGTCGCCGAGTGCGGCCCCGAAGGGGCGGGTCAATATGTAGGCGATCCAGAAGGTCAGAACGGCGTTGCCGCCCATGCGCCAGGCGGTATAGGTGATGCCAATCAGCACACCGAACGCCACCGCGCCCCAGGTAAAGCCCAAGCCCAATGCCTCGGTCGCCAAATCGCCAGCAGCCGTGCCCAGCGCGAACGTGCAGAGGATGGCAGCCCAATAGAACAGCTCCCGGCTGCGCGTCACAATGTCGTGAATGGACAGGGTGCGCTCGATCCGATACCAGACGAAGAAGATCGCGGCGAGCGCAACGGCGAACGCCGAGGTGCTGATGTACAGGCTGACGCCAAGGCCATCGGTCAGCAGATCGGTGATCTGGGTGCCGACCACGCTGACCAGTACCACCGTCAGCCAGTAAATCCAAGGGGTATAGCGTCGGGTGCGCAACTGCATGAACAAGGCGGCCGCCAACAGGGCAGCCATGACGGTTCGAGTCACGCCTTGCCCCCACCCTGCGTTGACCGCCAGGAAATCGGCTCCCGTCTCGCCCACCGTGGTGGACATGATCTTGATGATCCAGAACGACAGCGCGACTTCCGGGACTTTATTGAGCCAGCCAGTGGTGCTGCTCGTGGGCAATTTGTTCATGGTGTTCTCCTGCCGGGGGTGAAATGGTTTGCCAGCAGTTTGAACATGCTGACTTAGCCCGCCCATAGGCTCACTCGCGCACCCATCCAAGCGCGATCAACCCGCTGAAAAGCCGCCGATGGATTCCGGTGGAAAGTTGATAACTTGGCAATAGATACCAGTGTGCTTCACGTAACGTCAGCCAGGCACAGATTGCAGCAACGGCGATGGCCCCGAGCATGTCGAATGGGAAGTGCACTCCAAGGTAGATGCGCGCCCAGGCAATGGGAACGCCCAGCAAAGCCAAAGTCACGCCTGCAATTCGTGGGCCTCGTTGCAGCGCGAGGCTGAAGGCAACCGCCCACCACAGCGTCAGGTGATCGCTTGGGAAAGACGAATCGGCAACATGAGGGATGAGGGTGTGACCCAGGCCGATCATGAAAGGTCGAGGATGCAACCAAGCCAGGCCGATGATCTGGTTGATGAGCAGGCCCAGCAATCCCGATGCGCTAGCAACGAGCATCGTCTTGCGGGTAGGCTCGCCGCCGCGAAGCCAGCCGATGCCGATCAGGAGTGGAACCGCCCAGATGAGCTGTTCGGCAAAGAAGGTGGCCAACGTCAGAGCCAAAGCACTGGGATGCTCCGGTGCGTTGAGCCAGAGAAAAAATGTATGGTTGAGTGATTCCATGAGGTCTCCGGGCCGGATCGCCTCCGAGGGAAACGATCCGGCCATACTGTCGGGAGTCAGTCCCGCTTGTCGTGGTCATCATCGTGATCCGCCTTGTCCTCGGTAGACGAGATGACCGTGCCCTTGTCGGCATCGACCCGGACATCGAAGACCTTGGCCCCGCTGACGACTTCCACGTCGTAGACCCAGCCTTGCTTCGAGTTCTCGTACTCGGCGCGTGACGCCTTGCCATTGGCGTGCTGCTCGGCGACGGTGACCGCCTGAGTGAGGGGAATCTTGGCCTTGCTGATTGCCAGTGCGTCGTTTTCCATACCGCCATTGGCGGCGTAGGCGACCGCGCCGGTTGCAGCGATGGCGACGGCCAGAAGGGAAAGTTTGGTATAGCGGTACATGATGCTTCTCCAGAAGAGTGCAGGGATTTGCACAGTGGAGAAGGTACGCAGGCAGACTTAGCTCGCACTGAGCCGGGAAGTTTTCGCTCTCGCCGATGTAGTGTTATCGACTCCTGACAATTGGTGCAGTCGTCTTCTGAAAATGACACTACCTGCTGGCATCGAACGGCAGGTACACCAAAACCGCTTGCTCAAGATCGCCCGCGAGGGCGGCCAGATGACGCCCGCCGACCTGGCCAAGTTCGAGTCGCAGCGGCGTTACGCCACCTTGGTAGCACTGGCCATCGAGGGCATGGCCACCGTCACTGATGAAATCATCGACCTTCACGACCGCATCATCGGCAAGCTGTTCAATGCGGCCAAGAACAAGCATCAACAGCAGTTCCAGGCTTCCGGCAAGGCGATCAACGACAAGGTGCGGATGTATGGGCGCATCGGTCAGGCGCTGATTGAAGCCAAACAAAGCGGCGGCGATCCGTTCGCCGCCATCGAAGCGGTCATGCCGTGGGACACCTTCGCCGCCAACGTCACCGAGGCGCAAACGCTGGCGCGGCCTGCCGATTTTGATTTCCTGCACCATATCGGCGAGAGTTACGCCACGCTGCGCCGCTATGCGCCGCAGTTCCTGGACGTGCTCAAACTGCGCGCCGCGCCCACCGCCAAGGGTGTGCTCGATGCCATCGACGTGCTGCGCGGCATGAACAGCGACAGCGCGCGCAAGGTGCCCGCCGATGCGCCAACCGTATTCATCAAGCCGCGCTGGGCAAAGCTGGTTCTGACCGACGAGGGTATTGACCGGCGTTACTACGAGTTATGCGCCCTGTCGGAGCTGAAGAACGCACTGCGCTCTGGTGATGTTTGGGTGCAGGGTTCGCGCCAGTTCAAGGACTTCGACGAATACCTGGTGCCGATCGAGAAGTTCGCCACCCTGAAGCTGGCCAGCGAATTGCCACTGGCCGTGGCCACCGACTGCGACCAATATCTGCATGACCGACTGGAATTATTGGAGGCGCAACTCGCCACAGTCAACCGCATGGCGGCGACCAACGACTTACCGGATGCCATCATCACCACTGCATCGGGCCTGAAGATCACGCCGCTGGACGCAGCGGTGCCAGACGCCGCGCAAGCCTTGATTGACCAGTCGGCGATGTTGCTGCCGCACCTCAAGATCACCGAGTTGCTGATGGAGGTCGATGAATGGACGGGCTTCACGCGCCACTTCACACACCTGAAGACCGGCGACACGGCCAAGGACAAAACCTTGCTGATGACGACGATTCTGGCTGATGGTATCAATCTTGGGCTCACCAAGATGGCCGAGTCCTGCCCTGGCACCACCTACGCCAAGCTGTCTTGGCTGCAAGCCTGGCACGTTCGCGACGAAACCTATTCGACGGCGCTGGCCGAGCTGGTGAACGCACAGTTTCGACAACCCTTCGCCGGAAACTGGGGCGACGGCACCACGTCATCGTCGGACGGCCAGAACTTCCGAACCGGCAGCAAGGCAGAGAGCACCGGGCATATCAATCCGAAGTATGGAAGTAGCCCTGGGCGGACGTTCTATACCCATATCTCCGACCAATACGCGCCCTTCAGCGCCAAGGTGGTCAACGTCGGCTTGCGCGACTCGACCTATGTGCTCGATGGCCTGCTGTACCACGAGTCTGACTTGCGTATCGAGGAACACTACACCGACACGGCGGGCTTCACCGATCATGTGTTCGGCCTGATGCACTTTCTGGGATTCCGGTTCGCGCCGCGCATCCGCGACCTGGGCGACACCAAGCTGTTCATTCCCAAGGGCGATACTGCCTACGATGCACTCAAGCCGATGATTAGCAGCGACAGGCTGAACATCAAGGCTATTCGCGCTCATTGGGATGAAATCCTACGGCTGGCCACTTCGATCAAGCAGGGCACGGTGACGGCCTCGCTGATGCTGCGCAAGCTCGGCAGCTATCCGCGCCAAAACGGCTTGGCCGTCGCCCTGCGCGAGCTGGGGCGCATCGAGCGCACGCTGTTCATTCTGGATTGGCTGCAAAGCGTGGAGCTGCGCCGCCGCGTCCATGCGGGGCTGAATAAGGGCGAGGCGCGCAACGCGCTGGCCAGGGCGGTCTTCTTCTACCGATTGGGTGAAATCCGCGACCGCAGTTTTGAGCAGCAGCGCTACCGGGCCAGCGGCCTCAATCTGGTGACGGCGGCCATCGTGTTGTGGAACACGGTCTATCTGGAGCGTGCCACCAGTGCTTTGCGTGCCCACGGCAAGGCGCTGGACGACACGTTGCTGCAATATCTGTCCCCGCTGGGGTGGGAGCATATCAACCTGACCGGCGATTACCTATGGCGCAGCAGTGCCAAGGTCGGTGCGGGGAAGTTCAGGCCATTGCGACCGCTGCCACCGGCTTAGCGTGCTTTATTTTCCGTTTTCTGAGACGACCCCTCCATCAACGGTGGGACTTGGGCGTCGGAGAACCCGACCACTGAGACAGTGGCGAGGGCCCACCCTCGTGGGTTTGCGAGTTGCTGAATGGCACCGTCATAGGCCCCAAGCTTGGTGAAGGCAAGAGCCTTGGTGGAATCACGGCTGGACGTCCAGGCAGTACGCAAGCACTTGCTTGCAATCCACGCGGTATAGCCAGACGCGAACAGCTTTAGGCCAAATTGCCCGCCAGCAGGAATCTCATAGGCAACCGCGACTAGCACGGAGCTGGTAGTGACGACGATGGAGAAGCCAAGACTGGTGCCGAGCGTGTAGCCAAGCGCTCCCCTAACTCCGTACGTCGCTCCAAGATACAAGCTGTACAGGGAGCTTGTCGATGGTCCAACGGTATTGGCTACGACGAAGAGTAAGAGTGGATCCAACGGAGTCACTTCCCACAGGCGCAGCCATCTAGGCCTGTTTGACTGACAGCATGGCTGCTAACGATAGGCTTGGCATGAATGATCCACTCGGGCCCTGTCGCCAAGTTCGTGAATCTTTAGGCCAGGCCTCTTCTCACCTCTTTTGCCAAGTCGAAAATCGTTGCTATCAGCGGAGCGTTCTGTCGTTCGCGACGACAGATGAAGTCGACGTGGGTGGCCATTGCTGTATCCAGAATCTTCAGCTTCACAAGACGCGGATCTGGAACATAGGCTGTCTCGGCAACGACGCCTAGTCCTATTCCTTGTGCGACTGCCTCGCGGACAGCCTCCCGGCTTCCCATCTCCAGCGCAACCTGGATGTTGATATTGCGGGCAATTAGCTCGCTCTCGAAGACTCTTCTTGTCGTTGAACCTTCCTCACGTATGACGAAGCGCTGGCTCTGAAGGTCCTTGAGCACTATCTCACCGCACCGGGCTAGGGCGTGCTCTCGGTTCGCAAAGACCACCAGGCGCTGTGACCTGTATGGCATGCAATGGAGTTCGGGGTGCTCGGCGTGATTGAGGACCACGCCGACATCACCCTGGTAGTCGAGGAGCTTTTCCGTGATTGAGCGGGAGTCGCCTACACGGACAGAGACCTCGACCTGGGGATGGCGGCTCCCGAAGGCCTTCAGAACAGGGACTACGTTGTACGGGCCGATCGCGTGAATCACAAGACGCCCGACGAATCGGTTTTTGGCTGCTGCCAAAAGGGCGTGCGCATCTTCCTCGCCGCTGAATGCCCGCCGCGTGTAGTCCAGCAGAGTCCTGCCAAAGGTAGTCAGCTCAAGCCGGCGGCCTTGACGAAGAAAAAGCTCCACGCCGTACTCATTCTCCAGGCGCTGAATATGCGCTGAGATGGTGGGCTGCTGTAGATCAAGCAGCTTCGCAGCAGCAGTCATGCTTCCGGCCCTTGCCGTCGCATCAAAGGCTTTCAAAGCCGCAAGTAGCGTGAGTCCAGACATAGGTGTTATCTATAGATACCCCTATTTTTCGGGGTGCAAGTTTCATATTGATGACACGTTCCACGAACAAACTGCACGCATGCCTAGCCGTATCGAACTTCTTTCTGCGGCAAATGTGCGTCATAAGCGCTCTCGCGCTGCTCGCAGGCAGAAACTTGCAAAGGTAACAACATGAAGTTGGAGAAGGACCGAGACGTTCTGAGTCTCAAGGGAGTTTCCGTCCGCTACGTTGACTCGACCGTGGCCTTGCACCCGACGAGTCTGGATGTGAAGCAGGGAGAGTTTTTGGTGCTTCTGGGCGCCTCGGGCGCAGGGAAGTCCACCTTGTTACGAAGCATCAATGGACTGGTGCTGCCCACAAAAGGCGAGGTATCGATACCTGGCCTGGCAGGTGGGGTAGTCAACGCAAAGACGCTGAGAGAGCACCGCAAGCGCTGTGGGATGGTTTTCCAGCAGCATCATCTGATTGGACGTCAGTCGGTCCTCAGGAATGTTCTGATGGGAAAGCTCGGTGACAGGGGTGCATTCGCTTCGCTATGGCCGTGGAGCAAGAAGGACAAGCTGGAGGCGCTCACAGTGATTGAGCGTGTCGGGCTGCTCGAAAAGGCGCTCTCCCGGGCTGATGCCTTGTCTGGGGGGCAGCAGCAGCGCGTAGGCATAGCTAGGGCGCTAATACAGAAGCCACGAATCCTGCTGGCCGATGAGCCTGTTGCCAGCCTGGACCCGGCAACCGCACATAGCGTGCTCACCTTGTTGCATGAGATCTGCAAAAAGGACCACCTCACCGCAATCGTGAGTCTTCACCAGGTGGAGCTCGCGCGCTCGTTTGCAGACCGAATCATTGGGCTCCGCCAGGGAGCTGTTGTATTCGAGGGTAGGGCAGAGCAGCTGAGTCCTGATGTTGCGCGGAACCTCTATGCAAAGCAGTCCAACGCTTCCAACACGAGTGCGTCCACTGATAGCCCCCGAACTCTTCAATCCAGTCAAACCAAGGAGCTCTTGCCATGCTGAATCGCCGTAACTTCTCTCTTGTTGTCAGCGCAGCTTCTTTTGCTGCACTCCTTCCTCTGTGGGCTCATGCGCAGGGAAAGGATCCATCAAAGCTTCGTGTCGCCCTTCTTCCAGATGAGAACGCTGCCAGCATCATCCAGAACGCGCAGCCTCTTAAGCGCTATCTTGAACAGCAGCTCAAGAAGGATGTTGAGATTGTGGTGACTACCGATTACTCCTCGATGATCGAGGCAATGCGGTTCGGTCGGATTGAGGTAGCGTACTTTGGACCGTTTTCGTACGTTTTGGCCAAATCTAAGGCGTCCGGGATTGAGCCCTTTGCGGTGGGCGTTGAACGTGGGTCGCCCACATACCAGTCGGTCCTCATCGCAACGGCCGGAGGGCCGGTGAAAACGCTTGAAGACGTGCGCGGCAAGCCCTTCGGATTTGGCGACCAGGCGTCCACATCAAGCCACCTTGCACCACGTGCACACCTGCTCAAGAAGTACAAGCTTGATGGTGAGAAGGACTATCGGCCAGTTCACCTTGGGGCACATGACGCGGTCGCACGTGCGGTGCAGTCGGGTCAGATTCCAGCCGGGGCTCTGTCCAAGCCGATTCTGGACAACCTCATCGCTCGAGGAAGCATTGATGCCACGAAGATTGTTCAGCTTGACCTTTCTGCTCCCATTCCAAACTATCCGGTCGTCATGCAGGGGGACCTCAAGCCTGAGCTCAAAGCTGCCATCCGCTCTGCCTTTCTGGACATGAAGGATGCTGAGGTGCTCAAGGCGTTTCGTGTCCAGGCGTTTGCCGCCACTGATGACGCTGCATATGACGTCCTTAGGGATACCGCAACCATCCTGAAGCTTGATTTGGGCCGTATGCAATGACCTCGGCTGCATTCGAGAACATCATCAGTCGCGACAAGCGGGAGCAGTTCATTGGACTGCGCAATACAGCGTTCGTCCTTCTGGTTTGCCTTGTAGCCCTGTACGTCACGGGGTTCTTCGATGCACAGCGGTTCATCGAAGGCGCCCCGGCTGTCAAGCAGCTCTCATCTGAGATGGTCCCTCCCAACTTCGACCGCTGGGAGCACTGGGTCATCCCGCTGAGGGACACCTTGGCGATGTCGATTGCCGGCACAGCACTGACTATCGTGCTTTCACTTCCGCTGGCGCTCCTGGCGGCTCCAAACACCACCCCCAATCCTTTGGTGGGAAGAGTGGCCAGAGTCATCCTGGCGGCATTCCGGTCCGTGCCAGAAATCATTCTTGGCATTCTGTTCGTGGCAGCCGTAGGGTTTGGTGCTCTACCTGGGGTGCTCGCACTAGCGTTGCATTCCACGGGAATGGTCGCAAAGTTTTACGCGGAAGCCATTGAGCACGTGGATCCGAAGCCACTTGAAGCAGCTGCTGCGGTAGGCGCAAGCCGCTTTCAGGTCATCTCGCATGCCGTTATCCCCCAAGTCCTTCCACAGTTGGCAGACATAACCATCTATCGCTGGGAGTACCACTTCAGGGCCTCCGCAGTACTTGGCATTGTCGGTGCAGGTGGCATCGGCTTCGAGCTGATGGCAGCACTTCGCCTTGTCAAGTATGACGAGGTCTCAGCCATCCTTCTGTCGATTCTTGCCTGTGTCCTCGTGGTTGACAGCATTGGATCGATGCTGCGAAAGCGTCTCAAGTAAATCGAAAAATGAATCATCGGAAAATCGTCGTAACGCAGCCAGTTCATGAAGAGGTTCTAAGGAAGCTCCAGGCTGAGGGTGAGGTCATCATGAATCCAGGGCCTGACCCCTGGAGCCCCAGCCAGCTCAGGGAGTACCTCGTGGATGCTGATGCCATGATGGCCTTCATGACAGACAGTGTGACCAAAGAGTCGCTGCTGAACGCTCCCAGGCTCAAGACCATCTCCTGTGCACTCAAGGGGTACGACAACTTCGACCTGAGGGCTTGCGCACAAGCCGGGGTGAGCGTCACCTTTGTTCCTGACCTCCTCACAGAGCCCACAGCCGAGCTGGCCATCGGATTGGCTATTGCTGCTGGCAGGAACGTGCTTCAGGGTGACGCCGCTACAAGAGCAGGCTACTCTGGGTGGAGGCCAGCTCTATACGGAACCGGGCTTCATGGGTCGGTGGCCAGCGTGATCGGTCTCGGAAAAGTTGGGCAGGCCATATTGGCGCGACTCGCGGGCTTTGGCTGCGCGCGGCTGCTTGGTGTAGACCCAAGTGTGCGTCTAGATCAGGTCGAACTGGTCACGCTTGATGAGGCTGTCAGCACATCGGACTATGTGTTCCTGGCAGTGCCTCTTGTTAGCGATACGCGCCACCTGGTTGACTCCAGGATGCTTCAACTATCGAAAAAGGGCCAGATCCTTGTAAACGTGGGTAGGGGGTCTGTGGTCGACGAAAGGGCGGTTGTCGATGCCTTGGCGAATGAGCAACTTGGCGCGTACGCCGCTGACGTCTATGAGATGGAAGATTGGCTACTTCCAGACAGACCTCGCGAAATTCATCCGGGATTGACCAACAACGCCAGAACAGTACTCACTCCCCACATCGGCTCGGCTGTGAGACGCGTACGGTTCGAAATTGAAATGCGGGCTGCTGAGAACCTAGTCCGCTCACTCAGGGGCGAGAGTTTGAGTGATGTTGCTGTCGAGGCCAGCGCGGCAGCATAGGTATGGTTGCTCGGCGGTTTGCACGCCAGCTGAAATGGGCGCGGCTTCAGAGCCTATGTCCTATGGCTGGGTGCAACCTGCCCGTGTGATGCCATCCTGCTCGCCAAGGGGAAATGACTTGAGTCATCATCGAAGTGGTTTAGCGATGATGTTCTCTGCACGGCGCAGCTCATGGGGTAAGCCCAAATGGGCGCATGGCAAACACCAGATACTTCGAGGGGTCAGGCTACAACACTGATCGTTCTTGGCCTCTGATAGTGGTTTCAACCCAGGACGTTTCAGCTGAGGTCATTACATTCGGCTCGTAGTAGAGGTGACGCTGCTTTGCGAGTTCTTGGACTGCACGGCTGAACCCTAGGTCTAATACAACCGCACTGCGCAGAGTGTTGAGATGCACCGCCGAAAGTGTCTCCCTCGCCCCTTTAGGGTCTGCCTTAGAGTTCACGCAGACGACGAGGTGCGTTGTCGCCGATAGACTGCTTTGATGCATCTCAATGAATCTAGGCTGTTGATTTCCACGCAGAACTGACCCGCCGGGGATGCGGACAAAAACTTGGACTACCAGGGGAGGTAGTTCATGTACTCATACGCAGACAGGATTCGTGCAGTTGCGCTTTACATCAAGCTTGGCTTGCGTGTCAGAGCCACGATTCGCCAGTTGGGGTACCCAACCAAGAACGCATTGAAAGGCTGGTATCAGCACTACCTGAAGCATCAGGATTTGCCAGCAAGCCAAGCTCCAAGAGCACCAAAATATTCGCTGCAGCAAAGGCAGGTGGCTATTGCTCATTACCTCGCCCATGATCGCTGTATTGCTGCAACGATGAGGGCTTTGGGTTATCCGGGTCGAGGAACGTTGACTGCGTGGGTTCGGCAAGACTGCCCTGACACCTGCAAATCGAGAGTAGGCAGATCTTGGCCGGCTACAAAGCCTGATGCCTTGATGTGTGAGGGCGTGGTGCAGCTGTGTGCCCGTCGATCAAGTGCACAGCAGATTGCGGACAAGTTAGGGGTGTGTAGGGGGACCTTGTACAACTGGAAAAATCAGTTGCTTGGCCCTTGTGCCCCAGCCTCAATGAAACACAGTCCAAAGCGATCGCCAGTGTTGGATGAAGCAGCACTCAGGCGCCAAGTTGAATCATTGCGCCAGGATGTTCGGCGGCTGAAGATAGAACGTGAGCTTCTCAAGCAGGCCCATGAAATCTTAAAAAATGGGGCTGACATTGATCTGCATAGGCTGGCAAACAAAGATAAGGCTGTGCTGGTTGAAGCGTTGCACGGGCAGTATGAATTGCCAGAACTGCTTTCTCTTGTTGGCCTTGCTAGAAGCTCGTATTTTTACCATCGTGCTCGGCTGAAGCTGGCTGACAAATACGTTGATTTACGCCGAAGCATCACAGAGATCTTCGACAACAACTACCGTTGCTATGGATATCGCAGGGTGCAGGCATCTCTGCTCAAGGAGTGCACGGGCATCTCAGAGAAGGTGGTTCGTCGGCTGATGAAGCAGGAGGGGTTGATCGTGGCCAAGCCCAAACGCCGCAGATATAACTCCTACCTTGGAGAGATAGGTGCCGCCCCGCAAAACCTCATCAATCGAGACTTCCGTGCCGCTGCGCCCAATGAGAAGTGGCTCACCGACATTACTGAACTCCAGATTCCTGCTGGCAAGGTTTACCTGTCGCCAGTCATTGATTGCTTTGACGGGCTGGTGGTGAGCTGGTCGATTGGGACTCATCCCAACGCACATCTCGTCAACACAATGCTGGATGCGGCCATTGATGCTGTTCAAGGCAGCGAGAGCCGCCCTGTGATTCATTCTGATCGTGGAGCTCACTACCGCTGGCCAGGCTGGCTCTCGAGGGTCCATGATGCAAAGTTGACTCGCTCGATGTCTCGCAAAGGGTGCTCACCAGACAACGCTGCGTGCGAAGGCTTTTTTGGAAGGCTAAAGATGGAGCTGTTCTATCCCAACAACTGGCAATCAACAACGATTGAGCAGTTCATTGAAGCTGTCGATGCGTACATTCGTTGGTACAACGAAAAACGTATCAAGGTATCTCTGGGACGTTTAAGTCCTGTGGAATACCGGCACAAACTTGGCCTAGCCGCATAAAACCAGTCCAAGTTTTTATCCGCACCCCCACCGGGGGCTAGTGGGTCACTTCTGGGTGGAAATCAACACGCTGTTCAAGCCGGGGCTGAAGTTCGAACCCGTGTTCGACTACGAGCAGGTGCTGGTCGTGGCCAAAGACCACCCCCTGGCTTCTACGGCCTACGTGAAGCCCCAGCAGCTGACCCGGGAAGTGCTCATCAGTTACCCCGTGGACATCGAACGCCTGGACATCTACAGCCAGTTCCTGTTGCCGGCCGGCGTGACGCCCAAGCGCCACAAAGCCATCGAAACCACCGACATCATGGTGCAGATGGTGGCCAGCGGCCGCGGTGTCGCCGCGCTGCCGCGCTGGCTGGTCGAGGAATATGCGGCCAGGATGGACGTGGTGCCTGTGCGGCTGGGCGCGCGCGGTATTGCCAAGCAGATCTTCCTGGGCGCACGCGAGGCGGATACCGCCATTGACTACGTGCGGGCCTTCGTCGAACTGGCCCGCCAGCCTGCAACTGCCACCACCGCTATTGCCCAAGGAGCCAAGGGATGAACACCACCGTCGAACGCAAAGCGCTTGCGCTGCCCGGAGGCCACGACAAGGTGCTGCTGCATTCGTGCTGCGCGCCGTGCTCAGGCGAGGTCATGGAGGCCATGCTGGCCTCGGGCATTGACTACACCATCTTTTTCTACAACCCCAACATTCATCCGCTCAAGGAATACGAGCTGCGCAAGAACGAGAACATCCGCTTCGCGGAGCAGTTCGGCGTGCCCTTCGTCGATGCGGACTACGACCGGGACAACTGGTTCGAGCGCGCCAAGGGCATGGAGCACGAGCCCGAACGCGGCGTGCGCTGCACCATGTGCTTCGACATGCGTTTCGAGCGCACGGCGCTGTATGCGCATGAGCACGGCTTTCCGGTGATCACCAGTTCCCTGGGCATCTCGCGCTGGAAGAACATGCAGCAGATCAATGACTGCGGCGTGCGTGCGGCGGCCAAGTACTCTGGCCTGATGTACTGGGAATACAACTGGCGCAAGGGCGGCGGCTCGGCGCGCATGATCGAGATCAGCAAGCGCGAGAACTTCTACCAACAGGAATACTGCGGCTGCGTCTACTCGCTGCGCGACACGAACCGCCACCGCGTGGAAAGCGGCCGCGAGCGCATCCAGCTCGGCGTGACGTTCTACGGTGACGAACAGCCCCCCAAAGATTGACGCGCCTTGCCGGGTGAGCGATGCCGCTCCATGGCTTCCAACCGACCCGATCAGCGCTGGCGGGTCGGAACTCTCCCAACAGTCGCCAGATATGGCAAGCCCCTTGCTTCATTCCGACAAGTCCAAGCCCATCGGCAACATCACCGACGCCTATTCGTTAGAGGTCAACGCGAAGGATATCTCTGCGCTGACCGCAGCGGCGCCGCGTGTATTGCCCGGGTCAACCATTTCCATTCCCTACCTGGCGAACCAGGACAACGACGCGCGACTGGCCGCAGCGCAGGCCGTTCGCGGACTCGGCTTTGAGCCCATGCCTCACCTCGCTGCACGCCGTATCGCCTCGTTCGCAAAACTGGAGTCGTTCATCCAGCGCGCGGTCGCGGAAGCCGGCGTCAAGCGTTGCTTCGTGATCGCTGGAGATCCGTCCACCCCGCTGGGGCCGTTTGCCGACAGCTCCTCACTGATCGAATCAGGCGTGTTCGAGCGCTCGGGCATTCAGATGGTCGGCGTGGGTGGCCATCCCGAGGGCCATCCGGTCATGAGCACATCTGATCGTTGGAAAGTGCTCGAACACAAGTGTCGCTGCATCGAAGGGCGCGGCATGGCGCCCTTGATCGTCACGCAATTTGCCTTCGATGCCGACATCGTGCTGGCCTGGCTGGAAGCCCTGCGCGGGCGTGGCGTCGAACATCCCGTACGCGTGGGCGTGCCGGGCCCTGCAGGCGTGGCGGTGCTGGCGCGCTATGCCGCCTTGTGTGGCGTTAGCGCATGCGCGTCGATGTTGTCCAAGTACGGCATCTCGATCAGCAAGCTGTTCGGCATAGCAGGCCCGGATCTCTTTGTGGATCGTCTGACCACCCGCCTGACCGAAGCACATGGAAAGGTGAGCCTGCATTTCTTTCCATTCGGAGGCATCGCTCAGTCCGTGAAGTGGGTAGAGCAGTACTGCTCGCGTGCCGAGCCTGAACAACCCATCGACACGGCTCCCATGTGATTACTGCGCCTCCAGCAGTCGCTTGCACTGGCATGCCCCATAGAAGCAGACCTCGTTGGGGCGAACGCTTCGAGAGCATCCTACCGCCCGCCTCAGCCTTCGCGTTGCGCAAGCGCCCCATGGGCGCGATCCCATTGGCACAGGACACACGCGGCCAACATCACCGGACGCAGGCGCAAGTGCCACATCGAAATGGATCGCCCGCATCATCGGCTTCGACGGTGCGAGCTATCGATTGGCAGATTGGGGGGGCAAACACGATAAACGCCCTTCTCGAACTGCCTTCTGTAGGAAGATGGTGATAGACCGAAACTTTGATGATGCGACTTTGCTCGCTGAGACATCCTTACGTTTGCCACTGCAAAGCGCCTATGTGGCACCTAGCTCGCAAATCAGCAAGGATGCGTAGCGACCAAAATATGGACTAACCTGTTATTCCATAAGACCTTTTACGGAACTGTCCGTCTACATCAAAGACTTGACAGCGGACATTTTTCATGCCCGCGTGATCTCGCTGCTTGTGAGGTTAGTATGCGCACACATATCGATAACATGTTGAAACAATTGAAGAAAACTGGCGGGCAAAGGCGCGGGGATTGATTAATGATGGACATGCGCGTAACCTTACGCCTTTGAATGCGGGCGTTCGCCTGAAGCGTGCGCCGGGCCTGCGAGGGGTGATTAACAGGTGCCGGAGTGACCCGCAAATAACATTTCGCCAACTTTTCGATAACGTGGGTTCCCGGATTTTGTCGAGTCAGTCGCAGCGGCAGTCACATTGGCAGTCCCTGAGCCTGGCCCGAAGCCTGGGCCACGTGCTGGCGGGCGCGGCGATATCCATCGCGCTGACTTTGGCGCCGCAAGGCGCCATGGCCAGGCAGTCGCCCGACGACGTGCAGGGGGTGGTGGGAACCATCGCCGCACAGCAACTGCCCAACGAGGCACGGCAGACGCTGGAGCGTATCGAGGCCGGTGGGCCGTTCCCGTATGACAAGGACGGTTCGCGCTTTGGCAACTACGAGCGCAGCCTGCCGCAGCAATCTCGCGGGTATTACCGCGAGTACACCGTCAAGAACAGCAATAGCCGGAACCGGGGAGCCAAGCGGATCGTTTGCGGTGGTGATCAACGCGCCGCCAACGACTGTTATTACACGGAAGACCACTACAACAGCTTCAAACGGATAACCAAATGATGACTGACATTTTCGGATTGGGCGACGCCCTTGCCGCCCGCGAGGAGCGCGGCGCCGGAGATGGCTGGCAAAGGGCCCACCATCAGGCCCAGAACCTATACGACAATGTGCTGATGATGCCGCGCCAGGATCTGCCGCATCGACTTCCGCCCGCATGCGCGCCCGCCATGGTGGCTTGCGATGACAACGGCACCAATGAGGGAGCCATGAACCTGTTCAAGACGGTGCGTCCAAACATCGTCCAGTCGATCCGCGCGTTCCGCGTGCCGGAGCTGGCCCAGGCAGCCGCCGCACTGAATCAGCACTTCCTCTATGCGAACTGCGCGGATTGCGCCAGCAAGGCCGAGATCCTCGAGCGCATTGCCACCGAATTCACCTTCCCGAAGCATTTCGGCAAGAATTTCGATGCATTGTCCGATTGCCTGACGGACATGATTTACAAGGCCGGACCGCAACCGGGCTTTGTGATCGTGCTGGAAGGCCTGCCGATCGCGCAGAAGTTCGACAAGGAAGCGCGCGAGGTACTGCTCGACGTGTTCCGCGATGCCGCCGAGTTCTGGGGCGAGCGCAAGGTGCAGTTCCGGGTGTTCTACTCGTTCGCCTGAACGGATCTGGCGGTGCTCCAGGCGCACGATCGGCGCCGTGTTCCGGTCAAAAAAATGCCCGCTGTAAAAGCGGGCATTTTTGTTTGCGGTGCCGATGTTACGCAGCCGGCGGTACCGCTCCATGCGGCGTCAGCCGGTCGATCACCTCGGGCAGGCCTTCGCTGAGGCTTGAAGCCACGTCGTCGGCCGACAGCCCGGTTTTCTCCGCGAGCGACTGGAGCGCACCCGTACCGCCCAGCGCGGAAGACAAATCCGACGCGCTCACGGCCTGGTTCGCGCCCGTGCCAATCCACGAATCGACCTGTTGACCCAGACCCGCTTGCGCCAGGACGTCTCGCAAGGCGCCGATGCCGCCTGCGGCGGCACCCATTGCTTGCGCCGAATCGCCCGCGCCGCCTTGACCGCCAAGCAGGCCGCCGAGCAGCGAGCCGAGATCCAGTCCACCCGCGGCCGAGGCACCGCCACCGGCAGCGCCAGCGCCACCAAGCAATCCGCCCAGCACGCCACCAAGTCCACCGAGGCCGCCCAGGCCACCGGCACCCGCATCCGCACCGGCGGACGCCGCGCCACCGTCTGCCTCCTGACCTTTGTGGCGCATTGCCATCATCGCCAGCAGGCCCAGCGCCATCATCATCTTGGGATTCAGGCCGCCTCCGGCCTGTTCGCCGTGCTGGCCGCCGCCCAGTTGGCCGAGCACACCGCCCAGCACGCTATCGAGTAGTCCCATGTTTGACTCCTTCTAGGTCAAAACCCGCCAAGGATGGCGTTCAGTGTCGCCAGGCAGGTCAGCCCGGCGGTTTCCGTTCGCAGAATGCGCGGTCCCAATGACACGCCGATAAAACCGGCTCGGCGTGCGCGATCTTCTTCTTCCGGCGACAAGCCGCCCTCGGGCCCGATCAGCAACGTCACGCCGCCGGCGCGCCATGCCTCGCGCTCGGCTTGCGCCAGTTCGGGCAGCGATGCCGATGCGCGTGGCGAGAGCGCCAGCCTTGCAGCAGTGGCCGGCACGCTGGTCAGCCATGACTCCAAGTTAGCCACGGGCGCCAACGCCGGCAAGCGATTACGGCCGCATTGTTCGCAGGCGGCCTCGATCAGTGCCTGCCAGTGCGCCTGGCGCTTGGTGGCGCGCTCGCCGGAAAGCCGGACGACGGATCTGGCAGCCTGAAGTGGCTGGATGGCGGATACACCGAGTTCCACTGCCTTCTCGATCAGCCAGTCCATCTTGTCGCCCCCGGCAAGCCCCTGGGCGAGCGTGACGGCGAACGGGGTTTCGGCTTCCGAGGCGTCGTGGGTGCCAAGCGTCGCACTAGCGTGGCGCTTGCCGATCTCGGTCAGCGTGGCCGGGTGGCTCCCGCCCTGACCGTTGAACAGGGTGATGGCGTCACCGGGCGCCAGGCGCAACACCTGGACATGGCGCACGACGGCGTCGGGTAATTCCAATACGGTGTCCGCGGCGAGCGCCGCATCGACAAAAAATCTGGGTGGCATCAGGGAGTGGGTTTGGAATCCGGGGTCTTGGGCAGCGGCGTCGCAAAGCCCCAGCGGTAGCCATCGGGATCTTCGACCATGCAGTACCGGTCGCCCCAGAACTGGTCGGCAGGCGGCGTGACGCTTGCGGCGCCGGCGGCCAAGGCCCTTTGGTACATCGCATCCACGTCGCCGCAGTAGACATAGAACGTTTGCGGGGCTTCCACGCCTAGCGACCGGGGTGTGCGTGCCGTGCTGCCCCACGCGCCCTCGGGCGCAAACATGACCACCAGTTGGCCTTCGTAATGCATCTCGGCGTGCATGGGCACGCCGTTTTCATCGACGACATGGCCGGCCGCAAAGCCGAAAGCCCGCGCATAGAAATCCAGTGCGGCGCGACCGCTGGCGACCGTCAGATAGGGCGTAAGCCAGGGCGTGTTGGGCGGTCTGGACATGATGATCTCCCGGATGGAACGAATCTCGTCCCCGCGCTGCGTGGCGCGAGGCGCGTCCGTGCATGTTACGCGGGACGGCTGCCGCTGTCGAAGATCGCCTGCACGTGCCGCGGATGGACGAACAGGGCAGGGTGCAGGTACGCGTGATAGGCCCGCAGCTTGTGTTCGAGTTGCCACTGCTGCAGACGCGTTGCGATCTTGTCAGCGGGCTGCGCGGCGATATCGAGCGCGTCGCTGGCCAGCGCAATGCCCCACAGCGCGCCATAGGCCGGGACGAAGGTCGTCAGTGGCGCGACATGCCGGAACACATGCCGTAGCCGTGCCAGCAGCCGCCGCGCCGTTTCCGGCCGATGCAGCGGGGGCCCCAGGTGCAGCGACATCGCGCCGCCGGGCGCCAGGCAGCGGCGCGCGGTATGCAGGCCATGCGGGGAGAACAGGGCGGCGGCGGGGCTGCCGTCGTCAGCTTCGGTCAGGTCATAGACGATCAGGTCGAACTGGCGTCCGGCGCGCGCGAAGGCTTCCATCAGGCCGAGTCCTTCGCCGATCGCCAGGCTCAGGCGCGGGTCGCCTGGTTCGTCGAGCGCGCCCTGGTGGATGCCGCGCAACCACTCGCGCGCCAGCCGCACCACCTCGCCGTCGAGTTCGGCCACCACTACCTCTCGCATGGTGGGGATACGCAGCAGTTCGAATGCCGATCCGCCGTCGCCGCCGCCCACCACCAGCGCGCTGCGCGGCGCGCCATGGGTGGCCGCCATTGGGGCCACCATCAGCTCGTGCTGGATCCAGGCGTCGGCTTCGGTGCTCATCACGCGGCCATCGAGCCGGAAGATCCGGCCAAAATGTGCGCTTTCCCCGATTTCTATCTGCTGATAGGGGCTGCACGCGGCCGCTAGCAATGTGATTTCGCCTAGCGTGGTGCCGACGCCGGGTATCAACCATTCGGTCCAGGCCTGAGTCCCCCTTCGGAGTGCCGGATCCGTCCCGGGAATTCCCCCTGCTTCTGCTAAAATTGCGGTTTTCCCGCCGTCAGGTTCTCGCATGTCTGCCCTCGCCCATCCCGCCACAAGTCCTTACGCCAACCAACCCGTCAAACTGATGGCGGATGCCATCCGCGTGCTTGCCATGGACGCTGTCCAGCAAGCCAACTCCGGTCACCCCGGTGCGCCGATGGGTATGGCCGATATGGCCGTGGCGCTGTGGGGCCGGCATCTGAAGCATAACCCCGTCAATCCGCACTGGCCTGACCGCGACCGCTTCGTGCTGTCCAACGGCCACGGATCGATGCTGATCTACGCGCTGCTGCACCTGACCGGCTATGACCTGCCGATCGAGGAACTGAAGAACTTCCGCCAGTTGCACAGCAAGACCGCCGGCCACCCGGAGTATGGCATTACCCCGGGCGTGGAAACCACGACCGGCCCGCTGGGCCAGGGCATCACCAATGCCGTCGGCATGGCGCTGGCCGAGCGCCTGCTGGGCGAGGAATTCAACCGCCCGGGTTTCGACATCGTCAACCACCACACGTACGTGTTCATGGGCGATGGCTGCCTGATGGAAGGCATCAGCCATGAAGCCTGCTCGCTGGCCGGCACGCTCAAGCTGAACAAGCTGATCGGCTTCTGGGATGACAACGGCATCTCCATCGATGGCGACGTGGTGCACTGGTTTGCCGACGATACGCCGAAGCGTTTCGAAGCCTATGGCTGGAACGTGATCCGCGCCGTGGACGGCCACGACGTGGCTGCCGTCGACAACGCCATCGCGCTGGCCAAGGCCAGCGACAAGCCGACCCTGATCTGCTGCCGCACCGTCATCGGCAAGGGTGCGCCGAACAAGGCCGGCGGCCACGACGTGCATGGCGCGCCGCTGGGCGGCGCCGAAGTGCTGGCCACCCGCGAAGCGCTGGGCTGGACCCACGCCCCGTTCGAAGTGCCGCAGGACGCGTACCTCGCCTGGGACGCGAAGCCGAACGGCCACGCGCTGGAAAAGGCCTGGGACGCACTGTTCGACGCCTACGCCGAAGTGCATCCGTACGAAGCCGGTGAGTTCAAGCGCCGCGTGCGCGGCGAGCTGCCGGGCGCGTTCGATGCGGCCGTGGACGCCTACATCGCCAAGTGCGAGGAGAAGGCCGAGACGATCGCTACCCGCAAGGCCAGCCAGAACTCGATCGAGGCACTGGCGCCGGTACTGCCGGAACTGCTGGGCGGCTCGGCCGACCTGACCGGTTCGAACCTGACCAACTGGTCGGGCACGCAGGCCGTTCGCTTCGACTCGTGGGGCAACCACATCAACTACGGTGTGCGTGAGTTCGGCATGAGCGCGATCATGAACGGCATCGCGCTGCATGGTGGCTACATCCCCTACGGCGCCACGTTCCTGACGTTCTCGGACTACAGTCGCAACGCGTTGCGCATGGCCGCGCTGATGAAGATCCGCTCGCTGTTTGTGTTCACGCATGATTCGATCGGCCTGGGCGAAGACGGTCCGACCCACCAGTCGATCGAGCACGTGGCCAGCCTGCGTCTGATCCCGAACATGGATGTCTGGCGTACCGCCGACACCACCGAGACTGCAGTGGCCTGGGCGCAGTCGATCCGCCGCGAGAACGGTCCGAGCTGCCTGATTTTCAGCCGCCAGAACTTGCCGTTCCAGAAGCGTGACGATGTCACGCGCGCCAATATCGCGCGCGGTGGCTACGTGCTGCGCGATGGCACGAATCCGCGCAAGAAGCGCCCGGATGCCGTGATTATCGCCACCGGCTCGGAAGTCGGCCTGGCCGTGGGCGCCGCCGATGCGCTGGCCGTGGAAGGCGTGCACGTGCGCGTGGTGTCGGTTCCGTCGACCTCCGTCTTTGACAAGCAGGACGCCGCCTACAAGGCCAGCGTGCTGCCGGCAGGCGTGCCGCGCATCGCCGTGGAAGCGGGCGTCACCGATTTCTGGTGGAAGTACCAGGTTCAGGCCGTCGTCGGTATCGACACGTTCGGCGAATCGGCCCCGGCAGGCGTGCTGTTCAAGCACTTCGGCTTCACCGTGGAAAACGTGGCCGATACGGTGCGCGCCACGCTCGCCCAGTAATTCTCGCCAGCGCGGTATGCCGGCGCGAGGCGCCGGCTGCGGCGCCGGCCCCAGCTTTATCGCGATTGCACTCTAGGAGATAGACATGACCATCAAGATCGGCATCAACGGCTTTGGCCGCATCGGGCGCATGGTGTTCCGCGCCGCCGCCGCGAACTTCAAGGACATTGAAGTCGTCGCCATCAACGACCTGCTGGAACCGGACTACCTGGCGTACATGCTGAAGTACGACTCGGTCCACGGCCGCTTCGACGGCGAAGTGTCGGTGGAAGGCAACACGCTCGTGGTCAACGGCAAGAAGATCCGCCTGACCGCCGTCAAGGATCCGTCCGAGCTGAAGTGGGGCGAAGTCGGCGCCGACGTGGTGATCGAGTCGACCGGCATCTTCCTGACGAAGGAAGGCGCGCAGAAGCACATCGACGCGGGCGCCAAGAAGGTGATCATGTCGGCCCCGTCGAAGGACGACACCCCGATGTTCGTGTTCGGCGTGAACCACGAGACGTACAAGGGCGAAGCGATCATCTCGAACGCAAGCTGCACGACCAACTGCCTGGCCCCGGTGGCAAAGGTCCTGAACGACAAGTGGGGCATCAAGCGCGGCCTGATGACGACCGTGCACGCTGCCACCGCCACGCAGAAGACCGTGGATGGTCCGTCGAACAAGGACTGGCGCGGTGGCCGTGGCATCCTGGAAAACATCATCCCGTCGTCGACTGGCGCCGCCAAGGCCGTTGGCGTGGTGATTCCGCAGCTGAACAAGAAGCTGACCGGTATGTCGTTCCGCGTGCCGACCTCGGACGTTTCGGTGGTCGACCTGACCGTCGAACTGGAAAACCCGGCCAAGTACGAAGAAATCTGCGCCGAGATGAAGGCCCAGAGCCAGGGCGCGCTGAAGGGCGTGCTGGGCTACACCGAAGACAAGGTTGTGGCCACGGACTTCCGCGGTGATGCCCGCACCTCGATTTTCGATGCTGAAGCCGGTATCGCGCTGGACGGCACGTTCATCAAGGTCGTGAGCTGGTACGACAACGAGTGGGGCTATTCGAACAAGTGCCTGGAAATGGCACGCGTCGTGGCCAAGTAAGCCATCCTCGCTGAACAAAAAACGCGCCCTCGGGCGCGTTTTTTGTTGCTCAGGCGGCAGGTGGGGTGACTGGTGGCGTTAGCGGCCGCGCATCGATAGCATCGCCATCGACGAGGAAGTGGCCACCCGCGACATGGTGGATCGTGCGCAGGTCGTCTTGGCCGGTAAAGTGCCAGCGGCCATTGCTGAAGACGCGGCCGTCGGCGTGGGCTGCGACCACTTCGCCGAGAAACAGATCGTAGCTGTTCTGGATCGCGGGTTCGGGCAATAGCCTGCATTCCAGCCACGCCGCGCAGCCTTCGAGCAGCGGAGCGCCGATCACGCTGCCAGCGAAGGTCTGCAAGCCGTACGCGGCGAACTTGTCGATGCCTTGCTTTTCCGTCAGGGCCCGTCCCGAACTGGAGCCCAGTGCCTGCGTGATATCGACCTGGGCGGCGGTGGGAACCTGCAACGCGAATTCGCCGCTTGCTTCAAGCAACTGGCGCGTCCAGGTGGACTTGTCCAGCACCACGGCCACCTTCGGCGGCGCGAAATCGAGCGGCATGGCCCATGCCGCCGCCATGATATTGCGTTGTCCATTGTGCGCGGCACTGACCAGAACGGTCGGACCGTGATTCAGCAGGCGATAGGCTTTGGCGAGATCAACGTCGAGTCGGTGGGAAGCCATGGTTTGATCTGAAACAAGACGGGGCGGGCTGCGAGGCAGAATTGGGACGCCTTCAGGCACTATAGCGGGTCATGGAATTCAATGAACGGCGATTTTTGACATTATCTGTCTCAAAGCTGTCAAAAATCCGCGAAAGTTCGCGTTCAGTAATGCGAGAAATGCTGAATTTGCTTTTCGCTCCTGTTATTTTCTCTTACACTCGGAAGGATCTATTAATGTCTGATGTGCAGCCAGTGAAAGTGGTGGGGCCATCGAAGCGTAAGACATAACAAACCGGGCCTGATCATGGTGAACGTGGATACCAAGCTGCTCGTGATCTTCACCGAGTTGCTCAGCAAGCGTAACGCCACTTATGTGGCGGAAAAGATGCACATGACCGCGCCGGCCGTTTCTCACTCGCTCGGCCGACTGCGCGAAATCTTCGACGATCCCCTTTTCATTCGGGTGCCTCATGGTCTCACGCCAACGCCGCGCGCGCTGGAACTGGGCCCGAAGATCCGGGACATGCTCGACCTCTGGTCGTCGATCAACGAGGGGGATGCCGATAATTTCGATCCGGCCATCGCCACCGGCACGCTGAATATCGGTTTTGCCGCCGAACTTGGTGACACGGTTTTCAACCGCTTTGTCCTGCGCATCAAGCAACTGGCTCCGGACCTGCATATCCGCCTGGTCGAATCGCATTCGTGGGAAGCCGACGTCGCGTCGATGCGTGCAAACGAACTCGATCTGGCCTTTTCGCCGTTCCCGACCCGCCATCCCGAAATCGTTGAGGAAGTGGTGACGTCGCTGAACCTGTGGGTTTGCGCACGCAAGAATCATCCGCTCCTGAAGAACGATTGCACGCTCGAGCAATACCTCGACTGCAGCCATATCTTTATGGCGCATTCCGGTGGCGCGGGCCGTCCGGCACCGGCACTGATTCCGTTGGACTACGCGCTGCAGCAGCGGGGCCTGAAGCGGAATGCCACGCTGACCGTTCATTCGTGGCGCGCCCAGGCCGAACTGGCTTCCCAGACCGACATGATCTTCACGGTCAACGCGCTGACCAAGGACATGGCCTGTGAAACGTATGGCCTGAAGGCCTACCCGCTGCCGGCGGAGCTCAATACGATGCTGGGCCTGAATATGTTCTGGCACCGCAGCCGCAATACCCATCCGATGCTGGTTTGGGCACGTGGTCTCTTCCGTCAGGTGGTTGGCGAGTTTCTGGGCCTGCCTGCGGCAGCCGCTGCCGTGCCGCGTAGCCTGCGCGTCGTGGCCGAGCAGGATCTGACGCAGGAATAACGCTGTGTCGACCCAATAAAAAACCGGCGCCTTGGCGCCGGTTTTTTATTGCCTGCTGCTGGGCGGGTACCGCAGCGGGGTTATCGTCTCGGTCTGTGGGGGCAATCGTCCTTGGTGCAGTTGCCATAGAGCGACAGGGCATGTTCCTGTAGTGCAAAGCCGCGCTCGCGGGCGATGCTCTGTTGCCGCTGTTCGATATCAGCATCGAAAAATTCCTCGACGCGCCCGCAATCCAGGCACACCAGGTGATCGTGGTGCTTGCCTTCGTTCAGTTCGAAAATCGCCTTGCCCGACTCGAAGTTGTTCCGCGAGAGCAGGCCAGCCTGTTCGAACTGCGTGAGAACGCGATAGACCGTGGCGAGGCCGATATCCATATGCTCGTTGAGCAGGATGCGATAGACATCTTCCGCGCTTAGATGGCGCTGTTCGCTGGTCTGGAAGATCTCAAGGATCTTCAGGCGGGGGACGGTCGCCTTGAGGCCGATATTTTTGAGGTCCGCCGGACTCGGCATGGGCGTGACTCCCTAGAGTACAATGTCTGGATAGTTGAATCATAAGGGTTTTGGCGGCAAATGTCGCCCCGGTGCCATGACGCGTACACGCCGCTCTCCGCGGAGTGACCAGAATGCGCCTGGCCGTGCCGGATGCCTCCGCAGTCTTTGGGGTGTGCCGGTGCCGGTATCTACCCATTCCCGTCTGGAAGCGAGATACATGCGTTCATTCCGTTCGTCCGCCATGCGCCCCGCGCTGGTGTCTTCCCTGCTGGCGGCGGCACTGCTGGCCGGTGCCTGTTCCGCCTACGACAGCACCTCGCGCAAGGTGGCCGATGCCATCACGCCGTATCGGATCAACATCGTCCAGGGCAACTTCGTGTCGCGCGAGGCCGTGTCGCAATTGCGCGAAGGCATGACGCGCGATCAGGTGCGCTTCCTGCTCGGCACCCCGCTGCTGACGGACGTCTTTCACGCGGATCGATGGGACTATTACTTCTCTTTCCGTCGCGGCAGCCGGCCGGTCGTGCAATCGCGCCAGTTCACCGTGTACTTCGAGGGTGACAAGCTTGTGCGGTGGGTGGGCAACGAGTTGCCGTCCGAATACGAGCTTATCGCCGAAATTGACGGCATGAAGGCGGCGCAGAAGAATCAGACGCCAGGCAAGATTGTCTTTGGCGGCGAGCCAGCGCCAGCATCCGCGCCGGCGGCAATGCCGGCATCGGCGCCGGCTGCCATGCCCGTCGCGGCAGCGAGCGAACCGGCAGCCGCGCCGGCAGCCGTGGCACCTGCTGCCGCCGAGGCAGCTCAGCAAAAGCCGGCCGAGGCGCCAGCCAGCGCGGCTTCGGACGTTCCGGCCAAACCTGCCAGCTAAACGCGGCGGCGAGTCCATTTCAGACACCCAAGCCGTCCGGTCGAATGCCGGACGGTTTTCATTCCGACATACCCAATCATGAAAATCGCCATTGCAGGGGCTTCCGGCCGCATGGGTCGCATGTTGATCGAAACGGTGCTCAATACCGACGGCGTGACGCTGGCCGGCGCGCTCGACGTGCCAGGTGCTGCGGCGCTGGGCCAGGATGCCGGGCTGTTTCTGGGCCGCGAGACGGGCATCAAGATCTCCTCTGACATCGAGGCCGTGCTCTCGGCCGCCGATTGCCTGATTGATTTCACCCGCCCCGAGGGCACGCTGGCGCACCTGGCGGTGGCCAAGCGCCTCGGCAAGAAGATGGTGATTGGTACCACCGGTTTCGATGCCGCCGGCAAGCAGGCACTGGCCGATGCCGCCAAGTCGATCGGCGTGGTGTTTGCCGCGAACATGAGCGTCGGCGTCAATGCCACGTTCAAGCTGCTGGAAGTGGCGGCCAAGCTGCTTTCCACGGGCTACGACATCGAGATCATCGAAGCGCACCATCGCCACAAGGTCGACGCGCCGTCGGGCACGGCGCTGGCGATGGGCGAAGTGGTCGCCAAGGCCATCGGCCGCGATCTCGACGAATGCGCGGTCTACGCGCGCGAAGGCCATACTGGCCCGCGCGACGCGAAGTCGATTGGCTTCGCGACGGTCCGTGGCGGCGATATCGTCGGCGATCACACGGTGATGTTCGCCGGCATCGGCGAGCGCATCGAGATCAGCCACAAGTCGTCCAGCCGCCAGTCGTATGCCGATGGTGCTGTGCGTGCGGCGCGTTTCCTGGCCGACAAGCCGAGCGGCATGTTTGACATGCAGGATGTGCTGGGCCTGAAGTAAGCCCGCAAGCACGCCCGGCGCGGCCCAGAGGCGGGCCGTTCCAGCCTTTCCGTGCGAGCCGTGGCGGACATACGCCACGGTTATAATCGTCTCTTTCGCATTTCCGATCCCCCCGGTCGCCCGGCGCGCCAGTCGCCCGCGGACCGCTGCCCAGACCGTCGTCCCGACCATGCAAGACAAATATCTTCCGTCCGCCGTTGAACAAGCCGCCCAGCAGCACTGGAAAGCGATCGATGCCTACAAGGTGTCGGAGCACGCGGTCGGGCCCGACGGCAAGGAAAAGTCCAAGTTCTACGCCTGTTCGATGCTGCCCTACCCGTCGGGCAAGCTCCACATGGGCCACGTGCGCAACTACACGATCAACGACGTGATGGCGCGCTACCTGCGCATGAACGGCCGTAACGTGCTGATGCCGATGGGCTGGGATGCGTTCGGGATGCCGGCGGAGAACGCCGCGCTGAACAACGGCGTGGCACCGGCCGCCTGGACCTACGACAACATCGCTTACATGAAGAAGCAGATGCAGTCGATGGGCCTGGCGATCGACTGGTCGCGCGAAGTGGCGACCTGCAGCCCCGAGTACTACCGCTGGAACCAGTGGCTGTTCCTGAAGATGCTGGAAAAGGGCATCGCCTATCGCAAGACCGGTACCGTGAACTGGGATCCGGTGGACCAGACCGTGCTGGCCAACGAGCAGGTTATCGACGGCCGTGGCTGGCGTTCGGGCGCAGTGGTCGAAAAGCGTGAAATCCCGATGTACTACCTGCGCATCACCGATTACGCGCAGGAATTGCTTGGCGACCTCGAAGGCCTCGGCTGGCCCGAGCGCGTCAAGATCATGCAGCAGAACTGGATCGGCCGCAGTGAAGGTGTGCGATTCGCCTTCCCGCATGAGATCAAGGGCGCGGATGGCAAGCTGATCAACGACGGCAAGCTCTACGTGTTCACCACGCGTGCCGACACGATTATGGGCGTGACGTTCTGCGCCGTGGCCGCCGAGCATCCGCTGGCCACGCACGCCGCCGAAAGCAACCCGGCGCTGGCCGCGTTCATCGAGGAATGCAAGCACGGTTCCGTCATGGAAGCCGACATGGCGACCATGGAGAAGAAGGGGATGCCGACCGGCCTCAAGGTCACGCACCCGCTGACCGGCGAACAGGTCGACGTCTGGGTCGGCAACTACGTGCTGATGACCTATGGCGACGGCGCCGTGATGGGCGTGCCGGCTCATGACGAGCGCGACTTCGCGTTTGCGCTCAAGTACAACCTGCCGATCAAGCAGGTCATCGACGTCAAGGGTCAGGCCTATTCGACCGACGCGTGGCTCGAGTGGTACGGCGACAAGGAACACGGCCTCTGCATCCATAGCGGCAAGTACGACGGTCTCGGCTACAAGGCCGCCGTCGACGCCATCGCCGCCGATCTGGCCGCCAAGGGCCTGGGCGAGAAGAAGGTGACCTGGCGCCTGCGCGACTGGGGCATCTCGCGCCAGCGTTACTGGGGCACGCCGATTCCGCTGATCCACTGCGACAGCTGCGGTGTGGTGCCGGTGCCGGAGAAGGATCTGCCGGTGGTGCTGCCCGAGGACCTCGTGCCGGACGGCACGGGCAACCCGCTGGCCAAGGACCCGCGTTTCCTGGAGTGCACCTGCCCGTCGTGCGGCAAGCCGGCGCGCCGCGAGACCGATACGATGGATACGTTCATCGACTCGTGCTGGTATTACATGCGCTATACGTGCCCCGACGCTGGCACGATGGTCGATGCGCGCAACGATTACTGGATGCCGATGGACCAGTACATCGGCGGTATCGAACACGCGATTCTGCACCTGTTGTACGCACGCTTCTGGACCAAGGTCATGCGCGACATGGGCCTGGTCAAGTTCGACGAGCCGTTCACGAACCTGCTCACGCAGGGTATGGTGCTCAACGAGACGTTCTATCGCGAGGACGCCTCCGGCAAGAAGACCTGGTACAACCCGGCCGATGTGGACGTGCAGACCGACGAGCGTGGCCGCCCGGCTGGCGCCACGGCGAAGGCCGACGGTCAGCCGGTGGTGATTGGCGGCATCGAGAAGATGTCGAAGTCGAAGAACAACGGCATCGACCCGCAAGCGCTGATCGACCAGTACGGCGCCGATACCGCACGCCTGTTCGTGATGTTCGCCGCGCCGCCAGAGCAGCAACTCGAATGGAGCGGTTCGGGCGTGGAGGGCGCGTCGCGCTTCCTGCGCCGTGTGTGGAACTACGGCTACGCGAACGCCCAGGCGATCCGCGATGGCGCCGGCACCGCGCCGACGGCCGATGACGCCGCGCTGCGCCGCGAGATCCACACCGTGCTCAAGCAGGCCAACTACGATTACGAGCGCATCCAGTACAACACCGTGGTGTCCGCCACGATGAAGATGCTGAACGCGCTGGAAGATGCGAAGACCGCTTCGCCGGCCGGGCGCCGTGAAGGCTTCAGCGTGCTGCTGCGCGTGCTGTACCCGGTGGTGCCGCACATCGCCCACGGGCTGTGGCAGGAACTCGGCTACGCCGCTGAGACGGTCGACATTCTCGACGCCGCATGGCCGCAAGTCGACGAAGCCGCGCTGGTGCGCAGCGAGATCGAACTGGTGCTGCAGGTCAACGGCAAGGTGCGTGGCAGCCTGACGGTGCCGGCCGATGCTGACCGCGCCGCGATCGAGGCCACCGCGGCCGCCAGCGAGATCGTGGCCAAGTTCGCCGCCGGTGCCGCACCGAAGAAGATCGTGGTGGTGCCGGGCCGTCTCGTCAACGTCGTGCTCTGAAGCACGCGGACTGGAATCAGCAGACAGGGATAACGAATGGATCGACCGAACATGGGACGCCGCGGTTTCTTCGCCATCGGCGCCGCGGCAGCGGCGGCGGCATTGCTGGGTGGCTGCGGCTTCCATATGCGCGGTAACGCCGATTTTGCGTTCAAGCGGCTCTACATCGGCATTCCCGCGAATTCGCTGATGGGTGCGGATTTGCGCCGCAACATCCGCAATGGCTCGGACACGCAGATCGTTACCGACCCGAAGGAAGCGGACGCACTGCTCGACGTGCTGGCCGATACGCGGGCCAAGTCGATCCTCTCGATTACCACCGAGGGTGTGGTGCGGGAATACCGTCTGACCTACCGCTTTACCTTCCGCCTGCGCGATGCCAGTGGCAAGGAGCTGATCCCACCGTCGACGCTGCTGCTGACGCGCGACCTGACGTACAACGAAGCCAACACGCTGGCCAAGGATTACGAAGAGCAGCAGCTCTATCGCGACATGCAGCGCGATGTTGTGAATCAGCTCATGCGCCGGCTGGCCTCGGTCAAGACGATCTGACGCGCCGGGTATCGGCGCGACTCAGGCCGACACAGGAAACATAGGGCGACAATGCAGCTCAAGCTCGACGGACTCGAGGCACATCTGAGGCAGGCGCAGGCCAAGGGCCTGGCGCCGCTTTACGTCGTTCACGGCGACGAGCACCTGCTGGTGCTGGAGGCGGTAGATCGCCTGCGCCGCGCTGCGCGAGAGGCCGGTTTCTCCGAACGCGACGTGCTGGTGGCCGAACGTGGCTTCCAGTGGGGGCAGGTCATCGAGGCCCAGCAGTCGATGTCGCTGTTCGGCGACCGCAAGATCGTCGAGTTGCGTATTCCATCGGGCAAGCCGGGCAAGGACGGCGGCGAGGCGTTGCGCGCCGTGGCCGCCCAGCCGTCGCCGGATGTGGTGATGCTGGTCACACTGCCGCGCCTGGATTTCGCCACGACGAAATCGGCCTGGTTCCAGGCATTGGAGTCGGCGGGGGTGTCGATCAAGGTCGATGCCGTGGACCGCACGCGGCTGCCCGCCTGGGTGGGCGAACGACTCGGCCTGCAGCAGCAGCGGGTGGAGCCGGGCGAGCCAGGGCGGCGCGCGCTGCAGTTCATCGCCGAAAAGGTCGAGGGCAACCTGCTGGCCGCGCATCAGGAAATCCAGAAGCTCGGCCTGCTTTATCCGCCCGGCGCGCTGACCTTCGACCAGGTTCAGGACGCGGTGCTGAACGTGGCCCGCTACGACGTGTTCAAACTGTCCGAAGCCATGCTCGGCGGCGACGTGCCGCGCCTGGTGCGTATGCTCGAAGGGCTGCGTGGCGAGGGCGAGGCTACGGTGCTGGTGCTGTGGGCGCTGACCGAGGAAATTCGCGTATTATCCAAGGTCCGGCAAGGCTTGGCGGGCGGCAAGCCGGCGGGCGTGCTGATGCGCGAACTGCGCGTCTGGGGCCCGCGCGAGCGGCTCGTACCACAGGCCGCGCAACGGCTGTCGATGCCGCAACTGGAAGCCGCGCTTGCCATGGCCGCGCGGCTGGACCGGCAGGTCAAGGGCCTGTCCGACCTGCCAGGCGCTGGCGGAGCGGCCGGTGCGTTACCAGCCGAGCCATGGGACGGCCTGATGCAGCTTGCGCTGATGATCGCCAGACCCGCATGAGGCCTCCGGGCCCCCGGGGTCCGGACAGGTGACCGGACCACCGAACCAGAACAATCGCCGGCAGCCGCGCCGGCGCATCGACATCGCGGCACTCATAGCAGACCGGGCACAGGCCCGGACACCATCATGACCGAGTTCGATCTCCACGCTTACATGACCCGCGTTGGCCAGCAGGCCCGCGCGGCATCGCGCGCCATGGCGCGCGCTTCCACGGCCGACAAGAACCGTGCGCTGCTGACGATTGCCGCGGCCATCCGCCGCGATGCGGACAAGCTCAAGGCCGTCAACGCCCGCGACGTCGAACGCGCCCGCACCAACGGCCAGGACGCCGCCTTCATTGATCGCCTGACACTGTCGGACAAGGCGATCGCCACGATGGCAGCCGGCCTCGAGCAGATAGCCGCGCTGGCGGACCCGATCGGCGAAATCTCGAACATGAAGTTCCGTCCCACCGGCATTCAGGTGGGCCAGATGCGCGTGCCGCTCGGCGTGATCGGCATCATCTATGAATCGCGTCCGAACGTGACCATCGATGCGGCGGCGCTGTGCCTGAAGTCGGGCAACTCTACGATTTTGCGTGGCGGCTCCGAGGCGATCGAATCGAATACCGCCCTGGCCGCGCTCGTGGCCGAGGGACTGGCCGCGGCGGGGCTGCCCTCCGAAGCCGTGCAGGTGATCGAAACCACGGATCGCGCCGCGGTTGGTCGCCTGATCACGATGACCGAGTATGTCGACGTGATCGTGCCGCGCGGCGGCAAGAGCCTGATCGCCCGCTTGATGGAAGAGGCGCGCGTGCCGATGATCAAGCACCTGGACGGCATCTGCCACGTCTATATCGATGACGACGCCGACCTGGAAAAGGCCGTGCGCGTGTGCGACAACGCCAAGACGCAGCGCTACGCACCGTGCAACACGATGGAAACGCTGCTCGTGTCGCGCGAGATAGCTGCGAAGGCGCTGCCGCCGCTGTGCCGTATCTACCAGGAAAAAGGTGTCGAGTTGCGCGTCTGCCCGGCAACGCGCGCCACGCTGGAAGCCGCCGGCTTCTCGGGCCTGGTCGACGCCACCGAGGAGGACTGGCGTCTCGAGTACCTGGCGCCGGTGCTGGCGATCCGCACGGTGGACGGACTGGACGCCGCCATCGCGCACATCAACACCTACGGGTCGGCGCATACCGATTCGATCATCACCGAGAACTACACCACCGGGATGCGTTTTCTGCGTGAAGTCGATTCGGCCAGCGTGATGATCAATGCCTCGACGCGCTTTGCCGACGGCTTCGAGTACGGCCTCGGCGCGGAGATCGGCATCTCCAACGACAAGCTCCACGCTCGCGGCCCGGTGGGCCTGGAGGGGCTGACCTCGCTCAAGTACGTCGTGTTCGGTCACGGCGAGATTCGTACGTAACCGGAGGCGGATCAGCACATGCTCTGGGTCAAGGCGTTCCATATCCTGTTCGTGACTTCGTGGTTCGCGGGGTTGTTCTACCTGCCGCGCATTTTCGTCAATCTGGCGATGGAGACCGATGCGGCCAGCGTGAAACGCCTGCTGCTGATGGCGCGCAAGCTGTTCCGCTTCATGACGATGCTGGCCGTTCCGGCTGTCGTATTCGGCCTCTGGCTGTTCCTGGGCTATGGCATCGGCCGTGGCGCGGGGCAGGGGTGGATGCATGCCAAGCTGGCGCTGGTGCTGGTGCTGATCGGCTACCACCACGGTTGCGGCGTGCTCCTGCGCAAATTCGAACGCGGCGCCAACACGCGCTCGCACACCTTCTACCGCTGGTTCAACGAACTGCCGGTGCTGGTATTGCTGGCGGTTGTCATCCTGGTTGTCGTAAAGCCGTTTTAAGCTGACGTTCCAATCCGTTCTACCGTGAGGTCGTGATGAGCAAGCAGGTCGAGTATTTTCTGGCGCCGCCTTCCCCGTTTGTCTATCTGGGGCACGCGCGCTTTGTCGAGATTGCCAACCGTCACAAGGCCCAGGTGCTGCTGAAGCCCTGCGATATCGGCAAGGTTTTCGCGGTGTCGGGCGGCCTGCCACTGGCGCAGCGCCCGCCACAGCGTCAGGCTTACCGGCTGGTCGAACTGGAACGCTGGAGCAAGTTCCTTGGCATCCCGCTCAACTTGCACCCAACGTTCTTCCCGGTTTCAGGTGATACCGCGGCACGCCTGATCATCGCCGCCCAACTGGCCAACGGCACGGCGCGCGCGCTGGAACTGACCGGCGCGATCTCGCGCGCGGTGTGGGCCGAGCAGCGCAATATCGCCGATGCCGCCACGCTTTCGCTAATCGCCGAGGAATGCGGTCTCGACGGCGCGAGCCTGCTCAAGGCCAGCGAGGGGCAGGCGGTGCAGGCCGCATATGCGCAGAACACCCAGGACGCTATCTCCGCCAACGTGTTCGGCGCGCCGTGGTTCGTTTATGACGGCCAGCCATACTGGGGCCAGGACCGACTCGATTTCCTCGACCGCGCGCTCGCAGCGGGCTGATCGGGGGACGGTCACCGATACCTTCCGTCCGCCATGGCGGACGTTTTTGTTTGCAGGATTTTCACGCCATGACCCAAGCTTTCTTTGTTCCTTGCCCGCGCGGCCTGGAACCCGCCCTTGCCGAGGAACTACGCGAAATCGCGCGGTATCCGGCCGTGGTGGCCGCCGCGCCGTTCGAAGTGCATCGGGAGGTGCCGGGCGGTGTGACGTTCTCGGGGGAGATGGCGGCCGCCTATGCCGTCAACCTCCACTCGCGCATCGCCAGCCGTGTGCTGCTGCGCGTGGCGCAGCGTGGATACCGGCACGAGGACGACATCTACTCGCTGGTGCGCCAGCAGCGCTGGGAACAGTGGTTCTCGCCAGACGAGACGCTGCGTGTCGATGTCACGGCGCACAAGTCGCCGCTGCGCAGCCTGAATTTCACGGCGCTGCGCGTCAAGGACGGCGTCTGCGACGCAATGCGCGAGCGGCTGGGTGCGCGTCCCAGCGTCGATACGGTGAGCCCGGATGTCCGCATCTACGCGCACCTGACCGAAACCGATTGCACCGTCTATCTCGACACCACCGGCGAGCCGCTGTTCAAGCGCGGCTGGCGTATGGAAAAGGGCGAGGCGCCGCTCAAGGAGAACCTGGCCGCCGGCATTCTGCGTCTGGCCGGCTGGACGGCGGGTCAGACCGATCGTCCGTTCTTCGATCCGATGTGCGGCAGCGGCACGTTCCTCGTCGAGGCCGCGCAGGTGGCGCTGGGCCTCGCGCCGGGCGCCGCTCGCACATTTGCGTTCGAGTGGCTGAAGGGCTGCGACACCAAGGCATGGCAGGCGCTGCGTGCCGATGCACAGCGCGCGCGTGAGCAAGCTGCCGGCCGCGTCACGAATCTGAAGATCGCCGGGTCGGATATTTCCACGGACATGCTGTCGATGACCCAGGCCAACTGGCAACGCGCCGGCCTGCCGGGCGATGTGCAACTGAAACAGGTGGATGCGCGCTTCGTCCAGCCGCCTTTTGCCGACGCAGGGCTAATGCTGATGAACCCGCCCTACGGCGAGCGGATTGCCGTGCGTGGCGATCGCCGGGGAGCCATGGAGGACGCGCCACGCGACGAGGCCGAGGAAGCCGCCGCCAACCAGTTCGCCGCGGCGTTTGCGACGACGCTGAAGCAGAGTTTCTCGGGCTGGCAGGCGTGGGTATTCACTGGCGATCTGACGATGCCGAAGCGACTACGCCTGAAAGAATCGCGCCGCACGCCGCTCTACAACGGCAATATCGAGTGCAGGTTGTTCCGGTTCGATATGGTGCGGGGCGGGAATCGGGAACAGAAGAAGGATTGAGCGATGGCTCTAAGCCTCTCTCCCGCGTGTGGGGGAGGGGCGACAACAATTGGTGCTTCCAATGTTGTCGAATCAGTCGCGCTTGTTCCGCCCCGTCATCAATTCCGGATTCCGCGTGAATTCCGCCAGAAAGCTCTGCAGGCTGACCACGGGTTCCTGCAGCATGTGGCGGGGCAGGTCGAACAGCGCGTAGAAGTACTCTTCGTGACCTTCGCAACGCTCGGCGGGCAGGCAGTACTGTTCCCAGTCCACGCAGGCCGGCGTGTACATGCCGTTGCCGGGCCAGAAGAACGGCACGATGCGACCTTCGCGCAGGCCTTCGATCAGCGCGGCCGGCGCCTCGTAGGCCTCTGCAGACTCCACCTGGCTCATCAGCCCCGCGCGCGTTTCGATCACCATCAGCGTGGCATGACCCTGGGCGGTCAGCAGCAGCATGCCCACCGGATTTGGATACAGGTAGTACTCGACAAAGCCATAGCGCGCGGCCGTCTGGCGCACGCGGTCGGCCATCGCCGGGTCGGACAGGAACGAGTACGAATGGCGGGTCAGCAGGTCGCGCAGCGTGCGCGAGATCGAAGCGAAATACTGCTGCTGGAGTGCGTCGATTTCCTCGTTGAGCCGCGCCACCATGTTCGGATCGTGCTTCTTTACGTAGCGGTCGATCAATCCGTGGTTGAAGCCCTGCACAGCGATGCTTTCGTCGGCCGTGCCGGTCAGCAGGATGGTCTTGCAGGGCAGGCCTTCCAGTGCCTGGCAGAACTCGAGACCGTCCATCTGGGGCATCGAGTAGTCGACAACGATCACGCCGGGCTGCAGGAAGCGCTTCACATCGTGAATCTGGCGATGAATGCGATCGACGTCGAGCTGCACCGTGCGGCGCTCGGACAGGAAAGTCAGGTCATCATGGGTGACGTGCACCGGCAGGAACGCCGGGTGCCGTGTGGCATACGCTTCTCGAATCCATGCGAGTGCCTCGCGCGGGTCGGTGAAGCTGACCACCGCGCGGGACGCATCCATCTGGAACGCCAGGCTGTCGATGAACGATTTGCTGTCGTCCACCAGCACCGTCAGCACGGGGTGATGGAAGACCGACAGATTCCTGTCATGCGAACTGAATGTCATGGTGCGATCAAATCTGCCATCGGCGGTGGATGGTCTGCGTGGGAGGCCGGGGCTAGGCGAGTATAGCGCCGAACCCGCGCGCAGGAATCGAAATCCGGAAAACGAAACGGCCGGCGTTGGTTGCCGGCCGCACTCGTTCGATTTCGTTGATTTCAGGTCTGCGCGTTGTTTTATTCACTTCGCGGACCTGCCGCCGCTCGGAAGCTTAACGGCAGATTAGTCGACCGCCTTGAACATGTCCTCGACCACCTTCTTGGCGTCGCCGAACACCATCATCGTCTTGTCCATGTAGAACAGTTCGTTGTCCAGACCCGCGTAGCCGGCTGCCATCGAACGCTTGTTCACAATGATCGTCTTGGCCTTGTACGCCTCCAGTATCGGCATCCCGGCGATCGGCGATTTCGGGTCGGTCTTGGCGGCCGGATTGACCACGTCGTTGGCGCCTAGCACCAGCACCACGTCGGCCTGGCCAAACTCGCTGTTGATGTCCTCCATCTCGAAGACCTGGTCGTACGGCACCTCGGCTTCGGCCAGCAGCACGTTCATGTGACCTGGCATCCGGCCCGCCACGGGGTGGATCGCATACTTCACCGTCACGCCGTGCTCGGTCAGCTTCTCGGTCAATTCTTTAAGCGCATGCTGGGCACGGGCCACAGCCAGGCCGTAGCCGGGCACGATGATCACGGTTTCCGCATTGCTCATCACGAAGGCCGCGTCATCCGCCGATCCGGACTTCACATTGCGCTGCGCCTGCGCGCCCGCCGTTGCGCCGGCCGATGCATCCGCGCCGAAGCCGCCCAGGATCACGTTGAAGAACGAGCGGTTCATCGCCTTGCACATGATGTACGAGAGGATCGCGCCGGATGAGCCCACCAGCGAGCCCGCGATGATCAGCATCGGGTTGTTCAGCGAGAAGCCGATGCCGGCCGCTGCCCAGCCCGAGTACGAGTTCAGCATCGACACCACCACGGGCATGTCGGCGCCGCCGATCGGAATGATGATCAGCACGCCAAGCACGAACGCGATGGCCAGCATGATCAGGAACGGCAGCCACGACTGCGACAGGAAGAAGATCACGCCGAAGCCGATCATGCCGATGGCCAGCAGCAGGTTCAGCCAGTGCTGGCCCGGGAACACCACCGGCGCGCCCTGGAACAGCCGGAACTTGTAGCGGCCAGACAGCTTGCCGAATGCGATCACCGAACCGGAGAACGTAATCGCACCGACGAAGCAGCCGATGAACAGTTCGATGCGGTTGCCGAGCGGGATCAGGTGCGAGCCAGCCGGCGTGATGCCGAACGCGGCGGGCTCCGCCACGGCGGCCACGGCGATGAACACGGCGGCCAGACCGATCAGCGAGTGCATCGCGGCCACCAGCTCGGGCATCTTGGTCATTTCGACCTTCTTCGCCACATAGGCGCCGATGCCGCCGCCGACCACCAGCGCGCCGAAGATCAGCGCCAGACCCGTACCAACCGACGACTGCGCCGCGCCTACCGCCAGGAACTCGTGCTTGATCTTGACGATCAGCGCCAGCGTGGTCACCACGGCGATGGCCATGCCGATCATGCCGAACGCATTGCCCTTGCGGGCCGATGCCGGGTGAGAGAGGCCTTTCAGCGCCTGGATGAAGCAGACCGATGCCACCAGGTACAGCAGCGTCACAAGGTTCATGCTGATGACTTCCATCACGCACCTCCCTTGTTGTCAGCCTTCGCCTTCGGTTCCTTCTTCTTGAACATCTCCAGCATGCGCTGGGTCACCAGGAAGCCACCGAACACGTTCACCGCGGCCAGTGCCACGGCCACCGTGCCCATGACGCGGCCTACGCCGCCTTCGGTGAGGCCGGCCGCCAGCATGGCGCCGACGATGATGATGGCCGAGATCGCATTGGTCACGGCCATGAGCGGGGTGTGCAGCGCGGGCGTCACCGTCCAGACCACGTGGTATCCCACGTAGATCGCCAGCACAAAGATGATCAGGTTGATCACCGTGTGGTTAACCATCTCCATCGACTTCTCCTCCGTTGCTTTTGAATACTTGCTGATGCGCTTCGCTTCGCGTTGCGTCGGATCGAGGCTGCGAGATCTGGGTCCGCCGATGGCGGGTTGCAGTGCGGATGGCTCCCCGCGCCGCTGCAAGGTCATCGGCGGACGGGCGCCAGGGCGTGATGGCCTGGCGCCGGTGTCGGATCAGGCTGCCTCGCGGATGACCTGGCCGTCCTTGCACATCAGGCAGGCGGCAACGATGTCGTCCTCGAGATTCAGCGTATAGCGGGCATCCTTGTCGATGATCAGCTTGAGGAAGTCCAGCACGTTGCGCGCGTACAGCGCGGACGCATCGGCGGCAACCATGCCGGCAAGGTTCGTGTGACCGATCAGGGTGACGCCGTGGCGCTCGACCACTTCGTCGGCGACGGTCAGCGGGCAGTTGCCGCCCTGTGCTGCGGCGAGGTCGACGACGACCGAGCCGGGCTTCATCTGCTTGACAGTCTCTTCCTGCAGCAGCACCGGCGCGCGGCGGCCCGGGATCAGCGCGGTGGTGATGACGATGTCGGCCTGCGTGGCACGCTGGTGCACCAGTTCGGCCTGGCGCCGCATCCAGTCGGCGGGCATCGGGCGGGCATAGCCGCCCACGCCTTGCGCGATCTCGCGCTCTTCGTCAGTCAGGAACGGCACGTCGAGGAATTTCGCGCCGAGCGATTCGATCTGCTCCTTCACGGCGGGGCGCACATCGGAGGCTTCGATCACGGCGCCCAGTCGCTTGGCCGTGGCGATGGCCTGCAGGCCCGCCACGCCAGCGCCGAGGATCAGCACGCGCGCGGCCTTTACCGTGCCCGCTGCCGTCATCAGCATCGGCATGAAGCGCTGGTAGTGGTGCGCGGCCTCCAGCACGGCCTTGTAGCCGGCGATGTTGGCCTGCGAGGACAGCACGTCCATGCTCTGCGCGCGCGTGGTACGCGGCGCGGCTTCGAGCGCGAACGCCGTGATCGCGGCGCTGGCCATGCGCGCGTTGTTTTCGATATCGAAGGGATTGAGCATGCCGACCAGCACGGCACCCGGCTTGATCTGGGCACGTTCGGCATCGTCCGGCGCGCGGACCTTCAGCAGGAGTTCCGCGCCGAGCGCATCGGCCGCGGAGCCGATGCGCGCGCCTGCCGCTTCGAACGCTGCGTCGGGAATACTGGCGCGGATACCGGCGCCGGCTTGCACCGTTACCTGATGGCCCTGCGCAACGTACTTCTTGACGGTCTCCGGGGTGGCGGCGACTCGCGCCTCACCTGCCCGCGTCTCGAGCGGGATGCCGATATGCATCGTCCATTTCTCCTTTTGATGGCGTCGTATCTGATTGGTCGGGCAGACGTCCTCGCCCTTGGTGTACCGCGTGCGGCGCACCATTTTTTGCGCAGCTTACCCGAAACTTACATTCGGTGGTGACTGGCCGGTCGGGGATTTGTGGCGTCACAGAGACTCATTCTTGCGCCTCATGAAATGACTTCTTTCATCGAGCGGCGATTGCTTCGCAATTCACCTTGATGGATTTGCTTCAGTGGCCTGCCCATTCTTGATGCCGATTTGACGCGCGGCTGCGTATCGTGGCGTTCACGTCTCTTTCGAGGCGTCTCTCCAAACGCACAACTGATTCCTCATGATCGCAACACGTCTGCTTACTTCGGCGCCGGCGGGCTTGGCCGCTGCCGTGCTGTTCGCCATGCCGTTTTCGCCGGCCTTTGCGCAGGAAGCCTCTGCGCCCGTGGCCGAACCTTCCACGCCCCATACGTTCACGGCCAATGTGTCGCTGGTATCCGACTACCGCTATCGCGGCATCAGCCAGACCAATCTGCGCCCGGCCATCCAGGGTGGATTCGACTATTCCCACGCCAGCGGCTTCTACGTCGGCAACTGGAACTCGAGTATCAGCTGGCTTGAGGACGCCGATTCGTCGGTGTCATCGCCCGTGGAAATGGATTTCTACGGTGGCTTCAGGAACACCTTCAAGCTGTCGGACCTCGAGTTCAACTACGACGTCGGCGTGCTGGAGTACTACTACCCAGGTGGGTACACCACTACGCGCCCGTACACCACGGAGCTGTACGCAGGCATCGGCTATGGCCCGGTGTTCCTGAAGTACTCGCATGCGGTGACCAATCTGTTCGGTATTGACGACAGCAAGAACAGTTACTACGTCGACCTGTCGGCGAATGTGCCGCTGAACGTCTGGGGTCTCACGTTCAATGCGCACGTGGGCTACCAGGGCGTGGCCCATCACAGCGATGCGTCGTACACGGACTGGAAACTCGGCCTGACCAAGGACCTGGGCAAGGGCTTCTCGCTGGCAGTGGCCTATGTGGATACCAACGCGAAGGCGTCGTTCTACACCAGCGCCAATCGTGGGCGATATCTCGGCAAGGCAGCGGCGTGGGCATCGATCACCAAGACGTTCTGAGCCCCTTCATCTTTACGTGATGTTGATGACCCGCTCGCGGAATGTTGCGCCAAATTGAGATCGCTATCCCTAGCATGGGTGTCATGTTCAACAGACGGTCCGCCAGACGCGGATCATCGCGACATGCGACAGTCTTCGAATCTCGCCGTGGCCTATGCGTCGGTGCCCCGACGCCGGATCGCTTCGAACGTGCAGTGGATTCGCCTGCGGCTTGCCGTGTCATCGGCGCAGGTCTTCATGCTGCGCCAGACATTGCATCGTGCTATCGGCAATCTTGCGCGCGTCTATGTGGTGGAGGTGGATCATCGCCACGGCGAGACCACGCTGCACGTGGAGGTGGAGCGCGAAGACCGCGAGGCAGCCATGCACGCCATCATGGCCGCGCTGCCCGCCGCCGAGTTTGGCGTGACGACGATGCTCGGAGACGACCATGCCACGCATTGAGTTCGCTCGCCCGCGCATCGTCGATGGGCTATGGCTGCCGATGGTCACGCCGCTGCATCACGGCCAGGTGGATTTCGACGGCGTGCAACGGCTTGCCGCGCACTACGCGGATGCTGGCGTCGACGGTTTGATCGTGCTCGGCACGACCGGGGAGGGTGGCCTGCTGACCGACGTGGAGCGCCTTCAGGTCGCCGCCGCCACCCTCGAGGCCGTGCAAGGCACCGTGCCCGTGATCGCCGGGGTTGGCGGCGTGGCAACCCATGCGGTCTGCGAGCAGGTGCGTCGGCTCGAACGGCTTGATCTTGCTGGCTATCTCGTGCCGCCACCGTACTACTTGCGCGTGTCCGATGAAGGGATCGCGTGGCATTTGCGCAGCGTCGCCAGTCATACGGCCAGACCGCTGATGTTGTACAACGTGCCGAAGCGCACGGGCTGCACGATCTCGCCTGACCTCACGTGGCGTTTGGCCGCGCATCCGCAGATCGTGGCGCTCAAGGAGTGCGATGCGGCGGGAATGCGCGCGCTGGCAGGGCAGGATCGCCTTGACGTGTTCTGCGGCGATGACGCTGCCATGCTCGACCATCTGCTGCGCGGTGGCGCGGGAATCGTGCCGGCCTCGGCCCATATCCGGCCCGATCTGTTCGTGCGGCTGATTCAACTTGCGCGCACAGGGCGCGAGGAAGCGGCGCGCGCGCTGTTCCGGCAACTGTCGCCGCTGATCGGAATGCTGTTCGACGAGCCCAACCCAGCCCCGGTGAAGGCGGCGCTGGCGCTGTGTGGTCTGGCGCGTCCGGAGGTACGTCGACCGCTGATGCCGGCGTCGAAGTCACTTGTGGCGAGGCTCGACGCGGCGATTGCGCTGCTGCCGCCTGTCGTCGCGCGGGAAGCCGCCTGAGCGGGCGCTGACCTGCGGGGGGGGGAACCGGCAGATATACGGGCCGAGGTGGACCAAAAGAACCTTCGCGCGATGCACGTTCGCACGGCAACCGGTAAAATGCCGGATTGCTTAAAAAATGTGCACCATGTCACGTGATTGGAATGCCAGCGTCACAGTAGCCGCCGTTATCGAACGGGGCGGCCGCTTCCTGCTGGTGGAAGAGGAAACCGCGGATGGTCTGCGTCTGAACCAGCCCGCCGGCCATCTGGAAGCGGGCGAGAGCCTGATTCGCGCCGTCGTGCGCGAAACGCTCGAGGAAACCGCGCATTCGTTCGAACCGCGCGCGCTACTGGGCGTCTACACGAGCCGCGGCCGTTCGTCGCGCGACCAGGGCGACACCACCTATATCCGCTTCGCCTTTACCGGTGATATCGGCACACTCGATGCCGGGCGCCAGTTGGATACCGGCATCGTCCGTACCGTGTGGATGACCGCCGAGGAACTGCGTGGCTGCCCCGAGCGCCATCGCTCGCCGCTGCTGATGGCTTGCGTCGACGACTACCTGGCCGGCAAACGCTTCGCGCTCGACATGATCCATACGCATCCGAGCACCGTGGCCGCGTCGATCGCGCCGGGCGACACCGCCGCGCCGACGAATCCGCCGGCGCAGGCAGGAGCGGCATCATGAGCGGCAAGCGCGTGGTGGTGGGCTTGTCCGGTGGCGTCGATTCGTCGGTCACCGCATGGTTGCTGAAGCAGCAGGGTTATGAAGTCATCGGCTTGTTCATGAAGAACTGGGAAGACGATGACGACAGCGAATACTGCTCGACGCGCCAGGACTGGCTCGACGTGGCGTCCGTGGCCGACGTGATCGGCGTGGACGTGGAAGCCGTCAACTTCGCCGCCGAGTACAAGGACCGCGTGTTCGCCGATTTCCTGCGCGAATACTCTGCCGGCCGCACGCCGAATCCGGACGTGCTGTGCAACGCCGAGATCAAGTTCAAGGCCTTCCTCGATCACGCGATGTCGCTGGGCGCCAATACGATTGCCACGGGCCACTACGCGCGCGTGCGACAGGCGGCCAACGGCAAGTTTGAATTGCTCAAGGCGTTCGATCACACCAAGGACCAGAGTTACTTCCTGCACCGCCTGAACCAGGCACAGCTCTCGCGCACGCTGTTTCCGCTAGGCGAGATCCCGAAGACACGCGTGCGCGAAATCGCCGCGGAAATCGGCCTGCCGAACGCGAAGAAGAAGGACTCCACCGGTATCTGCTTTATCGGTGAACGTCCGTTCCGCGACTTCCTGAACCGCTATCTGCCGACCCAACCGGGCCCGATGAAGACACCCGAAGGCAAGGTGGTGGGCGAACACATCGGCCTGGCGTTCTACACGCTGGGCCAGCGCAAGGGCATCGGCCTGGGCGGCAGCCGTGATGGCAGTGGCGATGCCTGGTACGTGGCGCGCAAGGACATGGCCAGCAACACGCTCTACGTGGTGCAGGGCCACGATCATCCGTGGCTGCTGACGTCGGAACTGAACGCTGCGGATCTGTCATGGGTGGCCGGAGAGCCGCCAGCGGCGGGTGCCACGATGGCCGCCAAGACGCGGTATCGGCAGAGCGATGCCCCTTGCAGGGTGGTGGCAGCCGAAGGCGATGCGTTGAAGCTGTCGTTCGCGGAGCCGCAGTGGGCGGTGACGCCGGGGCAGTCGGCCGTGCTGTATGACGGGGATGTCTGCCTGGGTGGCGGGATTATCCAGTAAGGCGGGAAGGGTGCCGGCAGATTGGGCGGCACCTGAATGCAACACGGCGCTTCACACCTGGTGTGAAGCGCCGTGCAAGATCACATGCAGACAGCCGTGTGAGGGCGATCAGCCTCGCGGCGGCTCGGTGTCGATAAACGACTGGCGTTTTTCGATCTTCTCCTGGAACGCCACCAGATTCGGATGGCGGTCGCGCCATGCGATGTCCGGGAAACGGAAGTCCAGGTATGCCAGCGCGCAGCCAACGGCCACGTCGGCCAGCGTGTAGTGGGTGCCGGTGCACCAGGTCTTGTCGGCCAGGCCGGTCGACATCGCCGTCAGCGCGGCGTCGATCTTGCTGCGCTGGCGCTGCACCCAGCTTTCGCTGCGTTCGCTTTCCTTGCGCTGCGTGACCTCCAGGCGCGCCAGCAGTGCGGCGTCCAGCAGGCCATCGGCCAGGGCTTCCCAGCAGCGGACTTCCAGCCTCTCACGGCTGCCCTGCGGAATCAGGCGGCTGACTGGCGAGAGCGTGTCGGCATACTCGGCGATCACGCGCGAATCGAAGACCGCGCCGCCGTCTTCCATGACTAGGCAGGGCACTTTGCCGAGCGGATTGAACCGACCGATCGTGGTGTCTGGCGACCAGACGTTCTCCTCGATCATCTCGTAGTCAATTTTCTTCTCCGCCAGCACCACGCGCACTTTCCGCGCGTACGGACTGGTTTGGGACGCATACAGCTTCATGTTCTCCCCTTGAGCTTGTTATGAAGTGCATCGGCGCTCCTTGGCAGGCGGATTTCCACGCTGGCAGACGGGCCGCTTGCCCGATGCACTTCATAACAGGCTAATGGATGAGCGAGCGCGAGTATACCCGCGCCGGGCGCCGGATGCGCCACCAATGCGGCCTGGCGCACGGATGGCGGGACATTGGTCATGGCGTGCAGCACAGCGCCATGGTCCGATGATAAAATCGCGCGTTACGCTTTCCGCGGCCCCGTGCACGCCAACGTTGCCCGGTGATCGCACAAATCGCGCCGTGCGGCGCATTGATCGCTTCGCACGTGCCTCGCCCCCGCACCCGCCATGTGCGGAACGCGCCCATACCTCCCTTACTTCTGGTTGCCAGCATGTCCACGTCTTCCCTTTCGCCGCTTACCGCCCTGTCTCCCATCGATGGCCGCTATGCCGCCAAAGCCGATGCATTGCGCGAGTGGCTGTCCGAGGCGGCCTTCATGCGCAACCGCGTCAAGGTGGAGGTCAACTGGCTGATCGCGCTGGCCCAGGCCGGCCTGCCGGACGTGCCGAAGTTCTCGGCCGCATCGGAGGCAAAGCTGCTGTCGCTGGTGGAGAATTTCACCGAGGCCGACGCCGCCCGGATCAAGGAAATCGAGGCCGTCACGAACCACGACGTGAAGGCCGTCGAGTACTGGCTCAAGGAGCAGGTCAAGGGCAACGCGGAGCTCGAGGCCGCCAGCGAGTTCATTCACTTCGCCTGCACGTCGGAAGACATCAACAACACGTCGCACGGCATGATGCTCAAGGGCGCCCGCGACGGCGTGATCGTGCCGGCGCTCAAGCGCGTGCATGCGCGTCTGGTCGAACTGGCGAAGCTGAACGCCGCCCAGCCGATGCTGTCGCGTACGCACGGCCAGCCGGCCAGCCCGACCACGCTCGGCAAGGAAATGGCCAACGTGGCCGCGCGTCTGGCCCGCGCCATCGAGCGTGTGGAACGCGTGGAACTGCTCGGCAAGATGAATGGCGCCGTGGGTAACTACAACGCGCACCTGTCCGCCTATCCGACGTTCGACTGGGAGTCGTTCTCGAAGCAGGTGATCGAGACGCGCCTGGGCCTGACGTTCAACCCGTACACGATCCAGATCGAACCGCACGACTACATGGCCGAGCTGTTCGATGCCGTCGCCCGCGCCAACACGATCCTGCTGGACCTGAACCGCGACGTCTGGGGCTATATCTCGGTGGGCTACTTCAAGCAGAAGACCAAGGCTGGCGAGATCGGCTCGTCGACCATGCCGCACAAGGTCAACCCGATCGACTTCGAAAACTCGGAGGGCAATGTCGGCCTGGCCAACGCCGTGCTGCGCCACCTGTCCGAGAAGCTGCCTGTGTCCCGCTGGCAGCGTGACCTGACCGATTCGACCGTGCTGCGCAACATGGGTGTGGCGTTTGGTTACAGCCTGCTGGCTTACGAGGCCTGCCTGCGTGGCCTGGGCAAGCTGGAAACCAATCCCGAACGCCTCAACGAAGACCTCGACAACTGCTGGGAAGTGCTGGCGGAGCCGGTGCAGACCGTGATGCGCCGCTTTGGCGTGCCCAATCCGTACGAGCAATTGAAGGAGCTGACCCGCGGCAAGGGCATCTCGCGCGAGGCGCTCCAGACCTTCGTGCAGGGTCTGGCGATTCCCGACGATGCCAAGGCGCTGCTGCTGGCGATGACGCCCGCCAGCTACATCGGCCGCGCGGTGGAACTGGCGAATCGCATCTGACGCTCGAGACGCGTCAGGAAACAAAAGGGCTGGCCTGGTGCCAGCCCTTTTTGTTGTTGCCGGTCGCCAGGGTTGAGGCAGAAATTACCGCCGTGCGGCCAATTGCCGCCACATGTGACCCGGATGGCGGGTTACGATCACCGGCATTGCGGCGGGTGCGACATCTGGTCGCTTCAAATGATTTGAACAACTTAATGAAGTTCGGCCATTCCCAGCTAATGGGCGGGCCCCAATAATGCGAGGATTCGCTGCGACGGGACTGGCCGGATCTGCAACATTCACGTCGCGCGCACAACGAATGCATCAACGAAGGGATTGATAGACATGAGTTCCAAAGGCTCCATTCCGGCCGGCCGGCCCGCCGGATACACGGCCACCGCCATCGGTCTGCACTGGCTGATCGCCTTCGGCATCTTCGCAGCGTTCGGCCTGGGCCTCTATATGACTGGGATTCCCGGCCTGACGCCGACCAAGCTGAAGTTGTTCTCGTGGCACAAGTGGATTGGCGTGACGATCTTCATCGTGGCCGTGCTGCGCGTGATCTGGCGCGCCACCCATGCCGCGCCGCCCGTGGCGCCCGGCACGCCGGCCTGGCAGGCCAAGGCTGCCGCTGGCGCGCATCATTTGCTGTACCTGCTGATCCTGATCGTGCCGATTACGGGCTATCTCTACAGCTCCTCGGCGGGCGTGCCCGTGGTGTACCTGGGCCTGTGGAAGCTGCCGCCGCTGATCGAGGCCAGCGACACGCTCAAGCCGATCCTGAAGTTTGCCCATATCTGGCTGAATTACCTGATGGCGGCGATCGTCGTCGTCCACGCAGCCGCCGCGATCAAGCACCAGGTGATCGACCGCGATGGCACGCTCGGACGCATGATCCCGTTCCTGCGCTAACCGCTTGATCCATCTATTCGCACTGGAGTCAAAGATGAAACGCATGTCTCGCCCTGGCGTGATGCTCGTGTCGGCCGCACTGGTCACCGCCGGGCTGGCCGCCAATATCGGCTGGGCCCAGATCGACACCGCCAAGAGCTCGGTCACCGCAACCGCTCGCCAGATCGGCGTGCCGATGGAGGGCAAGTTCAAGAAGTTCGACGCCACGGTCGACTTCGATCCCGCCAAGCTGGCAACGTCGGCGGCCAAGGTCGAGATCGACGTGTCGAGCTTCGAGATCGGCGACGCGGAAACGACCAAGGAGGTCAAGGGTCGCGAATGGTTCGACGCTGCGAAATTTCCGAAAGCCGTTTTCCAGTCCACCAGCATCAAGGCTGGCGCTGCGGGCAAGTATGACGTTGCCGGCAAGCTGACCATCAAGGGCAAGACCGTGGACGTGGTGGTGCCGGCTTCGTACAAGCAGGACGCCGGCGGCCAGGTCTTCGAAGGCGTGCTGCCGATCAAGCGCACAGTGTTCAACATCGGCGACGGCGAATGGAAGGACACTTCCGTGGTCGCCGACGACGTGCAGATCAAGTTCCGTATCGTTACCCCGGTCAAGAAGGGGTGAGGCGCCAGCGGTCCCCGGACCGCCCGTTTCACCTGAAGTCATCCTTTTGCCGGTTTTATCAGACCTTCCTATCCAACCCCCAGACGGGAGACCTTATATGAAGATGCGCACCCTTTTCGCCGCTGTCGCGGCTGCTTCCGCCACGCTCGCCGCCGGTACCGCACTGGCCAATGCGTCGACGTACAACATCGATCCGACCCACACCTACCCGAGCTTCGAGGCTGACCACATGGGCGGTCTGTCGACGTGGCGCGGCAAGTTCGAGAAGTCGTCGGGCGTCGTGACGCTGGACCGTGCCGGCAAGACGGGCTCCGTGGATATCAAGATCGACGCGTCGTCGATCGATTTCGGTAACGGCAAGCTCAACGAGCACGCAAAGGGCCCCGAAATGTTCGACGTGCAGGCCTTCCCGGAAGCCACGTACAAGGGCAAGTTCTCCAAGTTCAAGGGCGATGTCCCGACCGAAGTCGACGGCGTGCTGACGCTGCACGGCGTGTCGAAGCCGGTCAAGCTGGAAATTCGCGAGTTCAAGTGCATGCAGCACCCGATGCTCAAGCGTGAAGCCTGCGGCGCCGATGCCGTGGCCCAGATCAACCGCGCCGATTTCGGCATCGACTACGGCGTCAAGTACGGCTTCAAGCAGGACGTGAAGCTTGCCATCCAGGTGGAAGCCGTCAAGGCGGACTGAGCCTGCTGCAGTAGCGATGAACGTACAAGGGGACATTTCCGGCCCCATCTGAATGAGCCAGCCATGTGCTGGCTCATTTTTTTTGGGGATTGCATACCCTACTCAAATACCGCAGGTGCACAGTTGTACGGTTTCGGGCAGCCACAGTACAATGGTTCGCCGCAGTCCCACCCCCGGGACGGCGTTCGCATCGGCCTGCGCCGATCGAGCCCGTCCCCGCAACAGGTCACGCGCATCGCTATGAGCATTGGCTGCATTCCCTGAGTTGGTTGTCCGCCGCAAGGCCCCTTGCCTGAGCTGTACCCGGCCGGTGCCCATTGGCGCCACGGTGCGCAGCGTTTTTCGGATTTCCCCTGGCGCGATACCGTGTACTCCAAAACCCAAATCGATCCGGTAGTTAGCTTCCGCAACTCGCAGGGCGAGCAGGTGCGAGGCACGATCATCAATCTCCAGCGCAAGTCGCTGGTGATGGAAATCTACAATCCTTATTCCATCGTTCAGGTCAGCGAGGTATTGAGCGAACTGAGCGTGCGCATGGGCGCGAAAAATGCGTACCTGGGCAAGGCCGTGGTCATGAGTCTGGTGAATACCGGCCTGACCGCGGTGGTGTCCCTGACGCTGATCGACGAGTGGCGCGAGCTCACCGACGTCAACGATGCGCCCAAATCGGTGGCGCGCGAGGCCGAGCTGTTCGTGCAGGATTGGGACACACGTTTCAATATCCGGCGCGACTACCAGATCGTGGTCAACGAGATGCGCGCGTATCTCTCGGAAGTCTCCCGATGGGTCGAGCAGGTGGACCTGACCGAGTCGCTGCCGAAGCGGGAAGGACGCCTGCGCGAGGACGTGTTCTACGAACTGGCCACGCCGCTGATGGGCAAGGTGAAGGTCTATCTGGACTGGCTCGAGGACGAGGCGCAACGCGTCGATCCCGAACTGGCGCCGGTCCACCGCACCTATGCGCAGGCCGCGCTGCACCCGCTGCTGCTGCGCGCGCCGTTCGTCTATCGTACGTTCACCAAGCCGCTCGGTTATGCCGGCGACTATGAAATGGTGAACCAGATCCTCAGTGATCCGCAGCAGGGGCCCACCACTTACTTCCAGATCGTCAACACGGCGTTCCTGAAGGCGGCCGTGGCCACCGCGCACCGCAACCGAATCGACCTGCTGGTCGATTTCCTGACGCGCCAGGCCGAACGCGCACGTGCCGAGGGCCGCCCGTTCCGCGTGCTCAACGTCGGCTGCGGCCCCGCGTTCGAGATCCAGCGCTTCGTACGGGAGTATGCGAATCCGGAGCTGCTGTCGTTCCAGCTCGTGGACTTCAGCGCGGAGACGCTCGAGTACACGCGGGGTTCGATCGAACGGTCCGCCGCGTCGGCCGGGCACAAGGTATCGGTCGAGATGGTGCACCAGTCCGTGCACGACCTGCTCAAGCGTCGCATCACCGCGGACGACCCGAGCGTGCGCGAATTCGACGCCGTGTATTGCGCCGGTCTGTTCGACTATCTCTCCGACAAGGTCTGCTCGCGCCTGCTGTCGTACTTCGCCTCGCGCACGAGGCCGGGCGGTCATCTGCTCGTTACCAACGTCCACTCCGACAACCCCGAGAAGTTCGGGATGGAGCATCTGCTGGAGTGGTACCTGATCTATCGCGACGAGGCCGGTATGGCCTCGCTGTTGCCGGAGAACTCGCATGCCCACCGACTCTATGTCGATGAAACCGGCGTCAATGTCTTCGCCGAAGCCGCTATCCGTTGAGGATTCGGCCGCCCAACCGGCGAAGGCGATGAGTTCGAACAAGCTATACGCCGGATACCAGTCCGAACTGGCCGATTTCCGCCTGGCATTCAGCCGGGGCGGCGCGTACACGGCTATCGTGCTGGTGCTGCTCGGGGTTGGGCTCGACTACGGCCAGTATCCGCAGTGGCAAGTGCCATTCGCTGCGGCGCGCATCGTCGTTTCGCTGCTGATCGCAGGCGTGGTGGTCGCGCTCTACAGCCAGGCTGGCCGCCGCTTCGCGCCGTGGCTCACCATGACGTGGCTGCTGCTGCCGCAGATCATGATCGCCTGGATGATCTCGCAGACCGAAGGCGTCGAATCGCCGTACTACGTCGGGCTGAATCTCGCGATCTTCGCCTCGGGCATCGCCTTGCCGTTTGGGCTGTGGCAAAACCTGGTGTTCGGCGTCCTGTCGTATGTGCTTTATGCCGCCGCGTGCCTGCTGCACCCGGGCGGCATCGAGCCCGTGGGGACGTTCATCGTCAATTCGCTGTTCCTGCTGTTTGCCGCGGCAGCGAGTGGCGTGTACACGTTCTTCAATGAACGCGCGCGCTTCATGCTGTTCCGCTTGAAGGCCGAGGTGGCGGACAAGAACGCGGAGCTCGAGGTCATCAATCGCAAGCTGGTCGACATCAAGGGCCAGATGCTTCAGCAGGAGAAGATGGCGGCCATCGGCACGTTGGCGGCGGGCCTGCTGCACGAGGTGAACAATCCGGTCAACTTCTGCCTGATGGCGATCGAAGTGGCCATGGAGGAACCGGCCGCGAAGTCCGAACCGGGCATCCAGGAGTGTCTGGTCGATGCCAAACAGGGTATGCAGCGCATCCAGCATATCGTCTCCGACCTCAAGACATTCGCCTACCGCAAGCCGGGCGCCGAGGTGGAAGGCACCCCGTTCCTGTTCGAGAAGGCACTTGATTCGTCGCAACGGCTGACTGCGCACGAACTGCGTGGGGTCAAGATGACGCGCGAGATGCCAGACGACACCCTCGTCCTTGGCGACGAGGCCGCGATCATCGGCGTGCTGATCAACCTGTTCTCGAACGCCGCGCTGGCGATGCGCAAGGCGGGTACGCAGAATCCGGCGATCCATACGACGGTGCGGTGGGAGGACAAACGCCTGCGCGTGACCGTGCGCGACAACGGTCCTGGCATCGCGCAGGAGCATCTCGCCCGCGTGTTCGAGCCGTTCTTCACCACGCGGGAAGTGGGCCAGGGCCTGGGTCTTGGCCTGTCGATCAGCTACGCCGTGATCGAACGTCATGGCGGCGTGCTGTATGCCGAGAGCGAAGTGGGCCAGTGGGCCGCCTTCAGCTTCGACCTGCCGCGTGCGGAGTAAGCCGTGACGACCGATACGAGCCAGCCGCGCGCGACCATTCTCTACGTCGATGACGAGGAGATGGCGTGCAAGTATTTCGCGCGCGCGGCCGGCAGCGAACACGAAGTACTTTCCGCCACCGGCGCGGATGAGGCGATAGCCATCCTGCAGGAGCATCAAGCGAAGATCTCGGTGCTGGTCACCGACTATCGGATGCCGGGCCGCGATGGTGGCGACCTGCTGCGACAGGTGGCGCTGGAGTATCCGCAGATCGTGCGGATACTGGTCACGGCCTATGCCGACAAGGACATGCTGCTCGAGACCGTCAATAGCGGCGAAGTCTTCAAGATTCTCGAGAAGCCGATCACCGTGACCGATGTGCGCGAGGTGCTGCGCCTGGCCGGAGAGCGTTATCGCGAACGCGCGGTGCGTCAGCAAAGGCTGATGGCGATCGACGAGACGCTGGCCTTTCTGGCCCATGAACTGAATACGCCGCTGGCGGCGATTGCCAACTTCGCACGCGGGATCGAGGCGCGCGTGGCTGGCGAGTACAACCAGCAGCGTAATGCCGAGATCGGCCGCGCGGCCGGTGCCATGCATGACAACGCCCAGTACTGCCTTGCAGTGCTGTCGTCGTTCCTGCAGTCCGTGCGCAGCAGCGCGGGCGGTGCCAAGCCGAAGCCGGGTCCGGGCAATGACGTCAGTGCGGGGGCATTGGTGGCATCCCTGCTGGATAGCTATCCGTTTGCCGATAACCAACGTAACTGGGTGCAAGTCGAGTTGCACGACGATTTTCCCGTGCCGACGCTGCCGAACTGCGTGGCGCTGGTGCTGTCGTCGGTGATGAGCAATGCGCTGCGCGCGCTGGCCGATGTGGACAACCCGTCGCTGCGCTTTGTCGTGGTGGCTGGAGATCGGCCGGAAATCCGCATCGCGGACAACGGGCCCGGCATTCCGCCGGAGGTGATGGATCGTCTGCTCGTCGACCCCGTCACCACGCACGCCTCGGCGGGCGGCAGCGGGATGGGCATGATCTTCTGTAACCGCGTCATGCAATCTTTTGGTGGCGGCATCCGGATCGCTTCGGCTTCGGGCGCAGGCACCACCGTAACCCTCGATTTCCCCAATATGAAGAATCGTATGAACAGGAGTGATCGATGAGCGAACCGAATACCACGCAGGCACCCCCGGCAATTCTGTTCGTCGATGACGAGGCCACGGCCGTCAAGTATTTCCAGCGCGCCATTGGCCAGCTTGCCCCGGTGGTGACCGGGGGATCCGTTGAAGAAGGCAAGGCGCTGCTCGACGCCCATGGCGACAGCCTGGCCGTGCTGGTGTCCGACCAACGCATGCCGGGCGAATATGGCAACGAGTTGCTGCGTTACGCGCGCGAGCGCTATCCGCATATCGTACGGATTCTGACCACGGCGTACTCGGAACTCGACCAGACCGTCGAGGCCGTGAACCAGGGCCAGATCCATCGCTACATCAAGAAGCCGTGGGACATTACCGCGCTGCGCATGGAGATGAAGCAGGCGCTGGAGTTGTCTGGTCTGCGCAGGGAGCGTGATCAACTGGTGCGTGAAAAGCTCATGGTGCTGCAGAAGCAGACCGTGGCCACGCGCGTTGGCATGGTCCACGCGATCTGCGCCAGCCTGATCGGCCCGGGGCGATTCCAGCCGGTGGAGACCTATCTGGCTGGCACGTCGCTGGCGGGTGCGCGCAATGCCGAGCCCGACTGGCAGCGTCTGGACTATGCGGATCTGGTCGGCGCGGAAAGCCAGCGCTGCGGCGTGTACGGCCATGCGGTTGGCACGAAGCTGGCAGAGTTCCGCGCGCGACTGGCTGGTCGTGGCGCTGGTGACGCGACGGCGGTGCTGGCGGAAGTGCTGGGTGCAGCGGTACGCCGCGACGGCGATGTCGTCACGTGGGCCGCGCCGGACGCGCTCGGTGAGTTCGTGGCAAGACCCGTGGCCGATGCTGTATCCGACGAGCACGCGGCATGGCTGGCGGCGCTGCTGTGGCTGGAAGAGGCTGGTGGGGCGCTGCAACTGCAGCGCGAAGGCGACGCGATCACGGCACGCGCGACAACGCGGACTGAGTCGTTCGCCAAGGACCGGCTGGCCGTGTGGATCGAGCAGTTGACGGAAGCCTAAGCGTACGTGAGCGTAGTGGCTCCCTCTCCGCAAACGCGGGGGGAGGGGGCCTGAATCGATGCCGCGCGAGCCGGCGCGGTCATCGAATGTCTTTCTCCAACACGCTGTTTCGCGATGACGCGAAGCAGCTCTGGCAAGGCCCCGCAACGACGCCACAATCGTCTTGAAACGGCTTCCAATGCCTGTCCCCTTCGCCGGGCGGTCCTGCGCGGACCATGCCGGCGGGCGGAGAAGACTCAGGAGTTGGCAGGTGCCTCGGGCAGTGTGAGAACGCCGAGCGCCTGCAGTTCTTGCAGTTGCGCGTCACTCATATCCAGAAGACTCTGCAATACCGCGCGCGTGCCCTCGCCAAGCGTCGGCGGTGCATTGCGAATCGGCGGGCGCTTTCCGTCCAGACGGTACGGCGGCGCAAATACATGCGTCGTGCCTGCCACCGGATGCGGCATCTCACGCATCAGCCCACCCCTGCGAGTCCGTTCGCTGGTCAGTGCCTCGTGCAGCCCGGCCACCCTGCCGCACGGGATACCGCAAGCGGTCATGCGTTCCAGCAGAAGGTCGCGGGGAAACGCATGGATCAGACCCGTGATCAGCGGTGTCAGGGTGACGCGGTTCTTCGCGCGCTCGACGTTCGTGGCGTAGCGTGGATCCTCGACGATATCGGGGCGCTCGATGACCTGGCGGCAGAACTTGTCGAACTGGTTGTTGTTTCCCACCGCGATGATCAGTGGACCATCGGCAGCCTCGAACATGCCGTAGGGCACGATGGACGGATGGGCGTTCCCGTAGCGTGCCGGGTCGCGCCCCAGCAGCATGGCATCCAGGCCGTAGTAGCCCGTCACCATCACGCCGCAGTCGTACAGCGCCATCTCGATCAGTTGGCCCAGGCCCTTTCGCTCGCGGCGGAAGAGGGCGGCCAGTACGGCTTGTGCCGCATACATGCCGGTCATGAGGTCGACGACCGCAACGCCGAATTTCAACGGCGGCTGATCGGCCTCGCCATTGAGCGCCATGAGGCCGGCCTCGCCCTGGATGACGAGGTCGTAGCCGGGGCGTTTCGCTTCCGGGCCGCTGGTGTCGTATCCAGAAATGGCGCAGTAGATGAGGTCAGGCTTGATGGCCTTGAGCTGCTCGTAGCCCAGGCCCAGCTTCTCGGCGCCGCCCGTCTTGAAGTTGTGGATGACGACGTCGAACTTCGGCAGCAGTTCGTAGACGATCTGCACGCCTTCCTTGCTCTGCAGATCCAGCGTGATGGACCGCTTGTTGCGGTTCATGCTGTTGTAGTAAGTCGTCTCCGTCTTGCCAATGCGCATCCCCCAATCACGGGTGTCATCGCCACGGCCGGGATGTTCCACCTTGACCACCTCGGCACCGAAGTCGGCCAGGACTTGCCCGCACAGCGGGCCAGCGAAGACGCGGGACAGGTCAAGCACGCGCACGCCGTCGAGAGGCAGTTCGGTGTCCTTGGATGGTTCAATGGTCTGCTGCATGGCTTGTCTCCTGCCTCCGCCATTCACGTATGCCGTGACGTGGCGATCATCTGCTTGTGGTTAATCGGACATTCTTGCCCGCATAAATAATTAGAACAATCACAATGGTGATTGACGCAATGTCCAATTTGGCTTGACGGTCATTCAGCCAAGGGTGGGTTTGCGGGCGAGTTCGTTCCCTCGCACAGCGCTTTTTGCCACGGGTGCTGACGGGTATGGCAGTCCCGGACTCCTCGCCAAACGAAAAAGGCACCCGAAGGTGCCTTTTTCGTTCAACCCGAGCGCCGCGTCAAGCTTGCGCGCCGAAGTTCGGGTCGTTGCGGTCGGTTACGTCGCCGCCTTTCTTGTCGCCCTTGACGAGGTCTTCGCGCTTCACGCCGAGCCACATCGCCAGCGCCGCGGCCACGAACACCGACGAGTAGATACCGAACAGAATACCCACAGTCAGGGCCAGGGCGAAGTAGTGCAGCGTCGGGCCGCCGAAGAAGAACATCGACAGCACCATCATTTCGGTCGAGCCGTGGGTGATGATGGTCCGCGACATCGTGCTGGTGATCGCGTGGTCGATGACTTCATGCGTAGTCATCTTGCGGTACTTGCGGAAGGCTTCGCGGATCCGGTCGAAAATCACCACCGACTCGTTCACGGAGTAGCCGAGCACCGCCAGGATCGCCGCCAGCACCGAGAGCGAGAACTCCCACTGGAAGAAGGCGAAGAAGCCCAGGATGATCACCACATCGTGCAGGTTGGCGATGATACCGGCGACCGCGAACTTCCATTCGAAGCGGAACGACAGGTAGATCACGATACCGGCCACCACGCACAGCAGGGCCAGCAGGCCGTCCGTGGCCAGTTCCTTGCCCACCTGCGGGCCGACGAACTCCACGCGTTGCAGCTTGACGTCAGGCGAGGCCGCCGTCAGCGCGCCCATGACCTGCTCGCTCTGCTGCGCGGAGGTCACCTGCTTGCCGTCCGGGCCCTTCTGCAGCGGCAGGCGGATCATCACGTCGCGCGAGGTGCCGAAATTCTGCACCTGCACATCGGAGTAGCCGAGCTTGCTGACCTGGCCACGGACCTTCTCGAGATCGACGGCCTGCTGGTAGTTGACCTCCATCACCGTGCCGCCGGTGAATTCGATCGACAGGTGCAGGCCCTTGTGCCAGAGGAAGAAAACAGCGGCGGCAAACGTCAGGAAGGACACCACGTTGAAGATCAACGCGTGCTTCATGAACGGAATGTCGCGCTTGATGCGGAAAAATTCCATGATGGGTTCCTGATGTGTCCTGGCTTACTTGGCGACCGGGGTGTCGGTGGTGTCCGGCTTCCAGATCTGACCGATGGCCAAGCCCTGGAGCTTCTTCTTGCGGCCGTACCAAAGGTTGACCAGGCCGCGGTTGAAGAACACCGCCGAGAACATCGAGGTCAGAATGCCCAGGCAGTGCACCACGGCAAAGCCGCGCACCGGGCCCGAGCCAAAGGCCAGCAGCGCCAGGCCAGCGATCAGCGTGGTCACGTTCGAGTCGAGAATCGTGGCCCAGGCACGCTCGAAGCCGATGGCGATCGACATCTGCGGCGATGCGCCCGCGCGCAGTTCCTCGCGGATCCGCTCGTTGATCAGCACGTTCGCGTCGATGGCCATGCCGAGCACCAGCGCGATAGCGGCGATGCCAGGCAGCGTCAGCGTGGCCTGCAGCATCGACAGCACCGCCACCAGCAGCAGCAGGTTCACGCCCAGCGCGATCACGGAGAACACGCCGAACAGCATGTAGTACAGCACCATGAAGACGGCGATCGCGGCGAAGCCGTAGGCCACCGAGTCAAAGCCCTTCTGGATGTTGTCCGCGCCCAGCGACGGGCCGATTGTGCGTTCCTCGATGATTTCCATCGGGGCGGCCAGCGAGCCGGCGCGCAGCAGCAGGGCCAGGTCGTTGGCGGCTTCGGTCGAGTAAGAACCGGTGATCTGGAAGCTCGAGCCAAGCTCGGACTGGATCGTCGCCACAGTCAGCACTTCGCCCTTGCCCTTCTCGAACAGGACGATGCCCATCGGCTTGCCAATGTTCTCCCGCGACACGTCACGCAGCATGCGGCCGCCTTGGGCGTCGAGCTTGATGTTGACGGACGGGCGCTGGTTCTGGTCGAAACCGGCCGAGGCGCTTTCGATACGGTCGCCGGTGAAGATCACCTGCTTGCGCAGCAGCACCGGGGCGCTGTTGCCTTGCGTGAACAGCTCGTCGCCGAACGGCACGGGGTCACCCGGGCGCGGGTTGCGCACATCCGGATCGGCCAGGCGCGCCTCGAGCGTGGCGGTACGGCCGATGATGTCCTTGGCCTTGGCGGTGTCCTGCACGCCCGGCAGCTGCACCACAATGCGGTCGGAGCCTTGCTGCTGGATCACCGGCTCTGCCACGCCAAGTTCGTTCACACGATTGTGCAGGGTGGTGATGTTCTGCTTGACGGCGCCGTCCTGCACGGTCTTGCGGGCGGCTTCCGTGAACGTGCCGACGATGTTCGTGCCGTCCATCGTGAAGGCCAGCTCGCGCAGGTTGTCGGCCAGGATGCCGCGCGCGCGTTCCGCGTCGTCGCCATTGCTGAAGCGCACGGTCAGACGCTCGCCGTCACGGTCAATGCCGCCGTGGCGGATGTTCTTGTCGCGCAGCAGCGTGCGCGCATCGCCGGCCAGGCTGTCGAGCTTCTTGTCGACGGCGCCCTTCATGTCCACCTGTAGCAGGAAGTGCACGCCACCGCGCAGATCCAGACCCAGGTACATGGGCAGCGCGTGCAGCGCGGTCAGCCAGCGCGGCGAACCGGACAGCAGGTTCAGCGCCACGACATAGGTCGCATCGTTCGCGTCGGGGTTCAGCGAGCGCGACAGCACGTCCTTGGCCTTGAGCTGCTCGTCAGTGGTGCGGAAGCGCGCCTTGACCGAGCCGGACTGGCCGGACACGTCGAAGAACACCCCGTCAGGCTGCAGCTGGTTCTGCGCCAGGATCTCCTCGACATGCTTCTGCATGGACAGGTCGACCTTGACCGTGGCCTTGGCCGACGATACCTGGACGGCGGGCGCCTCGCCGAAGAAGTTCGGCATGGTGTAGGTGATGCCGATGGCCAGAGCCACCAGAATCACGATGTATTTCCAAATCGGATAACGATTCATCGTTGGCCAGTCATTGCGGTTGGCGTGGTCGATAATCGCGCGCATCGCGCGCCGGATCGGCCGGACCGGTTGGCAAACAGCCGCCTGGCAACCCGTAGGAGGGTCCGGACGGGACCCCTGTGCGGATTCAGGCGGCTGCGCAGGGCATGGTCGGAGGCGTCGTGCGCCACGTCCATGCCTGATTCAGGCGGAAAACGTGCCGGATCAGAGCGACTTCAGCGAGCCCTTCGGCAGCACAGTGGTCACCGCATTCTTCTGCACGGTGATTTCCGTACCTTCGGCCACTTCCAGGGTCACGTAGTTCTCGTTGACCTTGGTGACGCGGCCCAGGATGCCGCCCGCCGTCACGACTTCGTCGTTCTTGGCCAGCGCTTCCATCATTGCCTTGGTTTCCTTCTGGCGCTTCATCTGCGGGCGGATCATGATGAACCACAGCACCGCGAACATCAGGATGATCGGCAGAAAGCTCATCAGGCCACCGGCGCCGCCGCCGATACCAGCAGTCTGGGCAAAAGCGTTAGAGATAAACACGTTACTTCTCCGTCACAAAGTTCAATCAGGGAATCGGGCATTCTATCACCCGGTCATTGTCCCGCCTTGGCATTCTAGGGCGAATTGCGGGTTTGTTCGGGGTGCGTTCCGCGTACTTTGCGGAGGATGCGGAAAGCCACCCCGAAGCGGCCGATTTCAGGCCAGCTATTCGACCTTGGCCGCGCCGAAAGTTCTCAGCCGGCCCGGTCCGAGAGACACTCAGCGTGTGCCGCGCGCGCGATTTTCGGCGAACTGGCGGCGGAATGCCTCGAAGCGGTGCTCTTCGATGGCCGTGCGCATCTCGCGCATCAGTTCCAGGTAGTAATAGAGGTTGTGGATCGTGTTCAGGCGCGCGCCAAGGATTTCGCCCACGCGGTGCAGGTGGTGCAGGTAGGCCCGGGAGAAGTTACGGCAGGTGTAGCAGCCGCACTGTTCGTCCAGCGGGCGCGGGTCGTTGCGGTGCGCCGCGTTGCGGATCTTCACGTCACCAAAGCGCGTGAACAGCCAGCCGTTGCGGGCGTTGCGGGTCGGCATCACGCAGTCGAACATGTCGACGCCGTGCGCCACGCCGGCCACCAGGTCCTCGGGCGTGCCAACGCCCATCAGATAGTGCGGCTTGTGCGCCGGCAAGCGGGGACCAACGTGCTCCAGCACCCGCATCATGTCTTCCTTCGGCTCACCAACCGACAGGCCGCCGATCGCGTAACCATGGAAGTCCAGTTCCGACAGGCCCGCCAGTGATTCGTCGCGCAGGTCCTCGAACATGCCGCCCTGCACGATGCCGAACAGCGCGTTGGGATTGGCCAGATGGTCGAACTCGTCGCGCGAACGCTTGGCCCAGCGCAGGCTCATCCGCATGGAGCGGGCGGCCTCGTCGTGCGTGGCGGGACGGCCGTCGATCTCGTACGGCGTGCACTCGTCGAATTGCATCACGATGTCTGAGTTCAGCGTGCGCTGGATCTGCATCGAGATCTCGGGCGACAGGAACAGCTTGTCGCCATTGACCGGCGATGCGAACGTGACACCTTCCTCGGTGATCTTGCGCAGTTCTCCCAGCGAAAACACCTGAAAACCGCCCGAATCGGTCAGGATCGGCTTGTCCCAGCCGATGAACTTGTGCAGGCCGGCGTGGGTGTCAACGACGTCGAGCCCCGGGCGCAGCCACAGGTGGAACGTATTGCCGAGGATGATTTGCGCGCCGATCTCGTTGAGTTCGAGCGGCGACATTGCCTTGACCGACCCGTAGGTGCCTACGGGCATGAAGATCGGCGTTTCCACAACGCCGTGGTTCAGCGTGACGCGGCCACGGCGGGCGTTGCCATCAGTGGTCAGCAGTTCGAAATTGAGCATGGTGTGTTCTCGGGGGCGGTCAGGCGCGGCGGTCGCGGCGGGTGAGCAGCATGGCGTCGCCGTAGCTGAAGAAGCGGTAGCGCGCGTCCACGGCATGACGGTAGGCGTCGCGAATCGCCTCCACGCCGGCCAGCGCGGAGACCAGCATCAGCAGCGTGGACTTGGGCAGATGGAAGTTGGTGATCAGCGCGTCGACGATGCGGAAGGCGTAGCCGGGCGTGATGAAGATGTCAGTATCGCCGCTGCCCGCCTCCAGCGTGCCATCTTCGGCGGCGGCCGATTCCAGCGCGCGCAGCGACGTGGTGCCGACGGCGATCACGCGTCCGCCACGCGCGCGGGTCTCGCGCACGGCATCCGCCAGTTCGGGCGAGATGGCATACCACTCCGAATGCATCTTGTGCTCGGACAGGTTTTCGGTACGCACGGGCTGGAACGTGCCCGCGCCAACGTGCAGCGTCAGGAAGGCGCGGCGGATGCCGGCGGCGTCCAGCCGGGCGAACAGGGCGTCGTCGAAGTGCAATCCGGCCGTGGGCGCGGCCACCGCGCCGGGGTTGCGCGCGTAGACGGTCTGGTAGCGCGTTTCGTCGTAGGCGTCGGGGTCGTGGGTGATGTACGGCGGCAGCGGCAGGCGGCCGTAACGTTCGATCAGGTCGAGCGCGGGCTCGGGAAAGCGCAGTGTGAAGAACTGGTCGACGCGGGGGCCCACGGTCACTGCGAAGGCGTCATCCGCCAGGTGCAGCAGGCTGCCCTCGACAGGCGTCTTCGACGCGCGCACCTGGGCCAGCACCGTGTGGGTATCGACCACCCGTTCCACCAGCACTTCGATCCGGCCGCCGCTCGGCTTGTGGCCGAAAAAACGGGCCTTGATCACGCGCGTGTCGTTGAACACGAGCAGGTCGTCCGGATTCAGATATTCAAGGATGTCGCTGAAGGCGCGGTCGACCAGCCGCACCGCCTCGGACGTGTCCTCGGGGGCGGTCCGCTCCACCACCAGCAGACGGCTGGCGCTGCGGTCAGGCAGGGCGGACTGCGCGATCAGTTCGGGCGGCAGCGGAAAATCGAAATCGGACAGGGTCAACATGGCTGGATACAACGGCCAAAACCGTGCACGGCGGCAAGCTTTGTGGGCGTGCTACCGCGGTGATCGGTACGGCATGGGTAAAATCGGCGAATCCGACATTGTAAGGCTTGGGCGCCAGGCTTCGCCTGCTTGCCCATGTTGCCGCCCATATTCCCGCGCTGATGCCAGGCTCCGCCACCGAACCGATCGACGAACCCGCCTCCGCCGCCAGGAAATCCGCCAAGGCTGCCGATGCCAAGCCGTCCACGGCCGCAGCGCGGCTGGCCAAGCTCGGCCTGCGACGCAGTGTCGACCTCGTGCTGCACCTGCCGCTCCGCTACGAGGACGAAACCACGCTCGAGCCGATCCGCGACGCGATCCACCGTGCGGGTATTGGCCTGCCGGCGCAGATCGAAGGCGAAGTGATCTCGAACGAGGTGACGTTCCGCCCGCGCCGCCAGCTTGTGGTCAAGGTGGCCGATGAAACCGGCGAACTGACGCTGCGTTTCCTCAATTTCTACGGCGGCCAGACCAAGCAGATGGCCGAAGGCACGCGTCTGCGCGTGCGCGGCGAGATTCGCGGCGGCTTCTTTGGCGCCGAGATGGTCCATCCAACCGTGCGGGCGGTGACGCCGGGCGAGCCGTTGCCGGACCGCCTGACGCCGGTCTATCCGGCCACCGCCGGGATTTCTCAGGCTTACCTGCGCAAGGCCATCGGCGGGGCGATGCAGCGCACGCCGATGCCGGAAACCCTGCCCCAGGCGGTGCTGCGCGGGCCGCTGGCGCAGTTGAAGCTGCCGCCGCTGATCGATTGCCTGCGCCTGCTGCACAACCCGCCACAGCAGGAAAGCGAGGCCGCGCTGGCCGATCGCTCGCATCCGGCGTGGGTGCGGATCAAGTTCGATGAACTGCTCGCGCAGCAGATTTCGCTGCGCCGCTCGCAGGCCGCGCGCAAGGAGAAGAACGCGCCGTCGATGCCGCGCCGTGCGGGTGGCTTGCTGACCAGCTTCCTTGGCGCGCTGCCGTTCCGCCTGACGGGCGCGCAGCAGCGGGTGGTCGAGGAAATCGCCGCCGACATGGCCCGTCCGCACCCCATGCATCGTCTGCTACAGGGCGACGTGGGCAGCGGCAAGACGATCGTCGCCGCGCTGGCCGCGTGCCAGGCGATCGACGCCGGCTATCAGGCCGCGTTGATGGCGCCGACCGAAATCCTGGCCGAGCAGCATTTCCGCAAGTTGTCCGCATGGCTCGAACCGCTTGGCGTGCCTGTGGTCTGGTTGGCGGGCAGTCTGAAGGCGAAGGAGAAGCGCGAGGCCGTGGCGCGCGCCGAATCAGGCGAGGCGAAGCTCGTGATCGGCACCCATGCGCTGATCCAGGACACCGTTCGGTTCGCCCGGCTCGGTCTGGCCGTGGTCGACGAGCAGCATCGCTTCGGCGTTGCCCAGCGGCTGGCGCTGCGTGGCAAGGCCGGGGAAGCGGACCAGCCGGGCGAGCCGGCGCGACCGGCGGAGGAAAAAGTGGTGCCGCACCAGCTCATGATGTCGGCCACGCCGATCCCGCGCACGCTGGCGATGACCTACTACGCCGACCTCGATGTGTCGGTGATCGACGAATTGCCGCCCGGCCGCACGCCAATCGTCACGCGGCTGGTCAATGACGCGCGCCGCGACGAGGTGATCGAGCGCGTGCACCATGCGGCCGCCGAAGGGCGCCAGGTCTACTGGGTGTGTCCGCTGATCGAGGAAAGCGAGGCGCTGCAGCTCCAGACGGCAGTCGAGACGTACGAAACGCTGGTTGCGGCGCTGCCCGATCTGCGTGTCGGGCTGGTTCACGGGCGGCTGCCACCGGCCGAGAAGGCCGCCGTGATGGACGATTTCACCGCCAACCGGCTGCAGGTGCTGGTGGCCACCACCGTGATCGAAGTGGGCGTCGACGTTCCCAATGCATCGCTGATGGTGATCGAACACGCCGAACGTTTCGGGCTGGCGCAACTCCACCAGTTAAGGGGGCGCGTGGGGCGGGGAAGCGCCGAGTCGGTCTGCCTGCTGATGTACCAGGCGCCGCTGTCGCCCACAGCGCGCGAGCGGCTGGCGACGATGCGCGAAACCACCGACGGCTTCGAGATCGCACGGCGCGACCTGCAGATTCGCGGCCCCGGTGAATTCCTGGGTGCCCGGCAGTCGGGCGAGGCGATGCTGCGATTCGCCGACCTCGAAACCGATGCCTGGCTCGTCGATTACGCCCAGGAGGCCGCCGAGCTGATGTTGGAACGGTACCCGGAAGCGGTGGAGGCGCATCTGTCGCGCTGGCTGGGTGGCCGGGAGCACTTCCTGAAGGCCTGATGTCGTGCCTTCGCCATATTGGAGAGGTCTGAAAGTGGCGAATCAGCTTCTTTTGCCTGTCGATCTGACAAGGACGGGAATCGAAGCTAAAATCTATCGCCTAACCGGAATTGATTGATCATGACGCTCACCGAACTCAAGTACATCGTCGCCGTGGCGCGCGAGCGCCATTTCGGCCGGGCTGCCGAGGCCTGCTTCGTGTCGCAGCCGACCCTGTCGGTCGCCATCAAGAAGCTGGAGGACGAGCTGACCGTGCAGATCTTCGAGCGGGGCACCTCCGAGGTGTCGGTGACGGCCATCGGCGAGCAGATCGTCGCGCAGGCGCAGCGTGTGCTTGAGCAGACCATGGCGATTCGTGAGATCGCCAAGCAGGGCAAGGACCCGCTGGCCGGGCCGCTGCGATTGGGCGTGATCTACACGATCGGGCCGTACCTGCTGCCGGCACTGGTCAAGCAGATGATCGAGACCGTGCCGCAGATGCCGCTGATGCTGCAGGAGAACTACACGAACAAGCTGATCGAACTGCTCAAGCAGGGCGAAATCGACTGCGCGATCATGGCCGAGCCGTTCCCGGACTCCGGCCTGACGGTGCGTCCGCTGTATGACGAGCCGTTCGTGGTGGCCGTGCCGCGCGGGCACCAGCTTTCCCAGCAGACCAAGGTGGATCCGGACGAACTGAAGCAGCAGACCATGCTGCTGCTCGGCAGCGGCCATTGTTTCCGCGATCACGTGCTGAGCGTGTGTCCGGAACTGTCGCGCTTCTCGCAGGCGGCCGACGGCATCCAGAAGACGTTCGAAGGTTCGTCGCTCGAGACCATCCGTCATATGGTGGCCAGCGGTGTTGGTATCACCGTGCTGCCGCGCACCTCGGTGCCCGACCTCAAGCCGCACAACGACATGCTGTCCTACGTGCCGTTTGCCGAGCCCGTGCCGGACCGCCGCGTGGTGCTGGCCTGGCGCAAGAGCTTCACGCGGCTTCCCGCCATGGAAGCGCTGGCCAACGCGGTGGCCGCGTGCGAACTGCCCGGCGTGCGCAGGCTCGGCGACACGGAGACGGTCGAGGCCGTCGCGGCCTGAATCCCATCCCGGCCTGACCGCCGGGCCATATCCCTTCTGCAAGCATAGGTATCGTCTATTCGATATATGAAATTTATCGAATAGACGATTCAATAGTCGCCTAATACACTTCTTCCATCGGGTTCCGGGAACCCGTCCAGAAACGCGATGGACTATGGAGTGACATCATGGCAATGCTCAATCTTTTCGTATCAGGCTTTCGCCAACTCCGCGTGCAAGCGCGCGACGCCGGCCGTGGTGAAGCCTCTCGCCTGCGCCGCAAGGTGGTACGCAAGGAAATCGGCATGGCAATCGTCGCGCTCGGCGCGATGGCGATGTTCCTCGATGCCGCAAGGGGGCTTTCTTCCCTTGTGGCGTAGTCCTGGTGCGATAATGGCCACTGTCCGCCGGCGTCACTTTGGGGCGCCGATCCTCGTGGCTTGAACAAAATGGAGCTGAACGACCATGGCAAAGAAGAATGAGATGAGCGTGAACATCGGTATCTCGGACAAGGACCGCAAGAAGATCGCGGAAGGCCTTTGCAAGCTGCTGGCAGATACGTACACCCTCTACCTCAAGACCCACAACTTCCACTGGAACGTGACGGGTCCGATGTTCAACACGCTGCATCTGATGTTCGAGACGCAGTACAACGAGCTGGCGCTGGCCGTGGACGCAATCGCCGAGCGTATCCGCGCATTGGGCTATCCGGCCCCGGGCACCTACAAGGAATACGCCAAGTTGTCCTCGATCGCCGAGGAAGAGGGCGTGCCCGAAGCCACCGAGATGATCCGCAAGCTCGTGGAAGGCCAGGAAGCTGTGGTGCGCACCGCGCGCTCGCTGTTCCCGGCGATCGATGCCGCTGGCGACGAACCGTCGGCGGACCTGCTGACCCAGCGCATGCAGACGCACGAGAAGACTGCGTGGATGCTGCGTTCGCTGCTGGCCTGATCCCCGTCATGCCAGTCACCGGTTGCCACGTCGCTTGCGGCAACCGGGCCAACGCGTCACGGTCCAACTGGCCGCGGCGCGTTTTTGTTTGAGTCTTGCCAGAAGTACGCCGCCATGTCCCATCCCTCCACCGCCCCCGCCCACCCGAGCCGTCTGGCGCTATACGCGCGCCTGGTTCGCATCGACAAGCCGATTGGCACGCTGCTGTTGCTATGGCCCACGCTCTGGGCCATGTGGATGGCCGCCGGCGGGCCGCCGGGATGGACCCTGTTCTGGATCTTCTTCGCTGGCACGTTCCTGATGCGTTCGGCCGGTTGCGCCATGAACGATTGGGCCGACCGCGATTTTGACAAGCACGTGAAACGCACGAAGGAGCGGCCGCTGACCGCCGGGCTGATTGCCAGCTGGGAAGCGCTGGCCGTGGCGGCGGTGCTGGCGCTGATCGCGCTGGCGCTGATTCTGCCGTTGAATGCGCTGACCAAATGGCTGGCCGTGGTGGCCGCCGTCCTGGCGGGAACCTATCCGTTCTTCAAGCGGTTTTTCGCGATCCCGCAAGCGTACCTGGGTATCGCATTCGGCTTCGGCATCCCGATGGCCTTCGCGGCGATCCAGGATCAGGTGCCGTTCGTGGCCTGGCTGATGCTGCTGGCCAATGTGTTCTGGGCGATTGCCTATGACACCGCATACGCGATGGTCGATCGCGATGACGACCTGCTGCTGGGCATGAAGACGTCGGCGATCACGTTTGGCCGGTTCGACGTGGCCGCGATCATGATCTGCTACGCCGTCTTCCTGGGTTTGATGGCCTGGGCAGGATCGCTGCTCGGACTGGGCTGGCCGTACTATGCCGGCCTGGTGGCAGCCGCGGGGATGGCGGGCTATCACTACACGCTGATTCGCGAGCGCGACCGCATGAAGTGTTTCGCGGCCTTCCGGCACAACAACTGGCTGGGTGCCTGCGTGTTCGCCGGGACGTTCGTGGCGTATCTGCTGAAGTAAGAAACCGGGGCCAGGCCCCGGTTTTTTCTTAGTCCTTCCCGAACTCCGCTCCCATCTCGCGGCCCCGCGCGGCGGCGGCCAGCATGGCGCGAACGAAGGCGTCCTGGATGCCGCTGGCGTCCATCGAGGTCAGCGCGGCATAGGTCGTGCCGCCTTTCGAGGTGACACGCTCACGCAGCGTCGATACTGGTTCGGACGACTCCGCTGCCAGCGCGGCGGCCCCGCGGAACGTTTCGACGGCCAGCTTGCGACCCTGCTCGGCGGACAGACCCATCTCGATGGCGGCACGCTCCATCGCCTCGACGAAATAGAACACGTAGGCCGGGCCGCTGCCGGAAATCGCCGTCACGGCGTCGATCTGGTCGTCGCCCTCGACCCACACGCACTGGCCGACGGCCTCGGCCACGGCCTTGGCGATGGCGCGGTCTTCGTCGGACAGACCCGGGGCGGCGGCCAGTCCGGTCATCCCCATGCCGGCCAGCGCGGGCGTATTGGGCATCGCGCGGACAAGGCGGTTGGTGCCCAGCCAGCGCTGCATGTCCTGAAGCCGGATGCCAGCCGCCACGCTGATGATCAGGCTGTTCTTCAACTGTGGAGCCAGGGCGCCCACGGCGTCCTTGAACTGCTGCGGCTTGACCGCCAGCACGATCACGTTGCTGGCGCCAAACGCGGCGTCCGGTGCAGCCAGTGTCTGTACGCCAAGCGTCGTGGCCAGGCGTTGGCGGGCGTCTTCGAACGGATCGACCACGCGAATCGCGTTGGCTGGCACGCCACGGGCTACCAGGCCACCGATCAGGGCCGAGGCCATATTGCCGCCGCCGAGGAAGCCGAAAGTAAGGGAGTCGAGCATCATGGTTCCTGTCTGCCGGCACGACGCATGTCGGCTGGCGTTGATGAATCTGTTGAGCGGGGAGGGTGTGAAGCGACGGGTGCCGTCAGCCTCGCGCGCCGAATATCGCGGTGCCGATCCGCACCATCGTGGCGCCCTCGGCGATGGCAGCGGGCATGTCGGCGGACATCCCCATCGAGAGCGTATCCACATCCAGTCCGGACTGTCGCAGTTCCTCGAGCAACCGGCGCAGCGCGGCAAATGGCACGCGCTGAGCGGCCAGGTCCGCTGCCGGCGCGGGAATCGCCATCAGGCCGCGCAATCGCAGGTTCGGCAATGCGGCCACGGCGCGCGCCAGCGCCAGCACTTCCTCGGGAAGCACGCCACTCTTGGTGTCTTCGTTGCTGATATTGACCTGAATGCAGACCTGCAGGGGCGCCAGATCCGCCGGCCGCTGCGCTGACAGCCGCTCCGCGATCTTCAGGCGGTCGATGGCATGGACCCAGTCGAACTGCTCGGCCACGGGGCGGGTCTTGTTGCTTTGCAGCGGGCCGATGAAGTGCCACGCGATGCGGCTGCGCAGATCGCCCAGCGCGGCGATCTTGTCCAGACCTTCCTGCACGTAGTTCTCGCCAAACGCTGGCTGTCCGGCCTCGAAGGCCTCGCGCACGCGATCGGGTGAGACGGTCTTGGAGACGGCCAGCAGGGTCACCCCGGAAGGGTCCCGGCTGGCTTGTTGTGCAGCCGCCGCGATGTCATTCTTCACGGCTTGCAAGTTGGCGGCGATTACAGACATAATCCGGCGAACATACCAAAGAAGTACAACAAAAAGCAGTCTTTTAGGGTGGGGTCATTATAGATGGACATCGCGCAGCTATTGGCTTTTGCGGTCAAGAACAAGGCATCCGATCTCCACCTCTCGGCTGACATGCCGCCGATGGTGCGTATTCACGGGGATATGCGCCGCATCAACGTCGCGGCAATGACGCACAAGGACGTCCACGCCATGGTGTACGACATCATGAGCGACGTTCAGCGCAAGTCTTATGAAGAGCGCCTTGAGGTCGATTTCTCCTTCGAGATCTCTGGTCTGTCCCGTTTCCGGGTCAACGCCTATACCACCCAGCGCGGCGCGGCCGCGGTGTTCCGGACAATTCCGTCGAAGGTCCTGACGCTCGAGGACCTGCGCGCGCCCGCCGTGTTCGCCGATCTGTGCATGAAGCCGCGTGGCCTGGTGCTGGTCACCGGGCCCACGGGCTCGGGCAAGTCGACCACGCTCGCCGCGATGGTCGACCATCGCAACGACAACGACATGGGTCACATCCTCACGGTGGAGGATCCAATCGAATTCGTGCATCAGTCCAAGAAGAGTCTGATCAACCAGCGCGAGCTTGGCCCTCACACCCATTCGTTCGCCAACGCGCTGCGCTCGGCACTGCGCGAGGACCCGGACGTGGTTCTGGTGGGCGAATTGCGTGACCTGGAAACGATCCGCCTGGCGCTGACCGCCGCGGAAACCGGTCACCTGGTTTTCGCCACGCTGCACACGAGTTCGGCCGCCAAGACGATTGACCGTGTGGTCGACGTGTTCCCGCCGGAAGAAAAGGACATGGTGCGAACCATGCTGTCGGAGTCGCTCGAGGCCGTGATCTCGCAGACGCTGCTCAAGACACGCGACGGCAACGGTCGGACGGCGGCACATGAAATCATGATCGCCACGCCTGCGATTCGCCACCTGATCCGCGAAAACAAGATCGCGCAGATGTACTCGATGATGCAGACGTCGAGCGGCCTGGGCATGCAGACGCTGGACCAGTGCCTGAGCGACCTGATCAAGCGGGGCATGATCAACTACAGCGACGCGCGGGCGATTGCGAAAAATCCCGACGCCTTCATGGGTTAAGGGGGAAGGGAATGACCATGCTCGACCGCGAATCCGCTGCAAAGTACATCAACGAAATGCTGGGGCTGATGGTCAAGAACCGTGGCTCCGATCTGTTCATCACTGCGGAATTTCCTCCGGCCGTCAAGGTCGACGGCAAGATCACGCCGGTTTCCCAGCAGCCGTTGAACCCGACCCACGCGCTTACCCTGGTGTGCTCGATCATGAACGAGCGCCAGACCAAGGAGTTCGAGGACACCCGCGAATGCAATTTCGCGATCGCCGTGCCGGACGTCGGACGTTTCCGTGTCTCGGCCTTCATCCAGCAAGGCCGCGCGGGCATGGTGCTGCGGACCATCAACACCCGCATTCCATCGGTCGAAGACCTGGACCTGCCGCCGACGCTGCATGAGATCGTGATGTCCAAGCGCGGTCTGGTGATCGTCACCGGCGCCACTGGCTCGGGCAAGTCGACCTCGCTGGCGGCCATGCTCGACCACCGCAACGCGCATTCGTACGGCCACATCATCACGATCGAGGACCCGATCGAATACGTCCACGCGCATCAGAACTGCATCGTCACGCAGCGCGAGGTGGGGATCGACACCGAGTCGTGGCACGTCGCGCTCAAGAACACGCTGCGCCAGGCGCCGGACGTGATCCTGATCGGCGAAATCCGCGATCGCGACACGATGGAATACGCGATGCAGTACGCGGAAACGGGCCACCTTTGCCTGGCCACGCTGCACGCGAACAACGCCAATCAGGCGATCGACCGTATCGTCAACTTCTTCCCAGAGGAAAAGCGCCAGCAGCTTCTGATCGACCTGTCGCTGAACCTGAAGGCGATGATTTCGCAGCGCCTGCTGCCGCGTGCCGGCCGCAAGGGCCGCGTGCCGGCGGTGGAGATCATGATCGGCACGCCGCTAGTGGCTGACCTGATCTTCAAGGGCGAGATTCACGAGCTCAAGGAAGTCATCAAGAAGTCGCGCGAGCAGGGCATGATCTCGTTCGACCAAGCGCTGTTCGAACTCTACGAGACGGAGAAGATCACGTACGAAGACGCGCTCAAGAACGCTGACTCGCTCAACGACCTGCGCCTGATGATCAAACTCCACAGCAAACGCCATCGCGACAACGATCTCGGCGCCGGCACCGAACACCTGAACGTGATCTGAGCGGACGCGGTATTCTCACGGCCTGTACTGCCCCCATACACCGCAGGAGACCACGATGAGCAATGTGTACCAGTTCGAAGCCAATTCGCTGTCCGGCCAGCCTCAGCCGCTGGCCGACTACCGCGGCAAGGTGCTGCTGATCGTCAACACCGCGAGCGAATGTGGCTTCACGCCGCAATACGCGGGCCTGCAGACGCTGCAGGCGTCCTATCAGGCGCGCGGCTTCGACGTGCTTGGCTTTCCCTGCAACCAGTTTGGCAAGCAGGAGCCTGGTGACGCCGAACAAATTGGCGCGTTTTGCGAATCCCGATTTCACGTCACGTTCCCGATGTTCGAGAAAATCGACGTGAACGGCGCGGACGCGCATCCGCTCTACAAGTGGCTGACGTCGGAGAAGCGGGGGTTCCTCGGTACCCAGGCGATCAAGTGGAATTTCACCAAGTTCCTGCTGCGCCGCGACGGTACCGTCTTCAAGCGTTATGCGTCCACAACCAAGCCCGAGGAAATCCGCGCAGACATCGAGTCGCTGCTCGCCGAACAACCGGCGTGAGATAAGCCGGCGGGCTCCGTGCCCGACTATCCCTGCGTGTCGGAATGGATGGTGCGGAGGAATCCGTTGAGCGAACGCTCTGACGTCTCGAGGAAATGCTCGTCGAGCATCGTCAGGGCGCGGCAGCGGTCCAGCCGGAAGCTGCGGTAGTCGGAGCGCGTCGTGCACCACGCCGCCAGCAGCCAGACATTACCCCAGAAGAACAGGCCCAGTGGTTGCACCACGCGCACGCTTTCGCGTTGCTGCGCGTCGCTGTAGTCGATCCGCAGCAGGCGTTGCGCGCCGATGGCCGTATGCACGATGTCGAAAGCCTCGCGCACGGCGGGCTGGTTGACGTACTCGGGCGCGAAAATGCGGCTCTGCTGCGCGGCCACGCGCCGTTGCGGCGGTAGGGCGGCCATCAGTTTTTCGAGCGAGGGATCGGCGGCGGCGGCCAGCGCGCCGCCGCCCCAGGCCTTGAGCAGCCGCAACCCGGCCACCATGGCCTCGACTTCCATCGACGTGAACATCAGTGGCGGCACGTCGTAGTCGGGCCGCAGCCGGTAGCCAATGCCGGCCTCGCCTTCAACCGGCACGCCCGAGAGCGACAGCGCCTGGATATCCCGATAGACAGTGCGTTCGGAAACGCCCAGGCGCTGGGCCAGCAGCGCCGCCGTGGTCAGGCGGCGGCCTCGCAGGACCTGGACGATCTGGAACAGGCGGTCGGCGCGTCGGCTCACGGGGTGCTCACTTTCCTCGTCAGTGGGTGCCCGGCTCGTGCAGGCCGATCCGGTTGCCCTCGCTGTCCTTGATATGCGCGTAGCGCCCAAGGTTGTCAGGCAGGTTGACCGGCCCTTCGAGCGTATGGCCGCCGGCGTGGCTGACACGTGCCAGCACGTCGTCAAGTTGCGGGGCGTTCAGGTACGGCACCGGGCCATAGAACGCGCTCGCGCGGTACTGGTCGCCCTGGACCAGCGCGCCCGATCCGTCGCCGTGGGTGAACACGGCCATATCGACTTTACCCATTGTCTCGCGGCGCAGCGGATGCTCGAACACGGCTTCATAGAACTGGACCGCGCGCTGCATGTCGGTCACCGGGATTTCCAGCCAGTTGACCAGGGTGGTGTTGGGGGTGGACATCTTGGCTCTCCTCGTTACGAAGTTGGGAGAACGGATCATGCGCGCGGGCTCCTGACAGCGTACTGTCAGGAGCGTGTCAGGGGTGTCAATGCGGCATCCAGGCCGCCAGCACCGGCACCATGATGGCCGTCAGTACGCCATTCAGCCCCATCCCGAGTGCCGAGAAGGCCCCGGCTTCCTGGCTGACCTGGAATGCCCGTGCCGTGCCGATGCCGTGCGCGGCCACGCCCGTGGCGAAGCCGCGCACCGTGTAGTCCCGCACGCGCAGCAGGTTAAGCAGGCCGGTGGCGGTGACGGCGCCGATGATGCCGGTTGCCATGACCAGCACCGCAGTCAGCGAGGGCAGGCCACCGATCTTTTCCGATACCCCCATCGCAATCGGGATGGTCACCGATTTCGGCGCAAGCGATCGAATCACGTCAGGCGTCGCGCCGAGTGCGTAGGCGATGCCCACCGCCGACACGACGGCCGCGAACGAACCGGCTACCAGGCCACACAGCAGGGGGAACACGTTGGTGCGCAGCTTCGGCAATTGCGTGTAGAGCGGCACGGCCAGCGCCACCGTCGCGGGGCCGAGCAGGAAGTGCACGAACTGCGCGCCGTCGAAGTAGGTCTTGTACGGCGTACCCGTGACGGTCAGCACGGTCACCAGGATCGCCACCGAGATCATCACCGGATTGGCCAGCGGCGAGAAACGCGCGCGCTCGTAGATGCGGAACGCGAACACGTAGGCGATCAACGTGGCGGTGAGCCCGATCAGCGGACTCGCTGCCAGGTAGACCCAGATTTCGTTCAGGCGTGGCGACATCATGGCTGTGCTCCCGTGTCCGCCGACGTGTCGACAGGAGTGTCGGCAGGAGGCTTGCGCATCAGCGCGCGCGTGACCAGCGCCGTGACCGCGATGGCCACCCAGGTGGAAACCACCAATGCGATGACGATGGGGAGCCATTCGCTGCCGATTCGGTTGGCGTGCACCATGATGCCGACGCCGGCCGGCACGAACAGCAGCGACAGGTGCTTGAGCAGTTCATTCGCGGAGTTCTGGACGACGGGCAGCAACCGGTTGTCGAAGACCAGCCAGCCGAACAGCAGGAGCATGCCGATCACGGGACCCGGCACGGGCAGGTGCAGCGCGTAGCTGATCACCTCGCCCACGGTCTGAAAGACCAGCAGGATGGCAAACGTCTGAAGCATGGGGCGCGTAGGGAGACGAAATGTGCCGACATGGTACTCCCGTACAAGATGCGTGCAAGCCGGACGTCAGTGCTGCCGTTGGCTTCCTGCTCCCCTCGCCCATTCGCGGGAGAGGGGGACCGCCATCACCCGCGGCTTAGGCCGCCTGCGCCGCCACCACCGGCGCCAGCATCCGGTCCACCAGCTCGACCCAGTGCATCACCGGCGTTTCCGTGCCGCTTTGCAGATGCGTGATGCAGCCGATATTGGCCGTGACGATGGATTCCGGCGAGGTGGCCTGCAGCTTGGCGAGTTTGTCGTCGCGCAGCTTGTACGACAGTTCGGGCTGCAGCACCGAGTAGGTGCCGGCGGAGCCGCAGCACAGGTGGCTGTCCGCGCAGAGGCGCACGTCCACACCCAAGCGGGTCAGCAGCGCTTCGACCTTGCCGCGGATCTGTTGCCCGTGCTGCAGCGTGCACGGCGGATGCCACGCCACGCGGCGGCTATCGCGCGGCACGGCGCCGGCCAGGCGGTGCAGTTCATCGGTAAAGTCGGGCAGCAGCTCCGACAAGTCGCGTGTCATGGCCGATACACGCGCGGCGCGCGATGCGTACGTCGGATCGTTGCGCAGCAGGTGGCCGTAGTCCTTGACCATCGCGCCGCAGCCCGACGCGGTCATGACGATCGCTTCGGCTCCGGCCTCGATATGCGGCCACCATGCGTCGATGTTCGCGCGCATATTGTCGAGCCCGCCTGGATGGTCGCCATTGTGGAAGCGGATGGCGCCACAACAACCGGCTTCCCGCGCCACCACCAGTTGTACGCCGAGTTTGTCGAACACACGTGCCGTGGCGGCATTGATGTTGGGCGACATGGCCGGTTGCACGCAGCCGTCGAGCAACAGCATTTTGCGGGGATGCTCGGTGCGCGGCCAGGTGCCCGCCACGGGCTCGCTCGCGGGTACCTTGTTGCGCAGCATCTGCGGCAGCCAGGGGCGCACGATCTGGCCGAGTCTCAGTGCGGGGCCGAACAGCGCTGGGCGCGTCAGGCCTTCGCGCAGCACCCAGCGCACGATGCGTTCCTTGGCCGGGCGCTTGATGCCTTGCGCCTCCAGCCGGTCATCAACGATCTTGCGGCCGATGTCCACCAGGTGGCCATAGGTCACGCCAGACGGGCAGGTGGATTCGCAATTGCGGCAGGTCAGGCAGCGATCCAGATGCAGGCGCGTGCTTTCCGTGACGGGGTTGCCCTCGAGCACCTGCTTCATCAGGTAGATGCGGCCGCGCGGCCCGTCGAGTTCGTCGCCGAGCAACTGGTAGGTCGGGCACGTGGCCGTGCAGAAACCGCAGTGCACGCATTTGCCGACGATGGATTTCGCCTCTTCGCCCTCGGGCGTGTTGCGCAGGAAATCGGCCAGTGTGGTTTGCATGATATGGGGTCGCTGTGGTCGCGAAGGTCGCTATGGGGTTGCCTGCGGACTCAGAGTCCGTTGTACATGCGCTGCGGATTGAAAATGCCCGCAGGGTCGAAGGTGTCCTTGAGCCGCTTGTGGATCGCGGCCAGCGGCGATGACAGCGGCGTGAACACGCCAACGGACTTGTCGCCATTGCGGAACAGCGTGGCGTGACCACCGGCTGCCTGCGCTGCGGCGCGTACCCGATCCGCCGATGCGGCGCTGTCATCCGGAGCGATCCACCAGCGCTGGCCGCCACCCCATTCCACGAGCTGAGCGCCGGGCAGGTCCAGCGGCTTGCAGACCGTCGGTACGGCGATGCGCCACAGGGCGCGGCCCGTATCGTTTGCTGGGGAGAAGAACGCGTGCGTCTGTTCGCGCAAGACCATCCACAACTGCTGGGCGTGGCTGGCGTCGACGACCTCGCCGCCCAGGTTGTCACGCGCGGCGCAAACTGCGGCGGTCGCGCCGCTGAGTCGCACATGCAGGAATCCGTCGTGCCACGCCGACGCCGCGATCGGCAACGGCTGGCCGCCCCATTTGTTGAGCTGGTCGATCGCCTCGGCCTGGTCCATCGCGAAGCGCAACGTGGCGTCATCGAATGGCACGGGCAGCACCTTCAGCGAGACCTCGAGAATCAGGCCGAGCGTGCCGAGCGAGCCGGCCAGCAGGCGCGACACGTCATAGCCGGCCACGTTCTTCATCACCTGGCCACCGAAGTTCATGATCTCGCCGTGGCCGTCCATCAATTGCGCGCCCAGCACGAAGTCGCGCAGCGCTCCCGCGGACTGACGGCGAGGACCGGACAACCCGGCCGCCACCGCGCCGCCGATCGTGGCCGTGCTGGCCTGGCCGCGCAGCGCGAAATGCGGCGGCTCGAAGGCCAGCATCTGGCGCTTCTGCGCCACCGCGTCCTCGATCTCGGCCAGCGGCGTGCCGCAGCGTGCCGTGATCACGAGTTCGGCGGGATCGTATTCGACGATGCCGCGATAGGCCCGCGTATCGAGCACGGTGCCGGCCAGCGCCTGGCCATAGAAGTCCTTGCTGCCGCCACCGCGCAGGCGCAGCGGTGTGCGGGTGTCGCCGGCTTGGCGGATCGCATCGCGAAAGGCGTCGAGAGTGGCTTGCATGAGGACGTTGTCGTAATTGGGAATTGGGGGGCGTCAGCGGGATCGGCTACCGTCGTCGCCGCGTCGGTCGGTGGCCAGTTCGGTTCGATACTCTGGCAACGCGGTGCCACAGTGCTTGCAGAACGTGGCGTCGGGCTCGTGGCCTTCGGTCAGGCAGTGTTCGCACGAGCGCGTGGTCAGCGGGCGCCGGATGATGCTTGCAGCCAGTTCCGCGCCAACGATGCCAGTCGGAAACGCGATGATTCCGTAGCCGAGCAGGATCGTGATCGACGTAATGAACTGACCGATCGGCGTCTTCGGCACCATGTCGCCGAAGCCCGTGGTGGTAAGCGTGACGATGGCCCAGTACATGCTGACCGGGATGCTCGTGAAGCCGTGCGTGGGGCCTTCCACCACGTACATGATCGTGCCCAGGATTACCGTGATGATGAATACGGTGCCCAGGAACACGAAGATCTTGCGGCGGCTGTTGGACAGCGCGAGCATGAGGATCTCGGCTTCCTCGAAATAGACCGTCAGCTTGAGAATCCGGAAGACACGCAGCAGCCTCAGCAGGCGCACGTCGATCAGGAAGGCGAGTTCCGGCACGAAGAACGACGCCCAGGTCGGAATGATCGACAAGAAGTCGATGATGCCGTAGAAGCTGAAGACGTAGCGCAGCGGGCGCCGCACGACGCTCAGCCGCATGATGTATTCGGTCGTGAACAGCAGCGTGAACAGCCACTCGAGCGCGGTGAACACCGTGCCCAGGCGCGCGTGAATGGCCTGGATGCTGTCGAGCATGACCACGGCTACGCTGGCGATGATGGCCACCAGCAGCACGATGTCGAACGTGCGGCCCGGGCGCGTGTCCGCTTCGAAGATGATCGTGTACCAGCGCTGGCGCCATCCCGACTCGGGTTGGCCGAGCCGTTGACGAATGCGCGCGTTTTGATCGGATCGTGTGGATCGTGACATGTGCAAGGCGGAGAAGGGTTGCGGACTCTCGCGCCTTCCCGTCTGGATAGTGTCAGAAACGCGGCAGGTCCGGATGCGGCAGCAGGCCGCGCTTGACGTGCATCTTGCCGTATTCGGCGCAGCGCGCAAGCGTGGGGATTGCCTTGTCCGGGTTCAGCAGCCGGGCGGGATCGAATGCGGCCTTGACCCCGAAGAACGCGTCGCGCTCGGACGGGGAGAACTGCACGCACATCGAGTTGAGTTTTTCCACGCCCACACCGTGCTCGCCGGTCACGGTGCCGCCGAGTTCCACGCAGGCCTCCAGGATGTCCGACCCGAACAGCTCCGCGCGCTGCCACTCGTCGTGATCGGCGCCATCGAACAGGATCAGGGGGTGCATATTGCCATCGCCCGCATGGAAAACGTTGATGCAGCGCAACCCGTATTTGTGCTCCATCTGCTCGATGCGCTTGAGCAGCGTGCCGATGTGCTTGCGGGGAATCGTGCCGTCCATGCAGTAGTAGTCGGGCGAGATGCGGCCCGCGGCCGGGAAGGCGTTCTTGCGGCCGCTCCAGAAGCGCAGGCGCTCGGCTTCGCTTTGCGACACCGTGATGCGCGTCGCGCCTGATGCGCGCAGCACCTCGCTCATGCGGGCGATTTCCTCGGCCACTTCCTCGGGCGTGCCATCCGACTCGCACAGCAGGATCGCGGCGGCGTCGAGGTCGTAGCCGGCCTTGACGAACTCCTCCACGGCGGCCGTGGCGGGCTTGTCCATCATCTCCAGCCCGGCCGGGATAATGCCAGCGGCGATCACGTCGGCCACGGCATTGCCGCCTTTTTCCACATCATCGAAGCTGGCCATGATGACCTGCGCGAGTTGCGGTTTGGGAATGAGCCTCACGGTGACTTCCGTGACCACGGCCAGCATGCCCTCGGAGCCGATCATCGCGGCCAGGAGGTCGAGGCCCGGCGCGTCGGGCGCCTCGGACCCGAACACGACCACCTCGCCTTCCATCGTCACCGCGCGCACGCGCAGCACGTTGTGGACCGTCAGGCCGTACTTGAGGCAATGCACGCCACCCGAGTTCTCGGCCACGTTGCCGCCGATGGAACAGGCGATCTGCGAGGATGGATCGGGCGCGTAGTAGAGGTTGTGCGGGGCGGCAGCGTCGGAGATTGCCAGGTTGCGCACGCCGGGCTGAACCACCGCCGTGCGGGAATACGGATCGAGCGACAGGATGCGCTTGAACTTGGCCAGCGACAGAACCAGTCCGCCGGCGATCGGCATCGCGCCGCCAGACAGGCTGGTGCCGGAGCCGCGCGGCACCACCGGCACGCCGAGCTCGTGGCACAGGCGCAGCACCGCGCAGACCTGCTCCTCGGTATCGGGCAGCACCACGGCGTCTGGAACCTGGCGATAGGCGGCCAGGCCGTCGCATTCGTACGGCACGGTGTCCTCGGCCTTCCACAGCACGGCCGTGTCGGGCAGGATGCGGGCGAGGCCGGCCAGCAGCGTGGCGCGTCGCGTCTCCGCGGATTCACCGGCGACAGTTTGGGCGTCTTGCGGGGCGTTCATGACAACTCCTGTGACGGACCGGCCGACGCGCACGATTCCCGCGTGGATGCGTGCTCGTACCGGGGCCGGGACGGCAGACTATAGCGCAGGCACCCCGCCGGGAGCGCCCTGGCGCACGTGAATTCGGCACGACGACCCGATCAAAAAGGTTCATGCCGGGTGCAAATGCCCAAGGTCGCGGACGAAGCCGCTTCCAGCGTAGTGGCTTGCCCGCTACCAGTCCAGCCCGAGCAGCCAGTCGATGAAGTAGCGCGCCTCGGGCATCAGCGGCGCCTGCTCGCGTTCGACGATGTAGTAGCCGTGTGGCGATACCGACTCGATATCGAGCAGCTTCACCATCTGGCCCGCCGCCAGCCACTGCCGCGCCATGCGCTGGCGCACCAGTCCCACGCCCTGGTTCGAGACGATCGCCTCCAGCATCAGGCCGATATCGTTGAACTGCGCGCCAGTCTGCGGCTCCGGCCAGTCCAGGCAGGCGGTTTCGAACCACGGCCGCCACGGTTCCAGCGGGCTGCGCAGCAGCGTCAGATTGTGCAGATCCTCGGGTTTGGTGACCGCAAAGCCGTTCACGCGCTCGTAGTACTCGCGCCCGCACGCCGGAAACACGGGCTCGACCAGCAGTTTCGTGGTCTTCAGGTCGGGGTAGCGGCCGGTGCCGTAGCGGATCTCGATATCGGTGTCCTCGGCCTTGACGTCGAGGAACGGCACGGCCAGGTGCAGTTCGAGATCGATATGCGGATAGAGCGCGGTGAACTCGGGCAGGCGCGGCACCAGGTGCTGGCGACCGAATGTCGGCGGAATCGCCACGCGCAGCCGTGTGCGCAGCTTGTTGTACTCGGGGCGCGCCAGTTCGTTGAGCGACTTCAGCGCATCCTGCACGTTGCGCTGGTAGCGCGTGCCGGCCGCGGTCAGCCGCAGCGCGGCGTTCGAGCGCACGAACAGGTCGTCGCCCCAGAGTTCCTCAAGGTTCTTGATCCTGTGCGAGACCGCGCTCGGCGTCACCGAGAGCTCCTCGGCAGCGCGCGCGAAGCTGCCCAGCCGGGCAGCCGCTTCGAACGCGATCAGCAGGTGCAGGGGTGGGACGCGATGGAAAACCGATGCCATGGCCGCGTGCTCAGCGCGTGGCGCTGAAGATCTTGCCCGGATTCAGGATGTGGTTCGGGTCGAGCGCATCCTTGATCGCGCGCATCAGGTCGAGCGCATCCTCGCCATGCTCCTGCACCAGAAATCCCATCTTGTGCAGGCCCACGCCGTGCTCGCCGGTGCAGGTGCCGCCCATCGCCAGCGCGCGCTGCACGATGCGGCGGTTGATGTCCTCGGCCTCGGCCATTTCCTCGGGCTTGTCCGGGTCCACCAGGATCGCCACGTGGAAGTTGCCATCCCCGACGTGACCGACGATCGGGCAGGGCAGCGACGACGCATTCAGATCGCGCTCGGTTTCGGTCACGCAGTCGGCCAGCCGAGAGATCGGCACGCAGACGTCGGTGGTGACCGATTTGCAGCCCGGCTTCAGCTGGAGCATCGCGAAATAGGCGGTGTGGCGAGCATTCCAGAGCCGCGACCGGTCCTCGGGCCGTGTGGCCCATTCGAAGCCCTGGCCGCCGTGCTCGGCGGCGATGTCCTGCACGGTCTCGGCCTGTTCGCGCACGCCGGCCTCAGTGCCATGGAACTCGAAGAACAGGTGGGGCGTTTCCGGCAAGGTCAGATTGTCATGGCGGTTGATCGCACGGATTGCCAGGGCGTCGACGAACTCCACGCGGGCCACGGGCACGCCAAGCTGGATCGTCTGGATGGTGGCACGCACGGCGTCGCCCATGCTCGGGAAGGCGCAGACGGCCGCGGAGATCGCTTCCGGCTGCGGATAGAGCCGCACCGTAACTTCGGTGATGATGCCGAGCGTGCCTTCGCTGCCGACAAACAGGCGCGTCAGGTCATAGCCCGCCGACGACTTGCGCGCATTGGTGCCGGTGCGGATGACCCGGCCGTCGGCCGTGACCACGGTCAGCGCCAGCACGTTCTCGCGCATGGTGCCGTAGCGGACCGCGTTGGTGCCCGAGGCGCGCGTGGCGCACATGCCACCCAGCGATGCATCGGCGCCTGGGTCGATCGGGAAGAACAGGCCCGTGTCCTTGATCTCCTGGTTGAGCTGTTTGCGCGTGACGCCGGGCTGGACGGTGACGGTCAGATCCTCGGGGTGCACGGCCAGCACCCGGTTCATCTGCGACAGGTCGAGGCTGATACCGCCGGCCACGGCCAGCAGGTGGCCCTCGAGCGAGGAGCCGGCGCCGTAGGGGATCAGCGGCACGCCATGCGTGTTGCAGAGCTTCGCCAGTTCGGCCACTTCCTCGGTGCTATGGGCAAAGACCACGGCGTCCGGCAGTTCGGGCGGGAACGGGGATTCGTCGCGCCCATGATGCTCGCGCACGCCGACCGAGGTGGTGAAGCGGTCGCCGAAGCGGGCGGCGAGGGCATCGGCCAGTTCCGATGGGAACGGCCGGCGCGCCAGGGCGGTGGCAGGTGTGGGGTGGTTCATGCGGGTCTCCGGCTCGGGCCGTATAGCTCTGTATGCAAGGGAATGCCGCCATTCTACGTCGCCTTCCACGTCTCCCATACGTCCCCGGTACGCGCCGCCCGGCCCCGGAGGGTCCATAATTGCGCCACTTCTAAAACACTGACCACAAGGAGACCGGCATGGGTAATCGCCTGTCCAAAATTGCCACGCGCACCGGCGATGCCGGCACCACGGGCCTCGGCGATGGCAGCCGGGTCGGCAAGAACAGCCTGCGCATCGTCGCGATCGGCGACGTGGATGAGCTGAATTCCCATATCGGCCTGCTGCTGACCGAACCGGATCTGCCCGAGGACGTCCGCGCCGCGCTGCTCCATATCCAGCACGACCTGTTTGACCTGGGTGGTGAACTCTCCATCCCGGGCTATACCTTGCTCAAGGCACCCCAGGTGGCCCAGCTCGACGACTGGCTGGCCCATTACAATGCCGCCCTGCCACGGTTGGCCGAATTCATCCTGCCGGGCGGAAGCCGGCCCGCCGCGCAGGCCCACATCTGCCGTACGGTCTGCCGCCGGGCGGAACGTGCGCTTGTGGAGTTGGGCGCCGCCGAAGCGCTCAACGAGGCGCCGCGCCAGTACCTGAACAGGCTGTCAGACCTGCTGTTCGTGCTGGCCCGTGTGCTGAACCGCGCGGGTGGCGGGAGCGACGTGCTCTGGCAGCGTGAGCGGGAGTCCTGAATAGTTACGTATGAGCCACTTATTAGCCTGACTCGTTTTTCCGAGAAATTTACTCGGATTTGCGAATTTCGCCCTTGAAATGGCCCGCGATGGCCACATTTCGCATTCAGGTTGAATTGCAGCCCTGATCTCAAGAAGCAGGGCTCAATAGGAGAGAACACTATGGGTAAGATCATCGGTATCGACCTCGGTACCACCAACAGCTGCGTGTCCATTCTGGAAGGCAACACGCCGAAAGTCATCGAGAACTCCGAAGGCGCACGCACCACGCCGTCGATCATCGCCTACATGGAAGATGGCGAGATCCTGGTTGGTGCGCCTGCCAAGCGCCAGGCCGTCACCAACCCGCGTAACACGCTGTACGCGGTGAAGCGCCTGATCGGCCGCAAGTTCGAAGAGAAGGAAGTCCAGAAGGACATCGGCCTGATGCCGTACGCGATCGTCAAGGCCGACAACGGCGACGCCTGGGTTGGCGTGCGCGACCAGAAGCTGGCCCCGCCGCAGGTTTCGGCCGAAGTGCTGCGCAAGATGAAGAAGACCGCCGAGGACTACCTGGGCGAGCCCGTGACCGAAGCCGTGATCACGGTGCCGGCGTACTTCAACGACTCGCAGCGCCAGGCAACCAAGGATGCCGGCCGCATCGCCGGGCTGGACGTCAAGCGCATCATCAACGAACCGACCGCTGCAGCGCTGGCGTTCGGCATGGACAAGAACGAGAAGGGCGACCGCAAGATTGCCGTGTATGACCTCGGCGGCGGCACGTTCGACATCTCGATTATCGAAATCGCCGACGTGGATGGCGAAAAGCAGTTCGAAGTGCTGTCGACCAACGGCGACACGTTCCTCGGTGGCGAGGACTTCGACCAGCGCATCATCGACTACATCATCGGCGAGTTCAAGAAGGAACAGGGCGTCGATCTGTCGAAGGACGTGCTGGCGCTGCAACGCCTGAAGGAAGCCGCTGAAAAGGCCAAGATCGAACTGTCGAGCTCGCAGCAGACCGAGATCAACCTGCCGTACATCACGGCCGATGCCTCGGGTCCGAAGCACTTGAACCTGAAGATCACGCGCGCCAAGCTCGAAGCGCTGGTGGAAGAACTGATCACCCGCACGATCGAACCGTGCCGTACCGCGATCAAGGATGCAGGCGTCAAGGTCAGCGACATTGATGACGTGATCCTGGTCGGCGGCATGACCCGTATGCCGAAGGTGCAGGAACAGGTGCGCGAGTTCTTCGGCAAGGAAGCCCGCAAGGACGTGAACCCGGACGAAGCCGTGGCCGTGGGTGCCGCCATCCAGGGTTCGGTGCTGTCGGGCGACCGTACCGACGTGCTGCTGCTGGACGTGACGCCGCTGTCGCTGGGCATCGAAACGCTGGGTGGCGTGATGACCAAGATGATCAACAAGAACACGACCATCCCGACCAAGCACGCACAGGTTTTCTCGACCGCTGACGACAATCAGCCGGCCGTGACGATCAAGGTGTACCAGGGCGAGCGCGAGATGGCCACCGGCAACAAGATGCTGGGCGAGTTCAACCTGGAAGGCATTGCGCCGGCACCGCGTGGCACGCCGCAGATCGAGGTCTCGTTCGACATCGACGCCAACGGCATTCTGCATGTGGGCGCCAAGGACAAGGCCACCGGCAAGGAAAACCGCATCACGATCAAGGCGAACTCGGGTCTGTCGGAAGACGAGATCCAGCGCATGGTGAAGGATGCCGAAGCCAATGCCGAGGAAGACAAGCGCGCCCGTGAGCTGGCCGATGCCCGCAACCAGGCCGACGCGCTGATCCACTCGACGCGCAAGGCGCTGGGCGAGTACGGCGAGAAGCTCGAAGCTGGCGAGAAGGAAAAGATCGAAGCCGCGATCAAGGACCTGGAAGACGCCGCCCGCGGCGGTGACAAGGCCGAGATCGATGCCAAGGTCAACGCGCTGTCCGAAGCCAGCCAGAAGCTGGGCGAGAAGGTCTACGCCGACATGCAGGCCCAGGCCGGTGAAGGTGCGGCGGCAGGTGCCGGCGCAGCCGGCGGCGCTCAGCAGCAGGCCCAGCCGCAGGACGACAACGTCGTGGATGCCGAGTTCAAGGAAGTGAACGACAAGAAGTAATCGGGACGGCGGGTGGCGGCGCGGGTGATGCCGGCGCCGCCACCCGTTCCCGACGCCGGGCGACGGTTGTCTGACACCAGGTGCAAACCTCGGTCGGACACTGCGCTCGGCTTTTTTGCTTATCGCGCGGCGGGCATGTAAGCGCTCCGTCGGGCCAATCAGGTATGAGCCACCATGGCAAAACGTGACTACTACGAAGTGCTCGGGGTAGGCAAGAACGCGAGCGACGACGAGATCAAGAAGGCTTATCGCAAGCTCGCGATGAAGCACCATCCGGACCGCAATCCGGATAACAAGGAAGCCGAGGAGAAATTCAAGGAGGTCAAGGAGGCCTACGAGATGCTCTCCGACCCCGAGAAGAAGGCGGCTTACGATCAATACGGCCACGCTGGCGTGGACCCGAACATGGCCGGTGGATTCGGCGGCGGCGGGTTTGGCGGCGGTGGCTTCGCGGAAGCGTTCGGCGATATCTTCGGCGACATCTTCGGCCAGGCAGCCGGCGGCGGACGTCGTGGCGGCGGCCCGCAGGCCTACCGTGGCGCCGACCTGCGCTACAGCATGGAGATCTCGCTGGAGCAGGCCGCGCATGGCCACGAGGCGCAGATCCGCGTGCCGCACTGGGACGATTGCGAACACTGCCACGGCAATGGCGCCGAGCCGGGTTCGTCGGTCGAAACCTGCCCGACCTGTAATGGCGTGGGCCAGGTGCGTGTGTCGCAGGGCTTCTTCACGATGCAGCAGACCTGCCCGAAGTGCCACGGCAGCGGCAAGTTCATCCCGAAGCCGTGCACCAAGTGCCACGGTCAGGGCAAGCTCAAGTCGCAGAAGACGCTCGAGGTCAAGATTCCGGCCGGTATCGATGAAGGGATGCGTATCCGTTCGTCGGGCAACGGCGAGCCGGGCATCAACGGTGGCCCGCCGGGCGATCTCTACGTCGAGGTGCATATCAAGCAGCACCCGGTGTTCGAGCGCGACGGCGACGACCTGCACTGCCAGATGCCGATCTCGTTCGCTACGGCGGCGCTGGGCGGCGATATCGAAGTGCCGACGCTGGGCGGCCGGGCCAGTTTCCCGGTGCCGGAAGGCACCCAGGCCGGCAAGACGTTCCGCCTGCGCGGCAAGGGCATCAAGGGTGTGCGCTCGGGATATCCGGGCGACCTCTATGTGCATGTGAACGTGGAGACGCCGGTCAAGCTGACCGAGGCCCAGAAGGACATACTGCGTCAGTTCGACCGCTCGGTGCACGAGGGCGGTTCGCGTCACAGCCCGCAGGAGCAGTCCTGGCTCGACAAGGTGAAGAGCTTCTTTAGCTGATCGCCTTATCGACTCGTCGACAGGACGATGAAACCGGCCACGTGTCCAGCGTGGCCGGTTTTTTTATGCCCAACGCAGCGATAATGCCGACTGCAGCGTTTTCGCATCCAGTCTTCGTGGTACCCATCCCTTCGCCCCCCTTCGTTCTGCTCGACGACGCCACAGCCGGCTCTGGCGTGACGGCTTCGCGCCTCTATACCGATTTCGTCCGGGAGGACGTGCTGGCGGCCGGTGCCGACGTATCGGCGCTTGACACGCTGCTGGCCAGCGGTTGGCGGGACGGGTTGCACGCCACGTTCTTTGCGCCCTACGAATTCGGTGGTGCGATCGTTGGCGCACCCGTGCACGTTGGCGATGCGCTGCCGTTTCACGACGGCGCCCTGCGCGTGCTGTGGTTTCGCACGTTGCGCCGGCTCGATACGGAAGGTGTGGCGCAGTGGCTAGCCGCAGGCGCACAACCAGGCCCGACGGGCGCGCTCGACGTGACGGCCAGCACCACGCGGACGCAATACACCGAAGCGATCGCGCGTATCCACGATTACATCGAGGCGGGCGATACCTATCAGGTTAACTTCACGCAACGACTACGCTGTCGCGTGTTTGGCGATCCGATGGCGTTCTATGCGGCGTTGCGCGCGGCACAGCCGGTGCCGTTCGGCGTGCTTGCGCATCTGCCCGGTGGCGGTTGGGTGCTGTCGCTATCGCCCGAACTGTTCGTCGAGCACGATGGCCACGGACATCTCGTCGCACGTCCAATGAAGGGCACCGCGCCGCGCTCAGGGGATGCCGAACAGGATGCGCGCGCCGCGAAACGACTGGCCACCGATGCCAAGAACCGCGCCGAGAACGTGATGATCGTCGACCTGCTGCGCAACGACCTCGGTCGCGTGGCGATCCCCGGGAGCGTGGCGGTGCCCGAGCGCTTCGTCGTCGAACCGTTCGGTCGCGTGTTGCAAATGACGTCGACAGTCACCGCGACCGCGCGCCCGGGTACGTCGTTCGGTGCGTTGATGGCCGCGCTGTTCCCGTGCGGCTCGATTACCGGCGCGCCCAAGCGGCGCACGATGCAGATCATCGCCGAGCTCGAGACGTCGCCACGTGGGTTGTACACGGGCGCGATCGGTTGGCTCGATGCGACATCGCATAAGACTACGGAGGTCATAGGCGTCGGCGCCTTCGGCATGTCTGTGGCAATCCGCACGCTGGTGCTGGCGCCGCCCGGGGCCGATGGCCTGCGCGCGGCCGAGATGGGCGTGGGCGGTGGCATCGTGCACGACAGCGTGGCCGACGATGAGTACGCCGAATGCGGATGGAAAGCGCGGTTCCTGATCGGTCATGACCCCGGCTTCACGTTGTTCGAGACCATGCATGCGCGCGATGGCGCAGTGCTACATCGCGAGCGCCATTTGCAGCGACTAGCGAACTCGTCGGCGGCGTTCGGCTTCGCGCTGGACTTGCCTGAAGCCCGCGCGGCGGTGCAGGCTGAAGCCGCGCGACTGGGCGATGGCGACTGGCGCCTGCGCGTGAGTGTGGACAAGCGCGGCACGCTGGTATTTGCCAGCGGGGCATTGGCTCCGCTCGCGCATGGCGTCGTGGGGCTCGAGATCGCACCGACATGCCTGCCCGTTCACGATCCGCTGCGCCGGCACAAGCTCAGCGCGCGCGCCGTGTTCGATCAGGGATGGCAGGCCGCGGAGCGGGCAGGCGGGTTCGATAGCCTGTTCTTCAACACGTGCGACGAACTGCTCGAAGGCGGCCGCAGTTCGGTGTTCATCAAGGTAGATGGTCATTGGATGACACCGCCACTCTCGGCGGACATCCTGCCGGGCGTGATGCGTGCCGTGGTGCTCGAAGAAGGGGACGCATTGATCGACGGACCGGTGCAGGAAGCCACCGTGACGCGTGACATGGTGCAACGCGCCGAAGCCATCGTTATCGCCAACGCATTGCGCGGCACGCTGCGCGCGCGCCTGATCTGAGCAACGTGTCTAGGGTGTCTGCCGCAGCGACTACTTGTGTCGCGTATCAAGCCGGCCTTCGCCGAGCTTCCAGCGCACCACGCCGGGCAGGTTGATCAGCTCGCGGTCGTGACAGACCATTACGACGGTTCGCCCTTCGGCGGCCAGTTCGCCGATCAGTGCGATGACCTGTTCGCGCGCGTGACCATCGAGGCTTGACGTCGGCTCGTCGAGCAGCAGCAGATCGGGCTCCAGCACCTTCGCGCGCGCCAGTGCCACACGCTGGATTTCTCCACCGGATAGCTTGTCGGGCGCAGTGTCCTGAACGTGCACCACGCCGGCCCAGCCCAGCGCCGCGCCCACCCGCCGATCAATCTCGTCGCGTGGCAGGCCGTGGTGACGCAGGCCATAGGCGATGTTCTCGCGCACTGAGGTGCGAAACAGGTATGGATGCTGATGCATGTAGGCGATGCGACGGCGTAGCGACATTGGCAACGGCGAAAGCGGCACGGTGTGCGCGGTGCCATCCGCATCGGTCCAGCTTGCGGTCGCGCCGGGCGCCGGCTCGAGCCCGGCCACTATCCGCAGCAGCGTCGACTTGCCCGCACCGTTGACACCGGTCAGCGCGATGGCCGTCGCGCGCGGGAAATCCAGTTCGGCGATGTCGAACAACTTGCGTGCGCCGACGCGCCGCGACAATCCTCGCACCGTCAGCAGCGGGGCAGGTGTCCGCGTCCTCATCGGCGAAAACCTCCGGCGCCCTGCAACCAGGCCATCAGCACATTGACGATCAGCGCCAGTGCCACGAGCACGATGCCCAATGCGATGCCTTCGGCGAACTCGCCCTTGCTCGTTTCCAGCGCGATGGCCGTGGTGATCGTGCGTGTGGTGCCTTCGATATTGCCGCCAATCATCAGCGCCGAACCGACCTCGGCAATCACGCGGCCGAAACCCGCGACCACTGCGGCCATCAGGCCGAAACGCAGCTCGCGCAGCACGGTCATGCAGGTCTGCCAGCGTCCTGCGCCGAGCACCCACGCTGTCTCACGCAGACGTGGATCGGCCGACTGCAGCGTGGATAGCGCGAACGCCAGGATGACGGGGAAGGCGATCACGGCCTGGCCGATCACCATGCCCGCGGGCGTGAACAACAGCGAGAAGCCGCCCAGCGGCCCCTGGCGCGTGAACAGCAGGTAGAGAATCAGGCCGACCAGCACGGTCGGGAACGAGAGAAATGCCTGGGCGACGACCACGACGGCGCGCCGGCCAGGAAATTGCTGCGTGGCGATCAGGTAGGCCGCGCCGATGGCCGGCACCGTGGCCAGTGCCAGTCCCAGCCCGGCCACCATCAGCGAAGTCCAGACAATGAACCATAAGGCGCCGTTGCCGCTGGCCAGCAGGCGGAATGCTTCGAGCGTGGCGGCGCCGATCTCCACGCGGGGTTCAGGCCGAGAACGTGTGCTCGACGGCCGGGAAGCTGCCGTCCTTCACAGCAGCCACATAGGCGCGGATCGCCGCTTCGATCGAGGGCTGTCCCTCCATGAAGTTGCGTACGAACTTGGCCTTGCGGCCCGGGTAGATGTTGATCATGTCCTGCAGCACCAGCACCTGGCCCGAGCAATCGACACCAGCGCCGATACCGATGGTCGGGATGGAGAGTTGCGCCGTCACTTCGGCGGCGAGCTTGGCCGGCACGGCCTCCATGACGATCAGCTGCGCGCCGGCTTGCTGCAGCGCCAGCGCGTCACGCTTCAGCTGCGCGGCGCTCTCGTCGGTCTTGCCCTGCACCTTGAAGCCGCCGAGCGCGTGTACCGATTGCGGTGTCAGCCCGATATGCGCGCATACCGGAATGCTGCGCTCGACCAGGAACTTCACCGTCGGCGCCAGCCAGTCTCCGCCTTCGAGCTTGACCATCTGCGCGCCAGCACGCATCAGCGCGGCGGCGCTTTCGAAGGCCTTCTCGGGGGTGGGATACGTGCCGAACGGCAGGTCGGATACGAGCAGCGCGGTCTGGTTGCCGCGCGACACGCATTCGGTGTGATAGACCATGTGCTCGAGCGTGACGGGCAGCGTGGTCTGCTGGCCCTGCATCACGTTGCCGAGCGAATCGCCGACCAGGATCACTTCCACGCCGCAGAGATCGAGCAGCGCGGAGAAGCTGGAATCGTAGGCGGTGAGCATGGCGATCTTTTCGCCGGCTTCACGCATGGCCTGCAGTTTGGGGATGGTGACGGTCTTGCGGGAGGGATCGAGGAGGTAACTCATGGCAGTACCCGTGGTTGATCGGTTCGGACCCGTGCATCGGATGGCCAGGGTCGACCGCTGTCTTTTTCGTGTGTTGTGCTGCCTGGCGAAAGCCGCTTCACGTGTGGAAACGGCTCGACAGACGCGTCGGGACGACTCAGGACGCTACGAGATTCAGAAAGGCCCTGCGGCCTCGCATGTTCTCGATGCGCGACAGTAGTGTACGGAAATCGACGTCGTTGTCTACCGGGTTGAAATGTGCGGTATCGACGATCAGCACCGGGGCTTCGTCGTAGCGGTGGAACAACTCGCCATAGGCATCGGTGAGCCGCTGCAGATATTGCTCGTCGATACCGCTCTCGCCGGGCAGGCCGCGCCGCGCGATTCGCTCACGCAGCAGCGAGGGCGTGGCCTGCAGCATGATGACCAGATCCACGCGCTGCGCTGGCGCTTGCAGGCGTGCCGCCAGCGCGTCGTAGAGCGCGAGTTCGTCAGCTTCGAGTGTCAGCGAAGCGTAGACACGGTCGCGCGCAAACAGGAAGTTGCCGATCATGCGCTGGCCGGCCAGCATCGCCGAATGCCACTGCTGGAGCTGGGTCACGCGCTGGTTCAGGCAGGCGAGCTGCATCGCCAGCGCATAGCGCTGTGGTTCGCGGTAGAAGCGTTCGAGGAAGGGGTTGTTGCGCGCGCCATCGGGGAGTTCGGCCGCCTGGAGATGGCGCGCCAGGCGTTGGGCCAGCGCGGCCTTGCCGGAGCCGACCGGGCCTTCGATGACAATACGACGCAGATGATCGAGCATGTGTCAGCCGCGGCGTGGCGCGCTCATGGCCGCGCGCCGTCGCCTTCCTTCATGCGCGAGCATTTGCATGAGGAAAACTTCTCGATGCGCTGTTCTTGCACGTCCGGCAGGAAACCGGCCGCGGGGCCAACTCCGGGAATCTCGATCGCGGGATCGAGCTCGACCAGCGGCACCAGCACGAACGCACGCTCGGTGATGCGCGGATGCGGAACGGTCAGCGCTTCGGTATTGATCGACTCCGCGCCGAACAGCAGCAGATCCAGGTCGAGCGTGCGCGGTGCGTTCCGGAACGGCCGTTCCCGGCCGAACTGGTCTTCGATGTGGTGGCAGATACGCAGGAGCTGCGCTGCCGTGAACGGCGTCTCGATCTTCACCACCGCATTGAAGTAGTCCGCGCCCGTGGCGTCGACTGGTGCGGTGCGATAGAACGACGACTTGGCGACCACCGTAATGCCGACCTGCTGGGCCAGGCACACGATGGCGTCTTTTACTGCCTGGCGTGCATCACCAAGATTGGCGCCGATGCCGATGAAGGCGAGCGTCATGTTATTCCTCCGGCTGGGCGCGGCGGGATTGTGCGACGGCCTGACCTCCTTCTGCCGAATCCGCCTCGCTGCGGGAAGACACTTTATCTGATTTCCGCGGACCGCGTCGGCGACGCCGTTTGCGGGCCGGCGCATCGCCTTCCGCACCTTCCACGCCTTCGCCAGCTTCCGGTTCGTTTGCGCCGCTCTGTCCACCCTGGCCGCCCTGGCCACCCTTGCCACCCCTGGAACGGGCCGGGCGCGCGGCCTCGATCATCGCTTCGCGCTCATCGGGGGGCGCGTTCTGGAAGTCGGTCCACCACTGGCCCAGTTCGGCCGCCTGTTCCCCGGCTTCGCAGCGCAGTTGCAGGAAATCGTAGCCGGCGCGGAAGCGCGGCGATTCCAGCAGGCGGAACGGCATGCGGCCAACGCGCTTCTCGAAACGCGGCTGCATTCCCCAGATATCGCGCATGTCGGTGACAAAGCGGCGCTGGATGGCAAGCTGGCCGGTCTGCTTTTCCAGCACCTGATCCATCGCGGTGTTGAGCGCGGCGATCGGGTGCTCGCCTTGCTCGCGCAGCTTGTTCCAGCGCTGCAGCACGTGGTGCCAGAGCAGCGATGCGAACAGGAAGCCCGGAGAAACCGGCTTGCCGGCCTGCACGCGGCGGTCGGTGTTGTCGAGGGCGAGTTGCACGAAGCGCTGGCCCATCGGTTGTTCCAGCGCGACGTCCAGCAGCGGCAGCAGGCCCTTGTGCAGGCCCGCCTTGCGCAGTTCCTGCAGCGAGGCCCACGCATGGCCGGACATCAGCAGCTTGAGCATTTCGTCGAACAGGCGCGCGCTGGGCACATTGTGGATCAGCGAGGCCAGACCGACGATCGGCTCGCGGGTGTGGTCGTCGATCGAAAAGCCCGTCTTGGCCGCAAAACGCACCACGCGCAACATGCGCACGGGGTCCTCGCGATAGCGCGTGACCGGGTCGCCGATCATGCGCAGCGTGCGCGCGCGGATGTCTTCCATGCCGTGATGGTAGTCATGCACGGTCTGCGCGGCCGGATCGTAGTACATCGCGTTGATCGTGAAGTCGCGGCGTTCCGCATCCTCGGCCTGCGTGCCCCAGACGTTGTCGCGCAGCACGCGGCCGCTGGCGTCGATCGCGTGGGTCTTGCTGTCGAGTTCCGCGCGCTTGAGGCGGCGGCCTTCGGGCAGCGTCTCGCTGGCGACGGCATCGACCAGCGCGCGGAAGGTCGAGACTTCAATGATCTCCTGCTCGCGGCCGCCGTAGAACGTGACGTGCACGATCTGGAAGCGCCGGCCGATGATGCGTGAGCGGCGGAACAGCGCTTGCACCTGCTCGGGCGTGGCATTGGTTGCCACGTCGAAGTCCTTCGGCTTGATGCCGAGCAGCAGGTCGCGCACGGCGCCACCCACGATGAAGGCCTGGTAGCCGGCCTGCTGCAGGGTGGAGGTCACCTTGACCGCGTTGCGCGAGATCAGCGCCGGGTCGATTCGGTGTTCGTCAACGCCGACGACGCGCGCCGCATGGGCGCGTCCAGTGCGGCGCTGCTTGGGCCCCGGCTTGCCAAGCAGCCGGTTGATGAGCTTTTTGATCACTTCAGAACAGATCCATGATGCGCCAGCCGGCCGAGGCTGCATGGGTGCGCAGGCGATCGTCCGGGTTGGCGGCCACCGGCTCGCTGACTTTCTCGAGCAGGGGCAGGTCGTTGGCCGAGTCGCTGTAGAACGTCGTCGAGCCGAAGTCGTCCCAGCGGGCGCCCAGGCCCTTCAGCCAGCTTTCCACGCGGGTGATCTTGCCTTCCCGGAAGCTCGGCACGCCGAATACTTCACCGGTGAAGGCGCTTTCCGGCTTGCCGTCGATGGTCTCAGGCTCGGTGGCGATCAGGTGCTTGATCCCGAATGCCTGGGCGATCGGGGCCGTCACGAAGCTGTTGGTGGCAGTCACCACCGCGCACAGGTCGCCGGCTTCCAGGTGCTTGTAGACCAGCGCGCGGGCCTGCGGCGTGATGACGGGTTCGATTACCTCGTGCATGAAGCGCACACGCCATTGATCCAGGCGGTCGCGCGGATTGGCGGCCAGCGGGGCCAGCGCGAAGCGCAGGAATGCCCCGATGTCGAGCGTGCCAGCCTTGTATTGGCTATAGAACTCATCGTTCTTGCGACGATACGATTCCTCGTCGACGACGCCCATGCGAACTAGGAAGCGGCCCCACTCATGGTCGCTATCGGTGGGGATCAGGGTGTGGTCGAGGTCAAACAGTGCCAGATTCATGGGCGGCGATTTTACATGAGAGTGCAACAGGCAGTCGGGGCCGGGAGCCGGCCTTGCCAGCCCGGCGGTGTCCTGAGCCCGGACCGGGCGGATTTCGTGCCAGTCAGGCCGGCGGGGCGTCGGTTACTCCCGGAATTCGGCGAACATTTCCCGCAGCAGCGGCAGCGTCACCGCGCGTTTGCGTTCGAGTGAGTAGGTGTCGAGTGCGTCCAGCAGCGCCATCAGGCTGGGCATGTCACGGTAATGGCGTGTGACGAGCCAGTGCGGGATTTCGGGCGACAACTGCAGGCCACGCTCGCGTGCGGCTTGCAGGAGCGCGGCCATCTTGTCCTCGTCCGAGAGCGATTCCACCTGGTATACCAGGCCCCAGCCGAGCCGGGTGCGCAAATCTTCACGTACCGGCATGGCCCGCGGCGCCAGGCCCCCGGCCACCACGAGCGCGCACCGCACATGGGCGCGGACCTCGTTGTACAGTGAGAACACCGCGATCTGGCGGGCTTCGTCGAGCAATTCGACGTCGTCGACCGTATAAATCTGGCACGACGGATCGAACATGAAGTCGGACAGGGCGTGGTGCGGGCTCAGGTACCGGCAATTCAGGCCGGTGTGCAGCGCGGCGTCGCATACGGCATGCAGCAGGTGCGTGCGGCCGGAGCCGATCTCGCCCCACAGGTAGATCAGGCGGTCCGTGGCCTGCTCGCGCGCGACAAGGCCAGGCAGTTCGCGCAGGCGCTGCACGGACTCGCGATTGGCGGCCACGAAGAAATTCTCGAATGTGGACGGCGGCGGGCTGCCCAGTTCGAGCGAGAGCTGCTTTTGACGCGGTGACATGACGAATGCGTTACTTGCCCGATTCTGCGGCTGACGGAGAGTGACCGCGATAGCTGGTCGCCGGGAGCCTGTATCCGTTAAAATTGCGATTTTACTGGACTCGAGCCCGCCTTCTACGCCAGATTTGGCGAAAAGCGCGTCAGCCGAGCGCCGGAATCCACACTTCACCTCCTCAAAGACAAGCAGGTTCTCATGAGCGCATCCCCGACCGCCGGCCAGGCAGGCCTTTCCTACCGCGATGCCGGTGTTGACATCGAAGCCGGCGACGCGCTGGTTGATCGAATCAAGCCGTTTGCCAAGCGCACCATGCGCGAAGGCGTGATGGCCGGCATCGGCGGTTTCGGCGCGCTGTTCGAGCTGTCGAAGAAGTACCAAGAACCGGTCCTGGTTTCTGGCACCGACGGCGTGGGCACCAAGCTCAAGCTGGCGTTCCAGCTCAACCGCCATGACACGGTGGGCCAGGATCTGGTGGCAATGAGCGTCAACGACATCCTCGTGCAGGGTGCCGAGCCGCTGTTCTTCCTCGACTACTTTGCCTGCGGCAAGCTGGATGTGGAAACCGCGGCCACCGTGATCAAGGGCATCGCCCACGGCTGCGAACTGGCTGGCTGCGCGCTGATCGGCGGCGAAACCGCTGAAATGCCGAGCATGTACCCGGACGGCGAATACGACCTGGCCGGTTTCGCGGTCGGCGCCGTGGAAAAGAAGAAGATCATCGACGGCAGCACGATCACCCCGGGTGACGTGGTGCTGGGCCTGGCTTCGTCGGGCGCGCATTCGAACGGCTACTCGCTGGTGCGCAAGATCATTGACGTGGCCCGCCCGAACCTGGACGCGGACTTCCACGGCCAGCGCCTGCAGGACGCCATCATGGCGCCGACGCGCATCTACGTGAAGCCGCTGCTGTCGCTGATCGAAACGCTGCCGGTCAAGGGCATGGCCCACATCACTGGTGGCGGCCTGACCGAGAACGTGCCGCGCGTGCTGGCCGACAACGTCACCGCCGTGATCCAGCGCGACGCCTGGACGCTGCCGCCGCTGTTCCAGTGGCTGCAGGCAGAAGGCCGCGTGGCCGACGCCGAAATGCACCGCGTGTTCAACTGCGGTATCGGCATGGTCGTGATTGTGGCGAAGGAAGACGCTGAACGCGCCATCCGCCACCTGCAGGCGGCCGGTGAGGCCGTGTGGCAGATCGGTGAGATCCGCGAGCGTGCCGAAGGCCAGGCGCAGACCGTGGTGGTCTGATCAGCCTTGCTGACGTACCAACAAAAAGCCCGGCCGAGAGGCCGGGTTTTTTGTTTTCTGGGCGTCAGGGATCACGCACCCAGCTTCGTCAGCGCATCGCCCGTCACGCGGCAGATGCGCCAGTCCGGCATCACGTCGGCACCCATCGCGCGGTAGAAATCGATCGACGGCTGGTTCCAGTCGAGCACCGACCATTCGAAGCGGCCGCAGCCGCGCTCCACGGCCAGCGCCGCCAAGTGCTTGAGCAGGGCCTTGCCCAGCCCGTGCCCGCGCCATGCCGGGTCGACGAACAGGTCTTCCAGGTAGAGCCCCGGCTTGGCCAGGAATGTCGAGAAGTTGTGGAAGAAAAGCGCGAAGCCGACCGGCAGCTTGCCGCTTTCCGTATCCACTTCGAGAATCACAACCTCGGCGCCCGGATGCGCGCCGAACAGCGCATCGCAGAGCTTCTGCGGCGTGGCTTCCACCAGATGCGTGAGCTTCTCGTATTCGGCCAGCGCCGAAATCAGGTTGTACAGGGTCTCGCTATCGGCGGGGGCGGCGGGGCGGATGGTGAACGTGGTCATCTGGGGCGGGCGGCAAGCAGGCCAAAAAGGTTTGAGCGACGATTATCGTCCACTCCGCACGCCGTCACCACCCCGCCGCGTCGGCAACCCTTGCAACGTAGTCCGGCGCCAGGCAGTCGATGCCAATGCGCTCCGGGGTGCTGCGCAACCAGGTCAGCTGTCGCTTGCACAGCTGGCGCGTGGCGGCGATGCCGCGCTCACGCATCGTGGCGAAGTCGCAGTCGCCATCGAGGTATTCCCACACCTGGCGATAGCCCACGCAGCGGATTGACGGCAGACCCAGGTGCAGGTCGCCGCGCGCGCGCAGCCGCTCCACTTCCTCGATCAACCCGCCCTTGAGCATCGCGTCGTAGCGGTCGGCAATGCGCGCGTGCAGCACGGCGCGGTCCGACGGCTCCAGGGCGATCACGCGGTAGCGTGCGTCGGCCGCGCCGGTGAACGTGCGGGCGTCGGCCTGCCGTGCCAGCAGCGCGGACATCGGCTGACCGCTGAGGCGATGAATCTCCAGCGCGCGCTGGATGCGCTGGGCATCGTTGGGCGCGAGCCGCGCCGCCGTGATGGGGTCGACCTCGGCCAGCATCGCATGAAGCGCCGGCCAGCCTCGCTCCGCCGCCAGCGCGTCGAGTTCCGCGCGCACCGTGGCATCGGCCTGAGGCAGGTCGTTGAGCCCTTGCGTTAGCGCCTTGTAATAGAGCATCGTGCCGCCGACGATCAGCGGCGTGCGGCCGCGTGCGCGGATCTCGCCGATCAGCCGCTCGGCGTCGGTCATGAACTGCGCCGCCGAATAGCTTTCGAGCGGATCGATGATGTCGATCAGGTGATGCGGCACGCTGGCCAGTTCCTCGTGCGTGGGCTTGGCCGTGCCGATGTCCATCTCGCGATAGACCAGCGCTGAATCGAGGCTGATGATCTCGACCGGCGTGCGTGCGGCCAGTTCGAGCGCGGCCGCCGTCTTGCCCGATGCGGTGGGGCCGAGCAGGCAGACGACGGGCGGGTGGGACTGTACGGACATCTTGAAGCTGGGGAGATTACTGGCCGCGCAGGAACAGGCGGTCGAGTTCCGCAACCGTCAACTGCACCCATGTCGGGCGGCCGTGGTTGCACTGGTCGGCGCGCTCGGTCTGCTCCATCTGGCGCAGCAAGGCGTTCATCTCTTCTACGGTCAGCTTGCGATTGGCGCGCACGGCGCTGTGGCAAGCCAACGTGGCCAGCAATTCATTCTGGCGCTCGGCCAGCACGCGCGAGCCTCCGTAGGCCTGCAGGTCGCGCAGCACGTCGCGTGCCAAGGCTTCGGTATCGGCCTGCTTGAGCAGCGCGGGAATCGCGCGCACGGCGAGCGTCGTGGGGGATACGGGCTTGATGTCGAAGCCGAGCAGTTGCAGCGTTTCCTGGTGTTCTTCGGCCGCGCCGATTTCCACCGGACTGGCCGGCAGCGTGACCGGAATCAGTAGCGGCTGCACCGCCAGTTCGCGCGCCTCAAGGGCGGTCTTGATCTGTTCGTACAGGATGCGCTCGTGCGCCGCGTGCATATCGACCAGCACCAGCCCCCGGGCGTTCTGCGCTAGCACATAGATGCCGTGCAACTGCGCCACTGCGTAACCGAGCGGATGATCATCGTCGCCTTCGCCTGCCGCGGGCAGGGTGGAAGGCTGCAGCGGTTGCTGCGGTAATCGGTCGAGCAGGCCCGGCGGTTCGTCTGCGCGTGCCGCCTGTGCGTCGGCCAGCCATGCGGGCGGCTGCGGCGACGGTTGCCAGGGCCGCGCGCTACCTTGCCCGGCGGCGTCGCGGACCATGCCCAGATAGGCTTGGCGCGGCTGTGCGATACCAAGCTCGGTCTGGCGGCCTGCCGAATAATTGACCCACTGCGGCGCGGCTCCCGGCGCACCCGGCGCGCCGACTGGGCGGGCCGCAGGCATCGAAGGCCGTCCTGCCTCATCGGCGATCTCCGAATGCAGGCTGTCGCCTTGCTCGCCGGCCTGGCGTGCAAGGCATCGCTGCACTGCGTGATAGACGAACTGGTGCACCGCACGCGATTCGCGGAAGCGAACCTCGATCTTGGACGGGTGAACGTTCACGTCGACCAGTTCGGGCGGCAGGTCCAGGCAGATCACATACGATGGGAATCGGTCCCCATGCAGCACGTCCTGATAGGCGCTGCGCACGGCATGGTTGAGCAGCTTGTCGCGCACGAAACGGCCATTGACGAAGAAATACTGCTGGTCAGGCCGGCCTCGCGATGCAGTGGGTAGCCCGGCAAAGCCATAGAGGTGCAGCGCGTCGGCCTGTTCGTCGAGCGGCAGGCGGGCGCGTGCGAAGTCGCTGCCGAGCACCTGCGCCGTGCGCGTGGCCACGTCGCCGGCATTCCAGTGCTCCAGCGGCTTGCCGTTGTGATGCACCGAAATCGTGACGTCGGGCCGTGCCAGCGCGGCGCGGCGGATCATCTCCAGGCAATGCCCCAGCTCGGTTTGTTCCGATTTCAGGAACTTTCTACGGGCTGGCGTGTTGAAGTACAGGTGCTGCACGTCGATCATCGTGCCAACTCCGCCTGAAGCGGGTTGCAGATGGCCGGTGTCCGCGCTGATCTGGGTGGCGTGCGTGGCGGTGGCCGTGCGGCTGGTCAGCACGAGATGGGAGACCGAGGCAATCGAGGCCAGCGCCTCGCCGCGGAAGCCCAGTGTCAGGACCGATTCGAGTTCGTCCAGCGAGGCGATCTTGCTGGTGGCGTGGCGCATCAGCGCGACGGGTAGTTCGTCGGCGGGGATGCCGCAGCCGTTGTCGGTGATGACGATGCGTCTCACGCCGCCTTCCTCGAGCCGGATACCCAGTTGCGTGGCGCCGGCGTCGAGTGCGTTCTCGAGCAGTTCCTTGACGACCGACGCGGGCCGTTCCACCACTTCACCGGCGGCGATCTGGCTGATCAGCTGGTCCGGCAGCGGGCGAATGGGGCGGTTGGGTTGGGCGGTGCGAGGATGGGTACGGTCGGCTTCGGCAGGCATGTGGGCGATTATACGTGCGCGAGGACACGAATTCGGCACAGTCCGGGCACTTTTCCGGGCGCCAGGTGACGGATCAAACCGGGCGCTCTTGTATGATGTGGACCTTCATTGAATGGGGACAAATTTGGATACCGCATTGCAACTGCTCGACATGGTTCTCCATGTCGACAAATTCCTCGGACAGTTCGTCCAGGACTATGGCGTCTGGGTCTACGGCATCCTGTTTGCGATCGTCTTTGCCGAGACGGGGCTGGTGGTGCTGCCCTTCCTGCCGGGTGACTCGCTGCTGTTCATTGCCGGCGCGATGTGCGCGACGGGCGCGATGAACGAATGGGTGCTGGCGGGGCTGCTGCTGTTGGCGGCGGTGACCGGCAATACGGTCAACTACATGGTCGGTAGCTGGATCGGGCCGAAGGTATTCGATCACCAGTGGCGATTCCTGGACCAGAAGGCGCTGCTCAAGACGCACATGTTCTACGAGAAGCATGGCGGCAAGACGCTGGTGATGGCACGTTTCATCCCGATCGTGCGCACGTTCGCGCCGTTCGTGGCCGGCGTGTCGCAGATGACGTTCGCGCGATTCCAGCTGTTCAATGTGATCGGCGCGGTGATCTGGGTGTTCGGCCTGGTATTCGCCGGCTACTTCTTCGGCAACCTGCCGTTCATCAAGCAATACCTGAACCTGATCGTGCTGGCTGGTATCGGCGCGGCCGTGGTGCCACTGGTGCTCGGCGGGTTGTGGAAGTTGGTGCGCGGCAAGGCGCGCGATACGCGCGCTTCCTGAGCGCAGCAGGGCCGGATGGGCCAGCAGCCGTTAGTTGAGGCTGCGGCTCATCATCCGCAAGGCTGGCATCCGATCGCGAATCTGCGTGGAGTCGGCCGCATCCGGGCGGGCCTGGACATAGGCTTCCAGATCCTCCAGTGCCGGGCGGAAGCATTCCAGGTTGGCATACGCCAGCCCCCGGTCGCGTACTTCCTCGATCGAGTCCGGCAGCAGGATCACCAGGCGGTTCTGCACCGCCAGCAGCCGCTGCCAGCGTGACTCCTGCAAATAGATCGCCTTCAAGTTGCGTAGCATCCGCGCGATGATCTCGCGATGGCTGGCCGTTTGCAGAAACAGGCCGAGCGGCACTTCGCTCGAATTAGTGATCCCCTCGCGCTCGAGGTAGGGGTCGAGCATTTCCTGCAACTGTTCCTTCGAAAGCGTCTCGCCAGTCAGCGGGTCGAGCACAACCTCGCCCGCCGGAATCGTCATGCGAACCAGAAAGTGGCTGGGGAAGGCAACACCCTTGAGCGGCAGGCCGATCTGTTGGCCGAGTTCCATGTAGAGGATGGCCAGCGAGATCGGAATACCCCGGCGCTGCTTGAGCACCATGTTCAGATATGAGTTGTCCGGATCGTAGTAGTCGTTCGCGTTGGGGCCGAAGCCGAGATCGCGATAGAAGAAATGATTGAGCAGGCGCAGGCGCTGGATGGCCGCTGTTCCCTCCGCGATCCGGCGCTTCAGGCGCAGGGCCAGAACATCCAGGGCTGCCAGTTCGGCTTGCAGGTCCAGGTCAGGATAGGCGTCCTGGGCGATCGCCAGCGCGGTCTCGGTGAGCGGGATCGCGTCGTCGTCGGCCACGAGGCTGGCGAAGTAGTCCAGGACTTTCGTGGAGGTCATGGCGGGTTCCTGACTAGCCCGCGCGGCGCCGGAAGGAGGAGTAGCGCAGGCCCATGAGCCACAGTGTACCGAAGTAGACCGTCGCCGCAAGTACCAGGCAGGCGCCCATCAGCGCGATGCGCAACCCCGGGGTGGCGCCCAGCGCGATCCAGTCGAAGTTGCGTGCGAACCAGAGCAGCATGCCCGACAGGATCAGCATCGCGGCCACCAGTCGCAGCAGGAACAGGCCCCAGCCCGGCGCCGGGTGGTAGTAGCCGCGGCGGCGCAGGCCATAGAACAGCAGCAGGGCGTTCACCGTGGCGCCAAAGCTGATCGACAGCGGCAGGCCCGCGTGCTGGAGCATCGGCACGAACACATAGTTGGATGCCTGCGTGATGATCAGCACGAGAATGGCGATCTTGACCGGCGTCCGGATGTCCTGGCGGGCGTAGAAGCCCGGTGTCAGGATCTTGATCAGAATCAGCGCAAGCAGCCCGACGCCGTAGGTGGTCAATGCCTGCTGCGTCATCTCGACCGCATGGGCGTCGAACCGGCCATAGTGGAACAGCACGGACGTGATCGGCGTGCCGAACAGCATCAGTCCGGCCGCGCACGGCAGCGCCAGCAGGAACGTCAGGCGCAGGCCCCAGTCGAGCAGGCCAGAGTATTCCTCGCGATTGTCCTCGGCGCTCGCCCGAGACAGGCTCGGCAGCAGGATCGTGCCGAGCGCGACGCCCAGCAGCGCGGTGGGGAATTCCATCAGCCGATCGGCATAGGTGATGTACGACACCGCGCCGGCTCCGAGTCGCGACGCGATATTGGTATTGATGATCAGGCTGATCTGCGCCACCGATACGGCCAGCAGCGCCGGCAGCATTTGCGTGATCACGCGGCGCACGCCAGGGTTTGCCCAGGCGGCGCGCAGGTTGAGCGACACACGCGGCATCACGCCGAGCTTGCGCATCGCGGGTACCTGAATCACCAGTTGCAGCACGCCGCCGACCAGAACGCCCCATGCCTGCGCGTAGATCGGCTGGCTCATGTGCGGGCCCACGAACAGGGCGGCCACGATCAGGCAGAGGTTCAGCAGGACGGGCGTGAACGCCGGCACGGCGAAGTTGCGCCAGGTGTTCAGGATGCCCGAGGCCAGGGCCACCATCGAGATCAGGCCAATGTACGGGAACATCACGCGCGTCATGAAGACGGCGGCGTTGTAGGTTTCGGAGTCACCACGGAAGCCGGTGGCGACCACGGTCATGACGATCGGCGCGCCGATCACCCCGAGCAGCGATACTGCGGCCAGCACCCAGGTCATCACCGTGGCCACGGCATCGACCAGGCTCATGGTCTCGTCATGGCCGCGCTTGCCGTGGTACTCGTTCAGGATCGGCACGAAGGCCTGCGAGAACGCGCCTTCGGCAAAAATGCGGCGCAGCAGGTTGGGAATGCGGAACGCCACATTGAAGGCGTCGGTCATGTCCGAGGCGCCAAAGGCACGGGCGATCAGGATTTCGCGCACCAGACCGGTGATGCGGGAGAGCATCGTCAGGCTGCTGATGGTGGCAAGCGCTTTGAGCAGGTTCAAGATGAGAATTCGGGGAAGCGTGAGGCCGGCGTGCGGTCTGCGCCGGGGCGGCAAACGGGTTTGAGACGCTCGGCCGGCCGTAAAGTTGCCGCGACACCACGCTTCCTGCGCGGCTGCGACTGCTCATGTGGCGGGTATTATACGGATGCAGCCTTGCGGATCGACCGTGACTTGGCCCCGTACGGCAGGGTAGGGGCGGGCGTGGCGCGACAGGTACTGGTTGTTCTTGCCTGTCCCGTTGCGATGTGTGTATAATCGCCGATTCGCAAGGACAGTCGCGTTCCGGATTCGTTTGTCCGAACATCCCGGGTCGCAGATGTGACTTAATTGTTGCGTCCCATTTTGTTGCGTCGCCCCGGGCGCGCATTCTGAATTCAGGAAGAGATACATGGCAAATTCCGCACAAGCTCGCAAGCGCGCGCGCCAAGCCGTCGCCGCGAACGCCCACAACTCCAGCCTGCGCTCGCGCCTGCGTACCGCCGTCAAGGCTGTTCGCAAGGCTATCGACGCTGGTGACAAGGCCGCTGCTGCTGAGATCTACAAGCAGTCGCAAGTCGTGATCGACAGCATCGCCGACAAGAAGATCGTGCACAAGAACAAGGCTGCACGTCACAAGTCGCGCCTGTCGGCCGCCATCAAGGCCATGGCTGCCTGATAGCTGCCTGGGTCACTCCGGTGACCCTGTGGTACAAAAAAAGCTCGTCATTGCGACGAGCTTTTTTTGTTTTCGGCTTCTGATCCCGGCTTCGGATCCGCCTTCCTTCCTCTTGCTTCCTATTAGGTTTGCCTGATGGCACTGTCCGGGCCGCGCTTGTCGCGACCCGTGACCCCGTCGCTTAGTCGCCGACCGAGCAGGCTTCGACGACCTGGAGGTTGTTGTCGCGCGCGAAGTTCAGGACGAAGTCGAGCGCCTTGGGCTCGATATCCCGCAGCCGGGTGTCCACCACCACGTTCTTGACCCCGGCCACGATCATCGGTCGCACATACGGTGAGTAGGTCAGGCGAGGGTCGCCGGTGTCGCCCTCGGGGCGAAATTGCGCCATCACCCCGCACAGTCGCTCAGCCCAGTCGCTCGGGCGGAAGGTCTTGCCTTCCTTGGTCACACCTTGGATGAAATATTCGCGAACTTGGGGGGTCGTCATGGGACTGCGGGGATCTGCTTGGTGACTCGACGGTAAACCCGCTTCAACGGGCGCCCGTTTGACGCATCCGGAGCGCGAAGGTTCTCGCTCTCCGGGCTGGAGCAGCAGGGCGGTGGTGTCGGCGGGGGCACTTTTGATGCCGGCGGCGGGCGGTGGCATGGGTATGCCGGGCCCCGCGTGAATCAGCGAGTATTATATCTTATATAAGAGTTGCGCATAGCGGGAAATCCTGTCGGAAACCTGTCAATGGCGGCCCGGGCGCGTGCCGCCGGCGGGCGCTCCGGGCTCGCCAAAGCAGGAATAATCCCTTATGATTCTTGCAATTACATTGCGTAAGCGACGCGAAAGGCGGCTCCGCGACACGCTCTGGCCCTGAAGGATCGCCCAGTCTGGCGTCCGGGCCACGTGTCCAAACCGAGCCGCCTTATTTGTTTTATGAGCCCAACCCCGATCAAGCATTACCTCCAGTTCAGCGATCTCAGTGCCGACGAGTACGAGTACCTGCTGGACCGCGCGCGGATCCTCAAGGCGAAGTTCAAGAACTACGAAACGTGGCACCCGTTGCATGACCGCACGCTGGCCATGATCTTCGAGAAGAATTCCACGCGCACGCGCCTGTCGTTCGAAGCCGGCATCCACCAGCTCGGCGGTCACGCGGTGTTCCTGAACACCCGCGATTCGCAACTGGGCCGTGGCGAGCCGATCGAGGATGCCGCCCAGGTGATCTCGCGCATGGTCGACATCATCATGATCCGCACGTTCGGACAGGAAATCATCGACCGCTTCGCCAAGCACTCGCGCGTGCCGGTGATCAACGGGCTCACCAACGAATACCACCCGTGCCAGGTACTGGCCGACGTGTTCACGTACATCGAACAGCGCGGCACCATCGCCGGCAAGACCGTGGCGTGGATCGGCGATGCCAACAACATGGCCTACACCTGGATCCAGGCCGCCGAGCGCCTTGATTTCACGTTCCATTTCTCGGCGCCTCCGGGCTATCAGCTCGATCCGGCGATGGTGCCGGACTGGGCCGCATCGCGCGTGAAGGTGTTCGATAATCCGCTCGACGCCTGCCAGGGCGCGCATCTGGTCACCACCGATGTGTGGACCAGCATGGGCTTCGAGGCCGAGAACGATGCGCGCAAGCGTGCATTCAAGGATTGGATGGTGACGACCGCGATGATGGATCGCGCCGCGGACGACGCCCTGTTCATGCACTGCCTGCCCGCGCACCGTGGCGAGGAAGTGGAAGCGGCGGTGATCGACGGCCCGCGTAGCGTGGTGTGGGAAGAAGCCGAGAACCGTCTGCACGTGCAGAAGGCGCTGATGGAATACCTGCTCTGCGGCCGCTACTAAGCGCCTGCCGGAGCTGATCAAAGGGGGCCGTCCAGGCTCCCTTTTTTACGCCCACCGATTTAATAATGAAACCCGAAGACTCGAGGAGATTGAGATGAGCCAGTTCGACAACGTATCCGTGGTCAAGAAGGCCAACCTGTATTTCGATGGCAAGTGCGTTAGCCATACGGTGACCTTTGCCGACGGCACCCGCAAGACGCTCGGCGTCATTTTCCCGGCCGCGCTGACGTTCAACACCGGTGCGCCAGAAATCATGGAAATCAATGCCGGCGTCTGCCGCGTGCGTCTGGCGGGTTCGGACGAGTGGAAGACCTATGGCGCTGGTCAGCAGTTTGACGTGCCGGGCAACAGCAGCTTCGATATCGAAGTGACCGAGACCCTGGATTACGTCTGCCACTTCGGTTAAGCCGTACCGAGAATTTACCCCTCTTCCACAACGTGGGAGAGGGGAGCAAGACACCCTCTACAGAATCACCGGTTCCGGCTCGATCCGGACCCCGAAGTGCGCCTGCACCGCGTCTGCGATGCGGTTAGCCAGCGCTAGCAGCGCCGCCCCAGTTCCACCGCCGTGGTGCACCAGCACCAGTGCTTGCTTGCCGTAGACGCCCACCGGGCCGTCGTCGACACCCTTGAATCCACACTGGTCGATCAACCAGCCTGCGGCCAGCTTGTAGCTGCCATCGGGTTGCGGATAGCTGACGAGGGCAGGGTGGTCGGCCAGCAGGGCATTGCGCAGCGAGGCGTCGACGACCGGATTCTTGAAGAAGCTCCCGGCGTTGCCGATCTTTGCCGGATCCGGCAGCTTGCGCGAGCGGATCGCAACGATCGCGTCGCGGACTTGCGCTGCATCGGGCGTGCTCACACCTTCCAGTTCACGCGTCAGCTCGCCGTAGTTCAGTACCGGTTGCCAGGCCTTGGGCAGCCGCAGTGTGACCGCCGTGATGATGTAGCGGTCGCGGCCTTCGCGCTTGAACAGGCTGTCCCGGTAGCCGAACGCGCATGTGTCCAGGTCGATCGTGACGAAGTCGCCGGATTGCCGGTCATAGGCACGTAGCCGGGCGAAACGTTCGCGCAACTCCACGCCGTATGCGCCAATGTTCTGGATCGGGGCGGCGCCGGCCGTGCCCGGGATCAGCGCCAGGTTTTCCAGGCCAGGCATCCCTTCGTCGATCGTGCGGTTTACCAGCCCGTGCCAGGTTTCCCCGGCGCCGGCCGTGACGAGCCAGCTGGCATCATCCTCCGCCACGTCGTACCCGGGGATCTCCATCAGCAGCACACATGCATCGAGATCGCCGGTCAGTACCACATTGCTGCCGCCACCGAGCACGACGATGGGCAGATTGTCGATCCGATGGTCGGACAGGGCCGAAACCAGGTCCGATTCGTTGCGAATATGGACGGCTAGGCGCGCGCGCGCATCGAACCCGAATGTATTGTGGGTGCGCAGGGGATAGAATTCGAGGAAATCTGCCATGCAAGGACGGGAAAAGCGGGCGCCGAAGCGGCGAAATGGCCTCCCCGGACTGAGAGGCAGGCCCGATTATACGTAACCGTTACGGACCGGCCGCCGCTAAGTGCCAGCGGCCATGCAATACCAGGAGAATTGAAATGCCGTCGTTTGACGTAGTGTGTGAAGCCAATATGGTCGAAGTGAAGAACGCCGTGGAGCAGGCCAACAAGGAAATCTCCACGCGTTTCGACTTCAAGGGTTCCGATGCCCGGGTCGAGCAGAAGGAGGGTGAGCTGACCGCCTTTGCCGATGACGATTTCAAGCTGGATCAGGTCAAGGACGTCCTGATCAACAAGATGGCCAAGCGCAACGTGGACGTGCGCTTCCTGGACTACGGCAAGGTCGAGAAGATCAGCGGCGACAAGGTCAAGCAGGTCATCACGATCAAGAAGGGCGTGACCGGTGATCTGGCCAAGAAGATCGTGCGCATGATCAAGGACAGCAAGATCAAGGTCCAGGGCAGCATCCAGGGCGATGCGGTGCGCGTATCGGGCACCAAGCGCGACGATCTGCAGGCGGTGATCGCCATGCTGCGCAAGGACGCCAACGAGGCGCCCCTCGACTTCAACAACTTCCGCGACTAAGCGCGTCGCAGCCCGCAACCACCCAACTCGCGGGCTGCCTTACAGCGCTATTGAGGCTACTTCGGCTGAGGTAGTCCGCCGATCTTCGCGCCCGGCTTGAGGCCCTTCTGGGCAAACCATCCCTTGTTCATTTCCAGCGCGTAGCGCACGGCCGCGCGCGGGCAGTGATTGTCCTCGGTCTGCGGCTTCATTTCCTCGATGTTCACGATGCTGCCGTCATCGGCCAGGAAGGCGATCGACAGCGGCAGGTCGGTGTTCTTCATCCAGAAACAGTGGCCGGCCTTATCCTCGAACACGAACAACATGCCGGCGTTGGCTGGCATGTTCTTGCGGAACATCAGGCCGCGTTCGCGCGCCTCGGGCGAGGCTGCCACCTCCGCCTGGATGGCATACATGCCAGCGGTCAGCGGAATCACGGGCAGCGCGCTTTGTGCGTGGGCGAGCGTGGCCAGCACCGTGGTGCCTGCGGCCAGCAGAGTCTTGATCATGCGATGCATGGCGTTATCGGAAGTGAGAGGGTCGACTGCAGCCGAGAGCATAGCGCAGCGCGCGTGCGTCAGTCGTTCGCGCAATAAAAAAGGCAGGCCGTCGAAACGTGCCTGCCCTTCGCATGAGCGCCGGACCGATGCCGGCGAGTCGCGCGCGAACCGCCTTACTGAGCAGCCGGAGCCGAAGCTTCAGTCTTCTTCGAGCTATGCTTCTTGCTGCTGTGATGCTTCTTGCTGGTGGACTTCGCGGGCTTGGCTTCCTTGGCGGCCGGTGCAGCAGCATCAGCAGCGGCGGGAGCCGAAGCCTGGGCGAAAGCGCCGGTAGCGAACAGACCAACAACCAGGGCAGCGATCAGTTTTTTCATTTGCGAGTACCTCGAGAATTTGTGTCCAGCATTTGGTGAGTGCGACGCGTAGTAGAACGTGTCACTCGAAAAAACGAAGCGGCAAGGCTGGCCGTTGACGCCATATTTACTTGAATTTGTAACTGCGTCTTGCCGGTCCCGATGTGGGCGCGCGCTCAGGTCTTGCAGTCGAAACATGCGGATTGCCGCTTGAAAGTCCTAGTCTCGAGACATCTGTTTCGCACCATTGGCCGGGCATCAGTCCCAGCTCCGGCAGTTTCAGATTGCCAATAGATATGCGGACGAGTCGAAGCGTGGGGAGCCCCACCGCGGCAGTCATGCGGCGCACCTGTCGGTTCTTGCCTTCGCGAATCGACAACTCGATCCACGTAGTGGGAATGGCTGCGCGATAGCGGATCGGAGGATGGCGCTCCCACAACCATGCCGGCTCATCGACGACGCGCGCCTTTGCTGGCAGCGTCTTGAAATCTCCCAGGTCCACGCCGGTGCGAAGGGTGGCAAGCGCAGCCTCGTCTGGAACACCTTCCACCTGAGCGAGGTACGTCTTGACGAGCTTGTGTCGCGGATCGGCGATGCGTGCCTGCAGCGCGCCATCGTCGGTGAGCAGCAGCAGGCCTTCGCTGTCGGCATCGAGCCGGCCGGCAGGATAGACACCAGGCACATCGACACAGTCAGCCAGCGTCGCGCGCGAGGGGTGCGCTGAGAACTGGCTCATGGTCTGGTAGGGTTTGTTTAGCGCGATCAGGGTCATGGGCGCGAAGTATGCACGAGCCGCCGAATCATTTGGCGTGCCCACGGCGTTTATGCATAATATGCGGATGCTCTTGGGTCTTATATAAGACTGACATGAAATGCCGAGCGAGATGTGATCGCGGCCGGTCACGTGGCGAACCCGATTCGCCCGTTACAATGCCTTGCACGACACAATCGCATTGCCGGGCTCTGCGGCCTGGTGCTGTCCTTACCCCCATCCGCAGTTGGAGACAAATATGTATCAGCACATCAAGGTGCCGGCAGGCGAGAAGATCAAGGTCAACGCCGATCTTTCGCTGAACGTGCCGGATAATCCGATCATTCCCTACATCGAAGGTGACGGCACGGGTGTCGATATCACCCCGGTGATGCTGAAAGTGGTGGATGCCGCCGTGGCCAAGGCGTATGGCGGCAAGCGCAAGATCTCGTGGATGGAGATCTACGCGGGCGAGAAGTCGACCAAGGTCTATGGCCCGGATGTGTGGCTGCCGGAAGAGACCATGGAAGTGGTCAAGGAATACGTGGTGTCGATCAAGGGCCCGCTGACCACGCCGGTCGGTGGTGGCATCCGCTCGCTGAACGTGGCACTGCGTCAGCAGCTCGATCTCTATGTCTGCTTGCGCCCGGTGCGTTATTTCAAAGGCGTGCCGTCCCCGGTGCGCGAGCCCGAGAAGACCGACATGGTGATCTTCCGCGAGAACTCGGAAGACATCTATGCCGGCATCGAGTGGGAAGCCGAAAGCGAAGGCGCGAAGAAGCTGATCGCCTTCCTGCAGAACGAAATGGGCGTGAAGAAGATCCGCTTCCCGGAAACGTCCGGCATCGGCATCAAGCCCGTCTCGAAGGAAGGCACGCAGCGCCTGGTGCGCAAGGCGCTCCAGTACGCGATCGACAACGACAAGCCGTCGGTGACGCTCGTGCACAAGGGCAACATCATGAAGTTCACCGAAGGCGGCTTCCGCGACTGGGGCTATGAACTCGCGCAGCAGGAATTTGGCGCGGAACTGGTCGATGGCGGCCCGTGGTGCAAGTTCAAGAATCCGAAGACTGGCCGCGATATCGTCGTCAAGGACGCTATCGCCGACGCATTCCTGCAGCAGATTCTGCTGCGTCCAGCTGAATATTCGGTGATCGCCACGCTGAACCTGAACGGTGACTACATCTCCGACGCCCTGGCCGCCCAGGTGGGTGGCATCGGCATCGCACCGGGCGCGAACATGTCCGATTCGGTCGCCATGTTCGAAGCCACGCACGGCACCGCGCCGAAGTATGCAGGCAAGGACTACGTGAATCCAGGTTCGGAAATCCTCTCCGCGGAAATGATGCTGCGCCACATGGGCTGGACCGAAGCGGCCGACCTGATCATCCGCTCGATGGAGAAGTCGATCCAGTCGAAGAAGGTCACGTACGACTTCGCCCGGCTGCTAGAAGGTGCGACGCAGGTGTCGTGCTCGGGGTTTGGTCAGGTGATGATCGACAATATGTAAGCGCGACGGCCACTCCGCCGGAGACAGAAAGCCCCGCAGATGCGGGGCTTTTTCACGTCTATTGGCTGACGGAGATCACCCGATCGTCGCGGCGCTGGCCTGATAGCGAAATTCGATTAGGGCAAGGTCTTCGGTCCTTGCGTTGCGGATAGTCAGCCGCGAAGACGCCCAGCGGGTGAGCGGTCTGAATATCGACGGACGGTGGGAGTGAGGCGAGGGGCGGAAAGCAGAACGCCCGGCACGAGGCCGGGCGCTCCATCGGATGCGTGGCGTACCGCCAAAAGCAGCGTGCCGCTGGCCGGCATTGCCGTACCGTGGCACTGGATCCCGTTCCGCGGGGGTACATCCCCCCAGCATCCTGACGGACTGACGCGGCTCTGCGGCCGGTTCGGTCGCGGCGCACTCTTACTGGTTCGCGTCCTGGATGTTCGTAGCTTGCTTGCCCTTCGGGCCTTGCACGATTTCGAACACCACACGCTGGCCTTCCTTCAGCGTCTTGAAACCCGACATCTGAATTGCCGAAAAGTGCGCAAACAGTTCTTCCTCGCCGTCGTCCGGCTTGATAAAGCCGAAACCCTTGGCGTCATTGAACCATTTGACGATACCGCTTGCCATAAACTCCCCCAACGAAAAAGCAGATTTCAAGCGGGGAAACCGATGGCCAGCTGAAAAACACTTCGACGGGCTTCCAGCGTCGGCGCCCTGCGGCACCGGCAGCCAGAAGGCGCCGTATCGATGAGATTCGCGTGGTCGGCGCCCGGTTACCAGTCAAATGCTGGCATGCGGGCGCATGACCGACGCCGGTCGTGGGCCTCCCCTGCTCACGGAATCATCCGGACTGACCTTGTTGCTTGGCTCGCGTGACCATGCCCGAATGCGCGAACGATTCTTTCGGCAAACCTACATACTGTCAAGCTGGCAGAATCCCCACTCGGCGCGGGGTGTGGCGGGATTGAAACGGCCACCAGTGGTACCTTTGGCGCCGGGGCGTACGGATTTTCCCGAATGCCCCGGACTGGTGCCAGGGAGCCGTCCCGCTCGTGTGCGGCGTGCTCCGCCAACGTGCGCCGAACGTCCTTTGTGTGGCGGGCCACGCAGAGAATTTACCGGGTGCGGGGCTTGAATAACAGCCCAGTTCCCCAAATTGCAGACTTGTGAACAAGGGTTAGAATAAAAGCCATGGCGACACGGCTGGCGAACACCCCCCAACGCGAAACAGGCACTGTCATCGAACGGAAGGAGCAGCAGCTCAAGCCGCCGGCGATGTACAAGGTGGTCCTGCTCAACGACGACTACACTCCGATGGAGTTCGTCGTGATGATCCTGCAGCAGTATTTCAGCAGGGACCGGGAAACGGCGACGCAGATCATGCTGACCGTCCACCGGGAAGGTAAGGGCGTTTGTGGTATCTATACGCGTGATATCGCGGCGACCAAAGTCGAGCTTGTATCAACCCATGCGCGGCAGGCGGGGCACCCGCTGCAGTGCGTGATGGAGGAAGCATGATTGCGCAAGAATTGGAAGTGAGCCTGCACATGGCCTTCGTCGAGGCTCGCCAGGCGCGCCACGAGTTCATCACCGTGGAACACCTGCTGCTGGCGTTGCTCGACAACCCCACGGCGGCCGAGGTGCTGCGCGCGTGCGCAGCCAACATCGAGGACTTGCGCACTAGTCTGAAGAACTTCATCGCCGACAACACGCCGGTCGTGCCCGGCACCGATGAAGTGGACACACAGCCGACACTCGGTTTCCAGCGAGTGATCCAGCGCGCCATCATGCATGTGCAGTCGACCTCCAACGGCAAGAAGGAGGTGACTGGCGCAAACGTGCTGGTGGCGATCTTCGGCGAGAAGGATTCCCACGCGGTCTACTACCTGCAGCAGCAGGGCGTCACGCGCCTGGACGTGGTGAATTTCATCAGCCACGGCATCCGCAAGGATCAGGCCGAGCCCGCCAAGCATGGCGACGGCAACGCCGAAGGCGAGGGCGGTGACGGCAAGGAAAGCCCGCTCGAGCAATACACCCAGAACCTGAACACGCTGGCCAAGGCCGGCAAGATCGATCCGCTGATCGGCCGCGAAAGCGAAGTCGAGCGCGTTGTCCAGGTGCTGTGCCGCCGCCGCAAGAACAACCCGCTGCTGACCGGCGAGGCCGGCGTGGGCAAGACGGCGATCGCCGAAGGTCTGGCCTGGCGCATCACCAAGGGCGAGGTGCCGGATATCCTGGAAAAGGCCGTGGTGTACTCGCTCGACATGGGCGCGCTGCTGGCCGGCACCAAGTACCGTGGCGACTTCGAGCAGCGCCTCAAGGGTGTGCTGAAGTCGCTCAAGGACAATCCGAACGCGATCCTGTTCATCGACGAGATCCACACGCTGATCGGCGCGGGCGCCGCATCGGGCGGCACGCTGGACGCCAGCAACCTGCTGAAACCGGCGCTGTCGTCGGGGCAGCTCAAGTGCATCGGCGCGACCACGTTCACCGAGTACCGTGGCATCTTCGAGAAGGATGCGGCGTTATCGCGTCGATTCCAGAAGATCGACGTGGTCGAGCCTTCGGTAGACCAGACCGTGCAGATTCTGCGTGGCCTGAAGTCGCGCTTCGAGGAGCATCACGGCGTCAAATACGCGGCCTCGGCGCTGACCGCGGCGGCCGAACTGTCGGCACGCTTCATCACGGACCGTCATCTGCCGGACAAGGCGATCGATGTGATCGATGAAGCGGGTGCGGCACAGCGCATCCTGCCGAAGTCGAAGCAGAAGAAGACGATCGGCAAGGCCGAGATCGAGGACATCGTGTCGCGCATCGCGCGTATCCCGCCGCAAAGCGTGAACCAGGACGACCGCAGCAAGTTGCAGACGCTGGAACGCGACCTGAAGTCGGTGGTGTTCGGTCAGGACCCGGCCATCGAGGCGCTGGCTTCGGCGATCAAGATGTCGCGTGCTGGCCTGGGCAAGACCGACAAGCCGATCGGCTCGTTCCTGTTCTCGGGCCCGACCGGCGTCGGCAAGACCGAAGTGGCCAAGCAGCTCGCGTTCATCATGGGCATTGAGTTGCTGCGCTTCGACATGTCCGAATACATGGAGCGCCACGCGGTGAGCCGCCTGATCGGCGCGCCCCCGGGCTATGTCGGTTTCGACCAGGGCGGCCTGCTGACCGAGGCCGTCACGAAGAAGCCGCACTGCGTGCTCCTGCTCGACGAGATCGAAAAGGCACATCCGGATATCTTCAACATCCTGCTGCAGGTCATGGACCACGGTTCGCTCACCGACAACAACGGTCGCCGTGCCGACTTCCGCAACGTGATCATCATCATGACCACCAATGCGGGCGCCGAGACGATGAACCGTGCCACGATCGGCTTCACCACCGCCCGCGAGCAGGGCGACGAAATGGCCGATATCAAGCGGATGTTCACGCCCGAGTTCCGTAACCGGCTCGATGCAATGATCAGCTTCCGCTCGCTGGATGAGGAAATCATTCTGCGCGTGGTGGACAAGTTCCTGATGCAGCTGGAAGAGCAACTGCACGAGAAGAAGGTGGATGCCAGCTTCTCGGAGAAGCTGCGCAAGTATCTGGCGAAGAAGGGCTTCGATCCACTGATGGGTGCCCGTCCGATGCAGCGTCTGATCCAGGACATGATCCGCAAGGCGCTGGCCGACGAGCTGCTGTTTGGCAAGCTTGTCAGCGGCGGCAAGGTCGCGGTGGACCTGGACGATGACGACCAGATCAAGCTGACGTTCTCCGAAGCGGATCCGGAGCCGCCCGAGGCGCCGGAAAGCGAGCAGCGCGCAGAAGTCTGAGCGTCTGACATATCAGCAAATTGGATAACGGCCGGGTCATTCCCGGCCGTTTTTCTTGGGCGATTGTTCCAGCTTCGTGGGCTTTTGGGCGATCAGCGAAGGCATTGCCTGCAACGCGAGCGATCATCGGGCAAAATACGGGCGGGCGGCATGTCGCCCTTTCTTTTTTGTCACGCGGCCATGTGGCCGCACAGCTCAAGTCACCGATGTCCTCTCCAGACCGCATGCGGCTGCGCCGTCTGCTGCTCAAGACCTTGCCGATGGGTGCCGTGCCCGTCGCTTCGATCTCCAGCCTTGCCCGCGCGGCAGAACCTGCCTCGGGTGGCCGTCCCATTTCCATGGTGTTGCCGTTCCCGCCGGGTGGCAGCGTGGACATCGTTGCGCGCCAACTGCAGCCGGGGCTGAAGAGTGGACTCGGCCAGACCGTCGTCGTCGATAACAAGCCTGGCGCTGGCGGACTGATCGCCAGCAGCACCGTGGCGCGCGCCAAGCCAGATGGCAATACGCTGCTGATGGCTTTCGATACGCATGCGATCAATCCATTTGCGTACAAGAACCTGCCGTACGACACGTTCAAGGATTTCACGCCGATCTCCCAGCTGGTGCGCTTCCCGCTGGTGATCGCCGCCAATCCCGCGCTTTCGGCCTCGAACGTGCGTGAGCTCGTGGAATTGGCCCGCGCCAATCCCAAGGGCGTGCGCTATGCCTCGTCGGGTATCGGCAGCCTGAATCAGCTTGCCGCGGAAGCGCTGGCCACCGACGCGGGCGTCCAGTTCCTCCACGTGCCCTACAAGGGTGGCGGCCCGGCCGTGCAAGCCGTGCTGGCGGGGGAAGTCGACCTGTTCTTCAGCAGCTACGCCGCCGTGCAGGCCCACATCGCCGCCAAGACGATCAAGGTGCTCGGCGTGACCGGATCGAGCCGCATCAAGCAACTTCCGCAGGTGCCGACCGTGGCCGAGCAGGGCTTCAAGGGCTTCGAGGCCTACTCGTGGATCGGCGTTTTCGGCCCGGCTCATATGCAACCCGATACAGTGACTCGCCTGCACGATGCGCTGGGCGTCGCGATTCGCCAGCCCAAGGTGGTTGAGGCGCTGACGGCTCAGGGTTTCGAAATTGCGGTTGGCACACCTGCCGACCTTGGCAACCTGGTGCGCCACGAGCATGACAAATGGCAGGCGGTGGCTCGCAAGGCCAATATCCAGTTCGAGTAAATGTCGAGTCAGCAATGAGCGGTCTGCCTGAACCTTTCGATCATGCCGTGGTGGTTTGCGGCGACCTGGACGCCGCAGTTGCCAACTGGCGCGCGCTGGGATTCACGCTGACGCCGCGCGGCTATCACACGCTGGGATCGCAGAACCACTGCATCATGCTGGCGCGTGATTACCTGGAACTGCTGCACGTCACCGCGCCGAGCCCGAGTCGCCAGTATTACTGGGACGCCCAGCGGCGTGGGGGTGGCTGCGCGGCCATGTCCTGCAAGAGCAGCGATGCGTTCGCCACGGCCGACCGCCTGCGTGCGGCGGGCTTCCAGCCGTCCGATCCGATCGAGTTCTCACGCCCCGTCCGGCTCGATGATGGCAGCGAGCATCCGGCCACGTTCCGCGTCACGGCACTTGATGGCGCGCCGGGCGCGCGCTACTTCGTCTGCGAACACCGCACGCCGGAGCTGCTGTGGCGCCCAGAATGGATGGCGCACGCCAATGGCGCTCGGGCCATTGCGGCAACGTATCTGGTGGTGGAGGCGGAGCAGGTGAGCGCGACGGCCGAGGCCTATGCTGTGCTGACGGGCGGGGCGATCATCGAGGCGACCGATGAGGCTGCCACGATCGCCATTGGCGACGCCAGGTTCGTGATCGTGGCGCCGCAGGCGCTGGCGGTTGCCGCTGGCGCACCGCAATTGCAACACGCCGAGCGCGGCTACGCGGCTATTCGCCTTGCCACGTCCAACCTGGCTGGCGCGCGCGCTCACTGGCGCGAGCAGGGTGTCGAATCTATCGACCTGTCACCGGAAGTCACGCTGATCCCGGCGATGCAGGCCAACGGTGTAGCGCTGATCTTCGAGCAGCGCTGAAATCTTTCTCCCTCTCCAGGACAGCGTGAGAGGGAGAGTACCGCTCTGGCTTTACGCCTTTGCGTGCGCGACGCCGGTCGACCCGAAGCCACCGGCACCACGCGTCGAATCTTCCGAGAATTCTTCCACCGTCGTGAACACCGGACGCAGCACCGGCACGAACATCATCTGGGCGATACGCTCGCCGGGCTGGATCATGATCGGTTCGGTGCCGGGCGCGTTGCGATTCCACACGCTGACCATGATTTGCCCCTGGTAATCCGCGTCGATCACACCGATCGAATTGCCGAGTACGAGCCCCTTCTTGTGGCCCAGACCCGAGCGCGGCACGATCGTGGCGCACATGTACGGATTGGCCATATGCACCGCGATACCGGCCGGAATCAGTTGCGCAGGCGTGCCGGCCTCGATCGTGACCGGGCCGTCCACGCAAGCGTGCAGGTCGATGGCTGCGGCCATGTCGCTCTGGTAGGCGGGCAGGCCCCAGTCATTCAGGCGGGCGTCGAGCACCTTGATTTCGACGGTCGGATTGGCGGCTACAGTCATGGAAGCGGTTTCCTGCAATGCGTGAAAGATGGGCTAGGTAGTCCGGCAAAAGCACGGACTGGCCAAAGGCCGAATCATACCGCGCCGCGCCGGATGGCCTGGAGTCAGGCGGCCAGGTCGAATGCCTCGGCCAGCAACTGATAGGTGCGCAGACGCGCCTTGTAGGAGGCCGTCACGCTCAGCACAACTAGTTCGTCCGCCGCGAACCGGTCCTTGAGCGCCAGCATCCGCTCGGCAACCTGCTCGGGCGTGCCACAGATCGTGCGCGGCCGTTCGCGCTCGATGATCATCCGGTCGCGTTCGGTCGGCGTGAAGTCGGCGGCCTGCGCCAGCGAGGGAATGGGCGCGTTCACGCCGTAGGCCATCTGCAGCCGGCGGATATCGACCGCGCGTTCCAGCGTCGCGGCTTCCTGTTCGGTATCGGCGCAGATCACGAAGATAGCCGCGGCGCTGTAAGGCTTGTCCTCGTAGCCAGGCTCGAACGCTTCGCGATATTGCTGGGTAACCAGATGCCCGCTGTGCGCATTGATGAAGTGGGCAAACGCGAATCGCAGCCCGAGACGGGCGGCCAGCGCGCCGCCGAAATCGCTCGAACCAAGCACCCAGAGTTCGGGTTTGGTGTCGATCACCGGCTGCAGCAGCACCCCTTCGGCCAGATGGTCGGGCGGGACTTCCCCGCGCAGCAGCCAGGCCAGGTCCTGCACCTGTTGCGGGAACTGGTCGCCACGGTTGTACTGCCCCATGGCCACCGCCTGCGCAGTGCGCATATCGCCGCCGGGCGCGCGGCCCACGCCCAGGTCGACGCGGTTCGGAAACAGCGCTTCGAGCATACGGAACTGCTCGGCCACCTTGAACGGGCTGTAGTAGGGCAGCATCACGCCGCCGGAGCCCACGCGGATGCGCTTCGTCGCGCTGCCCAGCCGCGCAAGCATGACTTCGGGCGCGGGATTGCAGACGCCTTGCAGACCGTGGTGCTCGGCGCACCAGTAGCGGGTATAGCCGAGATCGTCGGCCATCTGGGCCAGTTCGACGGTCGCAGCCACCGCGTCGCGCGCGGTATGGCCGGCGATGACCGGGCTCTGGTCGAGCACGGACAGGCGCAGCTTGGGGCGGGGTTGGCTCATGGCGGGCAGGGCGGGGGATTACACGAGTTTGCGCGGCAAACGCTGGCCGATTGCGTTGACAAGCTCGCGCGCCAGCGAGAGCTTGTCCGCGCGCGGCAGGCGCGTCATGCCGTTGGCATCGAACAGCACGATCTCGTTGTCGTCGAGACCGAACGTGCGATGGCCGATATTGCCGACCAGCAGCGGCACGCCCTTGCGCTTGCGCTTCTGCTCGCCGTATTGCTCCAGGTTCTCGCTCTCGGCCGCAAAACCGACGCAATAGGGGGCATCGGCACGGGCGGCCACGGCAGCCAGGATGTCCGGGTTCTGCACGAATTGCAGGGTCGGCGTGTCGGTGTCGTTGGCCTTCTTGAGCTTCTGCTGCGCGACCTCCGCGGGACGCCAATCCGCCACGGCGGCCACGGCGACGAACACGTCGACATCGCGCAGTTGCGCCATGACCGCGTCGTGCATCTGCTGGGCGCTGCGCACATCGGTGCGTGTGACGCCACGGGGCGTGTCGAGCGCGGTCGGGCCAGCCACCAGCAGTACCTCGGCACCCGCTTCACGTGCGGCGCGCGCGATCGAGAATCCCATCTTGCCTGAGGACAGGTTCGTGATGCCGCGTACCGGATCGATCGCTTCGAACGTCGGGCCCGCCGTGATCAGCACGCGCTTGCCAGCCAGCGGTTTGGGCTGGAAGAACGCGATCAGGTCTTCGACGAGTTCCTCCGGTTCGAGCATCCGCCCATCGCCGATTTCGCCACAGGCCTGGTCGCCCGTGCCGGGGCCGAGGATCATGACCCCATCGGCGCGTAGCTGCGCGGCATTGCGTTGCGTTGGCGCGGCGGCCCACATCTGCCGGTTCATCGCCGGCGCCACCAGCAGCGGGCATTCACGCGCGATGCACAGCGTGGTCAGCAGGTCGTCGCAGAGGCCGTTGGCCACCTTGGCGAGGAAATCGGTCGATGCTGGCGCGATCAGGATGGCGTCTGCCTCTCGCGAGAGGTCGATATGCGCCATGTTGTTGTCGATGCGGGTGTCCCATTGGGAGAGGAACACCGGACGTCCGGAGAGCGCCTGCATCGTGACCGGCGTGATGAAGTGCGTTGCCGCTTCGGTCATCGCCACCTGCACCGTGGCGCCAGCCTTGGTGAGCAGTCGGACCAGCTCGGCTGACTTGTAGCAGGCGATGCCGCCAGTCAGACCAAGGACGATGTGCTTGCCGCGCAAATCCATGGGGAGAGCTCTTCAGGGAGACGGGAGTCTGCGCATGATACCGCTGGGAGAGGCGACGCGCTGGAAGGGATGGTTGGCTGGCGCCCTCTCCCGCTTGTGGGAGAGGGGCGTATGACAGGCGTCAGTGACGTCGCACGCGCCGCAGCTCGTCGACGATCAGCAGGATCGCCCCGAGCGTGATCGCGCAGTCCGCCACGTTGAATGCCGGGAAATGCGTGTTACGCAGATGGAAGTCCAGGAAGTCGATCACGTGGCCGTGGATGATCCGGTCGACCACATTGCCCACGGCGCCACCGAGAATCAGTGATACCGCCAGGCAAAACAGCTTCTGTCCGGTATGGCGATAGAGCAGCCAGATGATGAACGCGCCGACCACCACGCCCAGCAGCGTGAAGAACCAGCGCTGCCAGCCGCCCGCATCTGCCAGGAAGCTGAACGCGGCACCCTTGTTATAGACCAGCACCAGATTGAAGAAGCTGGTGATCGGGCGCGACTCGCCGTACTGGAACGAGCGCGTGATCACCACCTTGAAGAACTGGTCGATCATCACCACCAGCAGGGCAAAGGCCATCCACAGCCACGGCGTGACGTTGCCGCTGGCGCCCTTGCTCTTGCCGCGGGCCGGCGTCGAACGCGTCGAACGAGTGGACGATGCCATCAGGCGTGGCTCCTGTGTTCACCGGCGCCGAACAGGTTGCTGTCGCAGCGGCCGCAGATCGTCGGATGCTCGGGGTTGTGGCCCACGTCGGCGCGGTAGTGCCAGCAACGCTCGCACTTGGCGTGCTGCGACGGCGTGACCGTCACCAGCAGGTCGCCGCCTTCTGGCGCCGGCGTGACCTTGGCGGCCGACGTCAGCAACACGAAGCGCAGGTCGTCTTCCAGGCTCTGCAGCGCGGCCAGCACCGGACCGCCCGCGGCGATCGTGACTTCCGCCTGCAGCGACGAACCGATGTCGCCTTCCACGCGCACGGCTTCGAGCTGGCGCGTGACTTCGGCGCGCACGGTACGGATCTCGTGCCACTTCTGCAGCAGCGTGTCGCCGTCGTCCACCGACGGGATCGCATAGTACGTGCTCGTGAAGATCGTGTCCTTGTGCTCGGTGCCGTGGGCAAAGATCTGCCACGCTTCCTCGGCCGTGAACGTCAGGAACGGCGCCATCCAGTGCAGCATCGCCTGGGTGATGTGATACAGCGCGTTCTGCGCGCCACGGCGAGCCTTCGAGTCAGCGGCCGTGGTGTACAGGCGGTCCTTCAATACGTCCAGGTAGAAGCCGCCGAGGTCCTCGGAGCAGAACGTCTGCAGTTTGGCGACGACCGGGTGGAACTCGTAGGCCTGGTAGTGCGACAGCACCTCCTTCTGCAGGCGATCGGTCAGCGCCACGGCGTAGCGGTCGATCTCCAGCCATTCCGACGCCGGCAGCGCGTGCTTGGCGTGGTCGTAGTCGGTCAGGTTGGCCAGCAGGAAGCGCAGCGTGTTGCGGATGCGGCGATAGCCTTCCACCACGCGCTTCAGGATTTCGTCGGAGATCGACAGCTCGCCCGAATAGTCGGTCGATGCCACCCACAGGCGGATGATCTCGGCGCCCATCTTGTTCGAGATGTCCTGCGGCGACACTGTATTGCCGACCGACTTCGACATCTTCCGGCCTTCGCCGTCGACCGTGAAGCCGTGCGTCAGCAGTGCCTTGTAGGGCGGCTTGCCATAGAGCATCGACGCGGTCAGCAGCGACGAGTGGAACCAGCCGCGATGCTGGTCCGAGCCTTCCAGGTAGAGGTCGGCAAGGCGGCCATCCGGCAGGTCGGCGGCCGGATCGTACAGCTCGTCACGGTGCGAGCCGCGGATCACCGTCCAGTGCGTGGTGCCCGAGTCGAACCACACGTCGAGCGTGTCGCGGTTCTTCTCGTACTGCGCGGCTTCGTCGCCGAGCAGGTCCTTCGGGTCGAGCGTCTGCCAGGCCTCGATGCCGTGCTTCTCCACAAGCTTCGCCACTTCCTCGAGCAGCTCGGGCGTGCGCGGATGCAGGGCGCCCGTTTCCTTGTGGACGAAGAAGGCCATCGGCACGCCCCACTGGCGCTGGCGCGAGAGCGTCCAGTCCGGGCGGTTGGCGATCATGTTGTGCAGGCGCTGCTTGCCCCAGGCCGGGTAGAACTCGGTAGCCTCGATGCCAGCCAGCGCGGTTTCGCGCAGCGTCGGGCCGTTGTCCACCGGGTCCACGTCCATGCCCGCGAACCACTGCGACGTGGCGCGGTAGATGATCGGCGTCTTGTGACGCCAGCAGTGCATGTAGCTGTGCTCGTACTTGTGCGAGTTGAACAGGTTGCCCGACTCGCGCAGCACCTCGACGATCTTCGGATTGGCATCCCAGATCGACAGGCCGCCGAACAGCGGCAGCGTGCTGGCGTAGACACCATCGCCCATCACGGGGCTGATGATGTCCGAATCCGGCATGCCGTGCGCCTTGCACGACTGGAAGTCTTCCACGCCGTAGGCCGGCGCCGAGTGGACGATGCCGGTACCGGTGTCGGTGGTCACGTAGTCGCCCAGGTAGACCGGCGAGGTACGGACGTAGCCGGCGTCCATTTTCGCCAGCGGGTGGTGGAAGCGCACTTCGGTCAGCGCGTCACCGCGCGCCGTGGCGACGATCGTGCCTTCCAGCGCGTAGGTCTTGAGTTGTTCTTCGACGCGATCCTTGGCCAGGATCAGGAAGCCACGCGGCGTGTCGACCAGCGCGTATTCCACCTCCGGGTGCATGTTCAGCGCCTGGTTCGACGGGATGGTCCACGGGGTGGTGGTCCAGATCACGATCCAGCCCGGCTTGCCTTCTAGCTGGGCCAGCGGCACATGGAATGCGTGGGCGATCTTGTCGGTCTCGGCGAACGGGAAGCCGACGTCGATCGACAGGTCGACCTTGTCCTTGTACTCGACCTCCGCCTCGGCCAGCGCCGAGCCGCAGTCAAAGCACCAGTTGACCGGCTTCAGGCCGCGGAACACGTAGCCGCGCTCCATGATCTTGCCCAGCGCGCGAAGCTCGTCGGCCTCGTTGCTGAAGTTCATGGTCAGGTACGGGTTCTCCCAGTCGCCGAGCACGCCCAGACGCTCGAAGTCCTTGCGCTGGCGGGCGATCTGCTCGGTGGCGTAGGCGCGCGCCTTCGACTGGACTTCCTGCACCGGGAGACCCTTGCCGAACTGCTTTTCGATCTGGATCTCGATCGGCATGCCGTGGCAGTCCCAGCCCGGCACGTAGACGGCGTCCAACCCGGTCAGGCCACGCGCCTTGATGATCATGTCCTTCAGGACCTTGTTGACTGCGTGGCCGATGTGGATATCGCCATTGGCGTACGGCGGGCCGTCATGCAGCACGAATTTCTTGGCGCCATGGCGGGCGGCGCGGATCTTCTTGTAGAGCTGCTTGTCCTGCCATTGCTTGACCCATTGCGGCTCGCGCTTGGGCAGATCGCCGCGCATCGGGAACGGGGTATCCAGCAGATTGACCGGATACTTGCTTTTTTCAGGCTTGGCGCGTTTGTCGTCGGACATGGTTGATTCTCAAGGCAATTCGGTAGGGCGCGGCGCGTGCATGACCACCGCGCGTGTCATTCGGGGTGAGGCAGGGCGGGTCCCGGCCGCGGCTCGTGGATCGAGCGCGCTGCCGGCCGCTAGCTAATTCGGTCGGTGGCGGAGGTGGCGAAGTCGCGCCGGCCGGCATCCGGCGCGGTCTGGCCAAAGAATGCGCGTGCGTCGGCGGCATCCTTGGCGATGGCCGCGGTCAGCGCTTCGAGCGAGTCGTAGCGCTTCTCGTCACGCAGCTTCTTCATGAATTCCACCCGTATCAGCTTGCCGTACAGGTTTTCGTTGAAGTCGAAGAGGTGCACTTCCAGCAGCACGCGGCCGGCGTCCTCGACGGTCGGCCGCACGCCGATGCTGGCCACGCCCGGCACCGGGTGGTCGGCAATGCCATGCACCTGCACCACGAAGATGCCGTTCACGGCCGGGCGCTTGTGCGAGATCCGCAGGTTCAGCGTCGGAAACCCAAGGTCACGGCCGAGCTTGCGTCCATGGATTACGTGGCCGCTGATCGCGTAGCCGTGGCCGAGCAGCCGGCGCGCATGTTCCAGGTCGCCACCGGCCAGTGCCTGGCGCACGGCTGAGCTGGAGATGCGGATGCCGCCTTCGGAGACCGATCCCATCTGCTCGACGTCGAAACCGAACTGCCGGCCGGCCTCCTGCAGATAGGAGAAGTCGCCGGCGCGCTTGGCGCCGAAGCGGAAGTCGTCGCCAACCAGCACCCATCGGGCGTGGAGGCCGTGCCAGAGCACGTTCTCGACGAAAGCCTGAGGCGACTGGGCGGCGAAATGCGCGTTGAAATGCTCCACCACCACGCGATCCACGCCGTTGCGGCGCAGCGCGTCGAGCTTGTCGCGCAGCAGGGCGATACGGGTGGGAGCGTGCTCGGGGGCGAAGAATTCGCGCGGATGCGGCTCGAATGTCATCACGCACAGCGGCAGGCCGCGTGCATCGGCGGCCGCGCGGGCGCGCGCGAGCAACGACTGGTGGCCGCGATGCACACCGTCGAAATTGCCGATGGTAAGCGCGCAAGGCGCCCGGCTTTCGGCATTGGGCAGACCGCGGAAGACTTTCACGAGGACGGCGGACGAGCGTTTTTGGGGAGGGTAGGAGCATACCATCACTGGCAATGCTCCCCCCTAAGAACCGTACGTGCGAGTTTCCCCGCATACGGCTCAAGCCTCTACAAAATGAATGAGTTAATCAAACACCGGCTTCACTGCAACTTGACCATAGGAGTGAACTTGGACATGACAGTCGGGGTGCACCAGAACTCGATTCCCTAGAGCGTCCGAGCCACCGGAAACCCGTGGTTCGATGTGATGGTCATGCCATCTTGTCTCTTTGGTTATCTTGCCTTGGCATACCGCGCATAAGCCCCGCTGGGACATGAACAGCTTTGCCCACTGCTTTCGGTACGACATGCTTTCTGCCATGCGTTCCTGCCGCAGCGTTTCGCCATACATTTCCTGCGCTGGGTCGAAGGGGTTGTAGTCCCCTCGAACCTTCTTGTGCCTCCGAATAGGCGTACTCGGTATCGAATACAACTCCATCCAGTAGCGTTCGCCAGCCTTACCCAAAACGTTGGTTCCAAACACCCAGTTCCGCATTCCGATTGAGGCAAAGTACTTCTTCCGCACCCACTCGGTATTCTTCCCTCGGTGTCGCCGTTTTGCCCACCTCCATAGACACCTGAAGATCAGGTGCTCCATTCGGGTGAACGCCGCCTTTGCAACCACTGGGCCGTGATACTGTGCCCAACCCCTCAGCATCGGGTTCAGCGTTCGGATCAGATCCTCCGGCTTTTTCCCATGGTGTGTCCTGATAACCTCCTTGACCCTGCGATAGAACGCTAGTGCGTTCTTCTTGCTCGGCTTGATGAGCAGCGTTCCCGAATACTTCCGGAAATTCCACCCAAGGAAGTCAAAGCCATCGGCGATGTTCACGATTCGCGTTTTCTCCGGGGAAAGAGTGAGTCCCCGTACTGCTAGGAACTGTTCTACCCACGGCTTCACTTCGTGCTCCAAAACTTCCGGCGTATTGCCGGTGATCACGAAGTCGTCCGCGTACCGCACGACATTCACCTTTAGCCTGTTGGCCTGGACAGTCCCGAGTTTCGTTCGTAAGAACTTCATCAGGTCACGTTCCAGTCCATTCAGTGCCACGTTGGCCAAGGTTGGGGAAATGATGCCCCCCTGTGGTGTTCCAGCATCGGTCGCCTGAAACTGGCTTTGAAATACCACGCCAGCCTTCAACCACTTCCGAAGGATCGCTTTGTCCATGGGGACATTGCGCTCCAGCCAGTCGTGGCTGATATGGTCGAAGCATCCTTTAATGTCTGCCTCCAGCACCCATTGGGCCGAAGCCTTTTTGGACAAGGAGACAAACAGCTGGGACATGGCATCCGCAGTCGAACGATTAATCCGAAACCCGTAAGAGTTCGGATCGCTCGTCCCCTCGGACACCGGCTCCAGCGCCAGCAGGTATAGCGCCTGCATGGCTCGGTCGTGCAGAGTTGGAATGCCCAAGGGGCGTTCCTTCCCATTCGCCTTGGGGATGTACACCCGCCTTAACGGCAGCGGACGATACCCCCGGCGCTTCAACCTCCCAATGGATTCCCATCGAGCTTCAGGCGAGTCCCACGCAACGCGGTCGACACCAGCCGTCCGCGCTCCTTGGTTCATCGCCACTCGCCTTACCGCCGATGCCTTGGCAGAAAACGAGCGGGTCAGGGACCGTTGCAAGGTTTTCACCCTGCGCCAATCCCCTTCCTGTGTTGCCTTCGCAATTCGAATCTGCATTGCCCGAACATTCCGTTCGACGCGGCGCCAATTGATGTCGCCCCATCGCTGCGGGATGCCGGAGGGCGCAGATTCATCCTCACGGATCAATGCTTCCATGCTGCTCTCCAATCTTGAGGACTTCCCAAGACAACGGAGACAACATGCCCCTTGAGGGGCATATCACCCCCCAAGGGAAGAAAATTAAACAAGCGAGTTCAGTCAGCCGTCTTGCGACGAAAGACCAGTTGGAAGTCTGCCCGCTTTCGCGTGAGGTAATGTCTCAACCCCTATCCGGACCATTACAGCCCGGCATTCGCTTTTTCCAACCTCCCATACCCGCACAGCCAACAGCGTTCCTTGCGGTTCGCTTGCCGGAGCCATACCGCGCTCCGGCAGCCATACGGGCTTACCACGTTCCCTGCGCATTACACGACTGGGTTAGGGCCTGCCTCTTCACCGGTGGTCCGAATGGCGACGTGTTCCGAACTTTCAGCGGAACAACCGACCACATACCTTTTGGTTAGTGCCTATCAGCAGCTTTGGCACTGCAATGCTTACGGTGTTTATCAGCAGTTCACATATGTTGCCCATACCAGCCAGCCTGGCTCCTCGACCCCATTGCTGCTAGGAGTCTCTGCGTCTCTACCTCTCGGCAGTTACGCACCCTTGCGGGGGCTTCGTTGTCAGGAGAGCTTCACACCCCACAGTTACCCGTGACGCATGTCTCCCTAGGCTACTGCTAGTCGCATAGCAGGTTCTCTATCGAGGCACCCTCGCGGGTGTATTCGACCGAACCATAACGCGCAGAGCTAAACGCTCCGGAAACCTCACTTCATTACTTCAGTGCCTCCATACTGGCAGGCGCTCGATGAAGACAGACGCTGACGCGCCCGCCTCCATCCCAAAGACGTAGCGCCGACCCTACTGGGCCGGTTTGAATGCTATGTAGCGAAGACGCAGCAAATTACCGCCGCATATTCGCCCACACCTCCGTAGAGAGTGCGTACTGCAAAGACACCTGCCCAAAGGCAAGCGTCCCCGCCTTTGGGCAATGGCTGGAAATCCATCCAGCAGAAAGCAAGCTTTGAGTCGGCCGATACTTTGGCCTCCTCGCAACACATGGACTCGCTCCGGCCTTGCGGCCGGGTTTGTCAAAGCAAGAAATGGTTGAGATTGGACGGTTCTGGCCGAAGCCTTCCCCTTGTCTCAACAAAGGTCGATGCTCTTAACGTAGAGCTACCGGACACGAGGGTGCGTGTCGCACGAAAGGGGGCATTATAAGGCGAACCACCGGTTTGCCGCCCGAAAAGCCTGCCGGCCGACCAATTTGACGCTGGTCTGGCGCGCGCTTTCGACACACGCCCCCCACAAACGTGGTGCTTTTGACAAATTTGTGGGTTATTGGGGCGCCTCGCAATGGCGCGGCGCCGCAAAAATCGGCATGATATGCCCCACTTGCAACAAAATTGCGCGATTTCTGCAACGTCGGCAGACTTGTCTGATGCCAGTTGCAGCGACGAAGAACGTCGCCTTACGTGCCACGCCACACTTGAACGCGCTGCTCAACAAGATCCTGCCCCCGCCCGGGCCGCAACTGGACACCGAAACGCGAGCCAAGCTGCTCGTCACCGTTCATCGTGTCTCCCCCACGGGCATTGCATCCTCGGCCCTGCTGCCGGGACTGACCGCGTACACGTTCTGGAACGAAGCCAACCACGTGGCGCTGGTGATCTGGTGCGCCATCATGCTGCTGCTGACCATCGGCGGGATGTGGTTCTACCTCGGGTTCCAGCGCGATATGGGTAGGTTGAGCCGCTCGGCGCACACGCGCAAGTGGTGGAACAATATGCGCGCCATTGCGTTCCTGACGGGACTGACCTGGGGCAGTTCGGCGCTGCTGCATCTGTATTCGTCGTCCGTGGTGTTCTCGAGCGTGCTGTATCTGCTGACGTTGGGTGTGCTCGCGGGCGGCGCCACGTCGCAGTCGCCCATCCCATCGAACCTGGTCTTTGCCGGCGTGCCGATCCTTGTGCCGAATGTGCTGCTGGCTGACTTTGCCTTTCCGGGCCACGGCACCTATGTGCAATTGCTGCTGGCTATCTACGCGCTGATGCTGGCACGGCACTCGCTGAATCTGCAGCACACGCTGGTGCGGGCCATCCAGCTCGAATCCGAAAGCCGCCGGCTCGCCAAGCAGTTTCAGGAAGAGAAGGAACGGGCACTTCATGCCAGTGAGGAGAAATCCCGCTTCCTGGCGGCCGCGAGTCACGACCTGCGCCAGCCTGTTCATGCCCTGGTGATGCTGGTCGAAGCGTTGCGTGCGCGCAACCAATCGAGTTCGCTCCACCCGCTCGTCGAGCAGGTGGCCGCCGGGACGCAGACCATCGACCTGCTGTTCCGGTCCCTGCTTGACCTGTCCAAGCTTGAAGGGCGCAAGGTGTTACCAACGCTGGAGCCATGCGAACTTAATTCGCTGATCCATGACGTGATGAGCCAGTTCGCCGCCGATGCGCGCGAAAGCGGTCTGACGCTGACGCCACGCGTGCCTGACGAACTGTTCGCCATGGCCGAGCCGGTGCTGCTGCGGCGGGCGCTGTTCAACCTCGTGCAGAACGCGCTGCGCTATACGAAGCGCGGCGGCATTCTGGTAACCGCACGACAGCGCCGCAAGCACGTGCGGCTGGAGGTCTGGGACACCGGTGCGGGCATCACGCCCGAGCACCTGCCGGAAATTTTCTCGCCGTACTACCAGGTTCACAATCCGCAGCGCGATCCGTCGCAGGGTCTTGGTCTGGGGCTCGCGATCTTCCGGGAATGCGTGCGTCTGATGCGCGGGACTTACGGCGTGCGCTCGGTGCCGGGCAAGGGATCGGTATTCTGGTTCGCGCTGGCGCCGGTGCCCGAGGAGACCGTAGCCAGTGTTCGGGCGATGCGGGCGAATGCGCAGGCGGAAGAAGCGCGACACGATCGTTTACGTGGCACTGTGCTGGTGGTCGATGACGATAGCCAGATTCGCAAGGCGTGGATCGCCTTGATGGAGGCCTGGGGCATTCGCGTGGCATGTGCCGCGCACGGGGGAGAGGCCGACCGTCTCTTCGCGAAGGGTCTCAAGCCGGACATTATCTTCTGTGACCTGCGCTTGCCCGGCAACGAGAACGGGCTCGATTTGCTGGAGCGCTGGCAGACCTCGCAGCCTCAGGCACGCAGCGCGCTGCTGACGGGCGATCTGAAGTCCGCGGCGCTGCAGGCGGCCGAGGAGGCAGGCTACTTCGTCCTGCCGAAACCGGTGGACCCGGCGAACCTGCGCATGTTGCTGCGCCGCTGGTTGCCCACGGCATGAACGCATGAATGACAACGCCGCCCTTGAGGCGGCGTTGTCATTCATGCGTGGCGATGTTCACTGCCTCACTGGCGCAGGCGAAAACGCTCCATGCGCGACATGACCTGCATGCGCGTGCGCACGCCCAGCCGTTGCAGGATGGCGGAGACGTGTTCCTTGACGGTGTTCTCGGTCAGCCCCAGCTTGCGGGCGATGACCTTGTTCGGCAGTCCTTCGAGCACCAGCGCGAGCACCGAGCCCTGACGCGGCGTGAGGCCGAGTTCGGCCGGCGTGACGGGAATGCCGTGGGCGGGGCCGAACGATTGCGATCGGCCGGACAAGGCCTCATCGGATGGAAAACTGGTGTCGCCGGCCAGGACCTTGCGCACGGCCGCAGTGAACGCGTTGGCGTCCAGATGCTTGCCGACGAAACCGCAGGCCGATAGCGCGCGGGCGCGTCCCACGATCTCGGGTGTGGCCTCCGCCGACATGAAGATGAAGCGGGCGCCCGGGATCACGGTCTTGAACGACTGCATGGCATCGAAGCCAGTACCATCGTTCAGCCAGATGTCGAGCAGCACGATATCGGGACGGAGCCCCTGGTTCAGGGAGTGAAGGGCTTCCTTGGCGCTGCCAGCGGAATGAACGGCGACGTCGGGCATCACTTCCGCCAGGAAGGCGGTTGTGCCCGAGAGCGCCATAGGATGATCATCGACCACCAACAAAGTCGGTGCAGCGTTCAACATGCGTATTCCCGTCTAAGTTAAATACTGTTCAGATACGAAGCACCGGCACTGGCTGATGCCGCAAATGGAGCGCTGCGCCGCGATGCCGAACATTGAAGTTGCTCATCTTGCGCTTGACGCCGCGCGGGTTCAGGCGCCCACGACTGCTCACGCAGCGCCCGCGCGCGATCTCGGCCAGCAGGGCCTCGCGCCAGGCAGGCAAACGCTCAGGGGGAAACGGCCGCAGCTTGCGGCATCTTGCGCTTGATCACGCGCACGGCGTGCATGAAGCTCAGGCGATCCGGATCGAGTTCGCGCGCCCAGGCCGCCTGCGCCATCAACTGGCGAATCGCAAAGTGCGCCAGCAGCAGCCCCCACAGCTCCTGCTGCACCAGCTCGGGCGTCTTGCTGCGCAGCACCGTGCTGTTGGCGCGCAAATGCGTCTTGAACTCATCGAACACCCCCTCGATCTCCCAGCGCTCGTGGTACAGCGCGGCCAGCTCCAGGGCCGGCGCCGCATCGGGGTCCAGGAGGTTGGTCAGCAGCCGGTAGCTGCCCTGCGCCGGCGTGGCCGAGCCCTCGAGCGCGTAGTCGATCACACGCACCGTTTGCCCTGCGCGCCGCGCGCGGTCGTCGCTGTCGAACACGCGGCTCAGGTACGAGCCATCGGGCAACATCTGCTCTACCGGCAGCTTGAGGTTGGATTTGACCCGCCAGGCCAGCTTGGCGCCCGTAGCGCAGGCGGTCTGCCAGAGCTTGAAGCCGTAGAAGTTGCGGTCGGCCAGCACCAGCATCTCGGGCGTGAGCTTGGCGGGCAGCAACTGGGCGGCCATGACCTGCTCGCTGTGGCCGTAGGGTGCGATGCCGGCTGCCACCACCGCGTGCGTGCCGCATTCCACCAGGCCCAGAACGCGCGCCTGCGGGAAGGCGCTTTGGCCGCGCGAGGCGCCCGGGTAGCCGAAGAACTTGGCGTTGGCCGCCTCGTCGGCCACGTCCATGCAGCTGCCGTCCAGGGCCATCACGCGCAATCCCCGGTACCACGCCCCTGGCGCCCCCGGCGCGGCCAGCGGGCGCAGCACCCGATCGGCCAATTGGCGCATGACCTCGGGGCCCAGCCGGCTGCGCGCCTGCGAGATCGCGGACTTGCTGGCCTGCACCGCCTCAGTGTGGCCGCCGCCGAGCCATTGCAGGCCTTCGCACACCACGCGCAGCACTTCCTCCAGCGGCGCTTCGCGCCACAGCGCCAGCGCCATCACGTAATACACCACTGCCGGCGCGGGCAGCAGCCGCTCCCGCTGGCTGGCCTTGCCGGTCTCGGCCAACACTTCTTCGATCAACGTCCGTGGACACACGCTGGCCAGCACCCCGGCGCTGATCAAATGCGCAACGTCAACTCTCGACGGCAGCGTCTTGCGTGTTCTGGCCATCACCCTCATCCATTGAAGCTTCGATGGATGAGGATTATGGCTTTAAAAATACTATCTGAACAGTATTGCGTCTAAGTTCCCGTTTCGCCCTTGTTGTCACCGTCTTTTTGTGTCGCGGCGCGTGGGCGTAGGGGCCACTCTAACAGAGCGGGTTGCGCGTCACAATCCATCACACGGGGGTAGTGGGATTGGTGGGCGCGCCTGTTTTTGTTGCCCCATGTGCGTTGGCGGTAATTAAGTACCTAATGCGCATGGTTTGCAAGTGTTTGGACCACAGCTTGGTAGAATCGCGGCGATGAAGAATATTGTGATATTGATTTCCGGGCGTGGCTCCAACATGGAAGCGATCGTCCGGGCCTGCGCCGCCGAGAAATGGCCGGCGCGCGTGGCAGCGGTACTGTCGAACCGCCCCGATGCTTCGGGCCTGCAGTTCGCCTCGCGCCACGGTATTGCCACCGGTGTGGTGGACCACAAGCAGTTTTCCGGACGTGAGAGTTTCGACGCCGCGATGCGGGACGCCATCGACGCCTACCAGCCCGACCTCATCGTGCTGGCAGGCTTCATGCGGATCCTGACGCCTGGCTTCGTTGAGCATTACGCCGGTCGAATGCTCAACATCCATCCGTCGCTGCTGCCGAGCTTCCCCGGGTTGCATACGCACAAGCAGGCGTTGGAGGCGGGCGTCAAGCTGCATGGCGCGACAGTGCATTTCGTGACGCCAGAACTCGATCATGGTCCGATCGTGTTGCAGGCGGCACTTGATGTTCTGCCTGGCGATACACCGGAGTCGCTGGCCGATCGTTTGCTCGATAGCGAACATGTCATTTACCCGCGCGCCGTGCGCTGGTTCGTCGAAGACCGTCTGCACGTGCAGGACGGTGTCGTTCAAGTAGTTCAACCGGCCGAGCCCCAATGGTTCATGGCCATCTCGCCCCAAGCGGCAGGAAAACAGCCATGAGTCGCAATCCCGCAACTTCCCAAGACAATCGCCAGCGCTCGCGTCCGAGCAAAGGCAAGGCCAGCCCGATCCGCAAGTCGCCCAACGCCCGGCAGCAGGGCGCTGACGGCGCGCCGCGCACGCCCGGCGGCCTGCAGGCTTTCCATCTGCAACATATCGACCGACTGCTCGGCAAGGTGCTGTTGTTCGCGCGTCCGTCCGACGCGGTGGTCAGCCATTACTTCCGCGAAAATAGCAAACTTGGTCATCGCGACCGAGGCATCATCGCTGAAGCAATTTTTGCAGTGTTGCGCCGACGCGTCGAATTTGGTCAATTTGCCGAAAGTGGCACGGGTTCGGCCACGCGCCGCCTCGGGCTGCTGGGCCTGGCCGCGACGCTCGGCCGCGATGTGCTTTCGCCGTTCCTTCATCCCGACGAAGCTGTCTGGCTCGACCGCCTGACCACGATCGAGCGCTCCAGCCTGGCGCCGCGCGTGCGCGCCAACCTGCCCGAGTGGCTGTATGACGATCTGGTGGCGCGTCATGGCGAGGCATTCACTGCTGCGCTTGGCGATGCCTGGCTGCGGCCCGCGCCGCTCGACCTGCGCGTGAACACCGCCAAGCTGTCGCGTGAAGAGGCACTGGCCGAACTCCAGACTGCCGGTATCGCCGCCGAACTGGCCCCGATGGCGCCGGCTGGCATCCGCCTCAAGGGCAAGCCCGCGTTGAACCAGCTCCCGCTGTTCATCAACGGTGGCGTGGAAGTGCAGGATGAAGGCAGTCAACTGCTGTGCCATCTGCTTGCGCCGCGTCGCGGCGAGATGGTGGTTGACTTCTGCGCGGGCGCTGGCGGCAAGACGCTGGCGCTGGGTGTGGCCATGCGCTCGACTGGGCGGCTCTATGCATTCGATGTGTCGGAGAAGCGCCTGGCCAATCTGAAGCCGCGTCTGGCTCGTAGTGGTCTGTCGAACGTGCACCCGGTGCTGATCGACTCCGAGCGCGATGCCAAGGTCAAGCGCCTGGCCGGCAAGATCGATCGTGTGCTGGTGGACGCGCCTTGCAGCGGCCTGGGTACCCTGCGCCGTAATCCCGATCTGAAGTGGCGTCAGACGCCGGAATCGGTTGTGGAACTCACTGCGAAGCAAGCGGCCATCCTCGATGCCGCGGCAAAGCTGGTGAAGGGCGGCGGCCGTGTCGTGTACGCCACGTGCAGCGTGCTGGAGGCCGAAAACGAGGCAATCATCCGTGATTTCCTGGCATCCCACGAGAATTTCCGACTTGTGCCGGTGAGCGAAGTGCTGGCCGAGCAGAAGATCGAGGTGCCGGAGTTGCCGGCGGAAGGCGGCATGTTGGCGCTCTATCCGCATATCCATCAGACCGATGGCTTCTTCGCCGCTGTTCTGGAGCGCACGCGCTGATGGCGGATAGCACGCTGATGAACCCCGATACGCTCGCGGAGCTGAAACGATCGCACGCGATGTTCGGCAAGATGGTGCAGGACCTGATCCACGATGCGGGCGGTCCGGGGTTTTTCTGGCAGATCGGGGTACTGGCCATTTGCCTGCTGATCGCGTGGCCGCTGTCGCGGCGCGTGGTCAAGCGGCTGGAGGTTCGCCACCAGTCGGCAAGCTTCTCGTTGCGCATGGCCGCGGTCAGCCTGGAGCGTGCGGTGTTCCCGCTCATCAGCTGGCTGCTGGTGTTGGTGGCGCTTTTCTCGCTGGAATCGCTGATCCCGATCAGCGTTCTGCGGCTCGCGCTGGTGCCGCTGTTCGGCATCACCTCGTTGTATGTGACGTTCTACATCCTCCGGCGAGTGATATCGGGACATGGCCAGCTTCACGGCATGCTTGTGCTGGTGGAGAAGGTACTGACGACCCTGACGTGGATCGCCATGGGTTTGTACGTGCTTGGCGTGCTGCCGGACGTGGTCGCGTGGATGCGGGACGTGCGGTTCTCGATTGGCGGCAAGCAGCACATCAACCTGGCCGATTCGCTGATGGCAATGGTCTGGATTCTCCTGACCGTGCTGGTGGCGATGTGGTTTGGTTCGTGGCTGGAAGAGCGCCTGATGCGTGCGACCACGCTCGATTCGAACCTGAAGGTCGTGCTGACGCGCATCACGAAGGCGCTGCTGTTACTGGTGTCGTTGCTGCTGAGCCTGTCGCTCGTGGGCATCGACCTGACCGTGCTCTCGGTGTTTGGCGGCGCACTGGGTGTCGGCCTCGGTCTTGGCCTGCAGAAGATCGCGAGCAACTACATATCTGGCTTCATCATCCTGCTCGATCGCTCGGTCAAGCTTGGCGACCAGATCACGGTCGACAAGTACACCGGCATCGTGTCGCAGATTCGCACGCGCTACACCGTTGTGCGCAATGGCGACGGCGAGACGCTTGTGCCGAATGAGCAACTTGTGGCCCAGTCAGTGCAAAACCATTCGTTCTCTGGAACGAATGTGCGCGTGGCTACCCGGGTGCAAGCGGACTATGCCGCCGATCCAGAAATGGTGATCGGATTGCTGCAGGATTGTGTGCGCAATTTGCCACGTGTGCTCGAAGCGCCGGCACCCGCCGCATTCCTTGTGATGTTTGCTGACAGCGGCATCGAGTACGAAACTGCCGTCTACATCGCGGATCCACAGAACGGCAAGCTTGGCGTGCAGTCGGCGATGAATCGGGCCATCTGGCGCGCGTTTCACGAAAATGGCATTTCGATCCCATATCCGCAGCGCGAGGTGCGGATGCTGAATCCGGCGACGCCACTTGTCGTGGCGGATGCCGCACAGGATTGAACGTTTCCCGCGCCAGCCGCTCAAAGTCGGGGAAAAAGCGGATGTCTGACCCGCGTCGATCCGGTAGAATATCGGGCTGAACGCGGGTTGCAGACCAACCCGTCAGCCCCACTTCCAGACAACCGCCAGATTGCAGCGGTTCGTGCCTCGGCCCGGCTCCTGCCACGTACGCAGGATTGCGCCAGCGCCAGAAAGCTATCGCAATCGTTGAATTTGCAGTCTTTTTTCTGCGCGTTTGGTGCGTTGCATGGTAGTGCCGCACTGCATCCCTCGTTTTTTAGACGGAGAACACAGTTTGTTCGACTCAATTCTTGATTGGGCCGCCAACGGCCTCGCCAACTGGTCCTGGTGGGAGATCGTGATCTACACGCTCGTGATGACGCACATCACGATCGCCGGCGTGACTATTTTCCTGCACCGCTGCATGGCGCACCGGTCGCTGGACCTGCATCCGATCGCCCAGCATTTCTTCCGTTTCTGGCTGTGGATGACCACGGGCATGGTGACCAAGGAGTGGACCGCGATTCACCGCAAGCACCACGCCAAGTGCGAAACCGAAGACGATCCGCACAGCCCGCAGACCCGCGGCATCCGCAAGGTGCTGCTGGAAGGCGCCGAGCTGTATCGCGCCGAGGCCAAGAATAAGGAAACCATCACCAAGTTCGGCCACGGCACGCCCGATGACTGGATCGAGCGCAATTTGTACTCGCGCTTCTCCTGGCAAGGCGTAGCGCTGATGCTGATCATCGACCTGGCCCTGTTCGGCCTGGTCGGCATGTCCGTGTGGGCAGTGCAGATGCTCTGGATCCCGATCCATGCCGCCGGCATCATCAACGGCCTGGGCCACTACTGGGGCTATCGCAACTACGACTGCGAGGACGCATCGACCAACGTGTCGCCGTGGGGCTTCATCATCGGCGGTGAAGAGCTGCACAACAACCACCACACGTACCCGACGTCGGCCAAGTTCTCGATCAAGTGGTATGAGATCGACGTGGGTTGGTGGTACATCCGCGCGATGCAGTCGGTGGGCCTGGCCAAGGTCAAGAAGATCCCGCCCAAGGCTCGCCTGGTGGAGGCTCGTCCGGTGGATCACAACACGCTGGAAGCGATCATCGCTAACCGCTACGACGTGATGGCCCGCTATGCCAAGACGCTGAAGTCCGCCTACAAGGATGAACTGCGCAAGCACAAGGAAGGCAATACGCCCGAGTACTCGAGCTTCAAGCCGGCCCGCAAGTGGTTCCACCGCGAGGAAACCAAGCTGGCTGCGCCGCAACGTCAGCAATTGGCGACCATCGTCGAGCAAAACAAGATGCTGAGCACGTTCGTGGAAATGCGCCGCGAACTGGCTGTGATCTGGGGTCGCTCGAACCTGACGCGCGAGCAACTGCTGGCTCAGCTGCAGGCCTGGTGCCATCGCGCCGAAGCCAGCGGCATCCAGGCGCTGCAGGAGTTTTCGCTGCGCCTGCGCCGGTACGCCTGATACAATCGCCGACGCGCCCGTCATGGCTACAAAGCCCCGCCCCAGGCGGGGCTTTTCTTTTGGCTAAACTTCTCCATGTGATGGCACAGACCGCGCGTTCACAGCGCGGCGGCCAACGGTGCGCCGAGGAGTACTGCAGAGATGACCCCACAAACGATCAAGAGCGTCGAGTTCGAGAAGCCGAACCTGACGGACCCTGACGCGGCCGCCGGTGGTAGCTGCGTCGCGCACGCCTGGGCCAAGGTGCCCCCGGCGCTGACACCCGATGAGCGCCAGGCGCTCAAGTCCCGCATTCGCAAGTTGCTGAAAGAGCGCAATGCGGTGCTGGTAGCGCATTACTACGTCGATGCCGACCTGCAGGATCTTGCCGAGGAAACCGGCGGCTGCGTGTCCGATTCGCTGGAAATGGCCCGCTTCGGGCGCGATCACGATGCCAAGACGCTCGTGGTGGCCGGTGTACGATTCATGGGCGAGACCGCCAAGATCCTGAGCCCCGAGAAGACCATCCTGATGCCGGATCTGGACGCCACCTGCTCGCTGGACCTGGGCTGCCCGGCCGACGATTTCTCGGCATTCTGCGATGCGCACCCGGATCGCACCGTGGTGGTCTATGCCAACACCAGCGCGGCGGTGAAGGCGCGCGCCGACTGGATGGTGACGTCGAGCATCGGCCTGAAGATCGTCGAGCATCTGCACGCGCGCGGCGAGAAGATCCTGTGGGCGCCGGACAAGCATCTGGGCAGCTACATCCAGCAGCAGACCGGCGCCGACATGCTGTTGTGGCAGGGCTCGTGCCTGGTGCACGACGAGTTCAAGGGTATCGAACTCGATCTGCTGCGCCGCGAGCATCCGAAGGCCAAGATCCTGGTCCACCCGGAGTCGCCGGCCAACGTGGTTGCGCAGGCTGACGTGGTTGGCTCGACCAGCCAGCTGATCGCCGCGGCCCAGCAGTTGGACGCCAACGAGTTCATCGTTGCCACCGATAACGGCATCCTGCACAAGATGCGTATGGCCGCGCCGGGCAAGATGTTCATCGAGGCCCCGACCGCCGGCAACAGCGCCACCTGCAAGAGCTGCGCGCATTGCCCGTGGATGGCCATGAATGCGCTGACCAATCTGGCCGAAGTCCTCGAGACCGGCCGCAACGAAATTCACGTCGACGCCGACATCGGACGACGCGCCGTAACGTGTATCAACCGGATGCTCGATTTCGCCGCGCAGCAGAAAGCCAATGTTCGCCCCGCAGCCGATCTCGCCAAGGAATCGGCACTGTTCAGCGGAGTTGGCCCGGCATGAGCGTGAATTCCGTATTCGATAGCTACGGCCCCGCGCTGCGTGTGGCGCTGGCCGCCAACGTCAAGGCGGCGATTGCCGAGGATGTGGGGGCTGGTGACCTGACCGGTCTGCTGGTGCCGGCCGACAAGCCCGTGCACGCCCGCGTGATTGTTCGCGAAGCTGCCGTGCTGTGCGGTCGCCCGTGGTTCGACGCCTGCATGCAAGCCATCGACGAGAGGCTGCAGGTGACGTGGCAGAAGGAAGAGGGCGCGCGCCTGGCGCCGGACGACGTGGTCTGCGAAATCACCGGGCCGGCACGCGCGTTGCTGACCGCCGAGCGGCCATCGCTGAATTTCCTGCAACTGCTCTCCGGCGTGGCGTCGGCCACTCGCCGTTACGCCGATCTGATCGCCGATACGCGCGCACGCGTGCTCGATACGCGCAAGACGCTGCCGGGTCTGCGGCTTGCGCAGAAGTATGCGGTGAGGATCGGAGGCGGAGAGAACCAGCGCCTGGCGCTATACGACGGCATCCTGATCAAGGAGAACCACATCGCGGCGGCCGGCGGTATCGCGGCGGCGATGGAAGCGGCGCTGGCGCTTGGCACCGATGCTTCGATCCAGATCGAGGTTGAATCGATCGCCGAGCTGGAAGAGGCGCTGGCGGCAGGCGCGACGTCCGTGCTGATCGACAACTTCTCGCTGGAAATGATGCGAGAGGCCGTGGCGATCAACCGTGAGCGTGCACTTCTCGAGGTGTCGGGCGGAGTGAACTACGAAACGATTCGCCGTTTCGCCGAAACCGGCGTCGACCGGATCTCGGTCGGCGCCCTCACCAAGGATGTGCGCGCGACCGATTACTCGCTGCGCATCGTCGGCTGAACCTGGTCCTGGGCTGTCGCCGGAGGCTCAGACCTTCCGGCGGCTTGCCGCGCGGCCCGTCAGCGGTTGCAGCACGGTAGGCAGCGCCTTCGGCAGCGTTTCCGGATAGTCACGGCTGTAGTGCAGGCCACGGCTTTCGTGGCGCGAGTAGGCGCTGTCGACGATCAGCGACGCCACTTCCACCAGGTTGCGCAATTCCAACAGATCGCGAGTAACGCGGAAATTCGCGTAGTACTCGGCAATCTCCTCGCGCAGCATGCCGATCCGGTGCTGCGCGCGCTCCAGCCGCTTGTCGGTGCGCACGATGCCGACGTAGTTCCACATCAGGCGGCGCAGCTCATCCCAGTTGTGCGAGACGACGACTTCCTCGTCGGCATCCGATACGCGGCTCTCGTCCCAGGCCGGCAGCGTGATGTCCGGCGCGTCGGCCTTGCCTTGCGAGGCAATGTCCGCAGCCGCGGCACGGCCGATCACCATGCATTCGAGCAGCGAGTTCGAGGCCAGGCGGTTGGCGCCGTGCAGGCCCGTGCAGCCCGTCTCGCCAACTGCGTAGAGATTGCCGAGATCGGTGCGGCCCGCCGTATCGGTGACCACGCCACCACAGGTGTAGTGCGCGGCCGGCACCACGGGAATCGGCTCGCGTGCGATATCGATGCCGAGTTCCAGGCAGCGGGCGTAGATCGTCGGGAAGTGTTCCTTGAGGAACGACACGGGCTGGTGCGTGATGTCGAGATACACGCAATCCAGGCCGCGCTTCTTCATTTCGAAGTCGATGGCGCGGGCTACCACGTCACGCGGCGCCAGTTCGGCGCGGGCATCATGCTCGGGCATGAAGCGCGTGCCATCCGGCAGCCTCAGCAGGCCGCCTTCGCCGCGCACGGCTTCCGAGATCAGGAACGACTTCGCGTAGGGGTGATAGAGGCAGGTCGGGTGGAACTGGATGAATTCCATGTTCGACACCCGGCAGCCCGCGCGCCAGGCCATGGCGATGCCGTCGCCCGTAGCCGTATCGGGGTTGGTCGTATAGAGGTAGACCTTGCCCGCGCCGCCGGCGGCCAGTACCGTATGCGTGGCTGTGAGCGTGCGCACTTCGCCCGTTTCCGCATCGAGCACGTACAGGCCATAGCAACGGTTGCCGGGCAAGCCGAGCTTGGCGGACGTGATCAGGTCGACTGCGAACTGGTCTTCGAGGATCGTGATGTTCGGATGCTGGCGGGCCTGCTCGGCCAGCGTGGTCACCACCGCATGGCCCGTGGCGTCGGCAACGTGGATGATGCGGCGACGGCTATGCCCGCCTTCGCGGGTGAGGTGGAAGCCGAGTTCGGCCTGTTCGTCGCGCGTGAACGGCACCCCGCGGTCGATCAGCCATTGGATCGCTTCGCGGCCATGCTCCACGATGAAGCGCGTCGCATCCTCGTCGCAAAGTCCTGCACCTGCAACCAGCGTGTCCTGCGTGTGTTCGTCGTGACTATCGCCCGAGTCGAGCACCGCGGCGATTCCGCCCTGGGCCCAATCGCTAGCCCCCGTTGTCATGGCGCGTTTGCTGAGGATGACAACCCGGTGGGTATCGGCAAGCTGCAAAGCGACGGTAAGGCCGGCCAGCCCGCTGCCGACGATCGCGACGTCGTAGTTCATGGTGCAGGGATCGCGCGAGGGCGAAAGAGCGTTGGGGGAAAGCTCGCAAGTCTACACCCACCTGCACCAGACTGTTACACCTTCCCCTTGGCTGGCAAGGTTTGGCGGCGATTGCCGGACGGCCGCCCAGAAACAAAAAGCCCCGCTAGTGCGGGGCTTTTGGCTGAAGACCGTAGATCAATTACTTGATCTTGGTTTCCTTGTAAGGCACATGCTTACGGGCGACGGGATCGAACTTCGAGATCTCCATCTTTTCCGGCATGGTGCGCTTGTTCTTGGTGGTCGTGTAGAAATGACCGGTACCTGCGGTCGATTCCAGCTTGATCTTGTCGCGTCCGCCTTTGCTGGCCATGGTGTACTCCTAATTAGACTTCGCCGCGTGCGCGCAGGTCTGCGAGCACGGCGTCGATGCCTTTCTTGTCGATCAGGCGCAGACCGGCGTTCGAGACGCGCAGGCTCACCCAGCGGTTTTCCGATTCAACGAAGAAGCGGCGGTTCTGCAGGTTGGGCAGAAAACGGCGCTTGGTCTTGTTGTTTGCGTGGGAAACGTTGTTGCCGACCATCGGCGCTTTCCCGGTCACTTGACAGACGCGTGCCATGAAGCACTCCTAAATCTTATTCGTGGACAATGTTCGCAACAGATCAACAAAAGGCGCGCGGGCCCGGACTGCAGCGGATTGGTACTTCAGCGAAACGAACATTATAGACCGGAAACGAGCGACGAATCAATGCCTTCCGACAGATTCGGAAGCGGGCCGTTGCATCGTGCTGCTTGCGTCACGTCATGGGCTGACGGATGGGCCGGTCATGTTCTGCCGTCGACCGGAGATCGACGGGGCCCACAATGTAACGGCCCCGGCGAGTGCTGTCCAGTCTCTTCCGGGATGTGTTTCCTCAAGGTTTTCCGAGTTGCCAGCGCGAGCAGCCCAACGGCCGATGGTCTAGTCGCATACAATGGCGGCTGTTGACCGGTTGACTCCCATGACTTTGCAATCTACTGCGGCCCAGGCCGAACGTGACGCCGCGCCTGCGCGCAAGACCGTCCAGGCAGACTCCTTCCTGACGCTTCATTACAGCATTGCCCTCGAGAACGGCACCGAAGTGGTGAGCACGTTCGAGGAAAAGCCCGCCACGCTGCTGCTTGGCCAGGGTCAACTCGTTCCGACGCTGGAACAGGCGCTGCTGGGGATGGCCGAAGGCGAGCGCACCCTCTATCGCCTGGCCCCCGAACAGGCGTTCGGCCCGCGTAATCCCGAACTGCTGCAATGGGTCTCGCTGGCCACGCTGCGCGAGAACAGCTCGTTCGAGGAAGACTACGCGCCGGGCGACCTTGTCGAATTCAACGCGCCTGGCGGCGGCAAGTACGCCGGCGTGCTCAAGGAGTACGGCGAGACCGCCGCGCTTTTCGATTTCAACCACCCGCTGGCCGGACAGGCAATTCTGTTCGACGTCCAGCTGATCGGAATTCTCTGATGTCTGCCGTTGTAACGGAACGCAGCATGACCGAAACCACTGTCCCTGCCGATGCCGAGATCCTGATGGCGCAGCCGCGCGGCTTCTGCGCGGGCGTCGATCGTGCGATCGAAATCGTCGAACGCGCGCTGTCGCGGTTCGGCGCTCCTATCTATGTGCGCCACGAGATCGTCCACAACGCCTACGTGGTGGCCGACCTGCGCAAGAAAGGCGCGATCTTCGTCGACGAGCTCGACGAAGTGCCGCAGGGCTCGACGGTTATCTTCAGCGCCCATGGCGTATCGAAGGAAGTGCGCGCCGACGCCACAGCGCGAGGTCTGACCGTTTTCGATGCCACCTGCCCGCTGGTGACCAAGGTGCACGTGGAAGTCGGCAAGATGCGCGGCGAGGGTTGCGAGATCATCATGATCGGCCACCGGGGCCACCCCGAAGTGGAAGGCACGATGGGCCAATCCGAACACGGGATGCTGCTGGTGGAATCGGTGGACGACGTGAATCGTCTGGTCGTTGCCGATCCGCAACAACTGGCCTACGTCACGCAGACCACGCTGTCGGTGGACGAAACCGCCGAGATCGTGGCCGCGCTCAAGGTCCGCTTCCCGCAGATCCGCGAGCCGAAGAAGCAGGACATCTGCTACGCGACGCAGAACCGCCAGGACGCCGTGAAGTTCATGGTGCCGCAGGTGGAAGTGGTGATCGTGGTGGGCAGCCCGAACAGCTCGAACTCGAACCGCCTGCGCGAACTGGCCGACCGTCTGGGCGTGCCGGCGTACATGGTGGACGATCCGGAACAGCTCAAGCCGGAATGGGTGACTGGCAAGCGCCGCATTGGCCTGACAGCCGGCGCCTCGGCGCCCGAGGCGCTCGCCCAGGCAATCGTCGAGCGTCTGCGGACCTTCGGCGTCAAGAGCGTGCGTGCGCTCGAGGGCGTGGAAGAGAACATGTCGTTCCCGCTGCCGCGCGGCCTGGCCAGCGTGTCGGTCCAGTCCTGATCCTGAAGCCCTGAGTTCCCGAGGCCGGGCGCCCTGCCTGCCTCGTCCCTGCCGGACACCTCACGCGTACGCGTGACCGTGTCCGCGCCGAAATCCCTCCCCAGCAATCCGCACCGCCTTTCTCCCGCCCATGATTGGTGCTTGGGTGTCATTCCGCACGTTCGTTGCCGCCGCGCATTTGTTCCTCGTCCAATACTTCTGTAATAGCCGTTTCTTTATTAATACGTTTCTCGCGTGTCTATACACGCAGACAATACAGGGTAATCCCCGATGCTGGGGTTTTCCCTATTTTGGGGCGGCGACATATTCTGCACATTAGAGAGGCAATCTTGCATTTGAAATGAAATGCCTAATTAATAGTTGGTGATTATAGGTGGCTCCGGCAATGCTTATACGGTGGTGCCGCTTGGTTGGGCAGGGGCTGGGCACGATTCTTGTAAGGGTATGTGACGGGTCTGCCAACTGAGCGGAGATTGCCCCATTTTGTGCATTGGGGAAATTCCCTAGCTCATTTGGCGGGTAAAAGGTTCAGGTTGTTGCGTCGCGTATTGCATCTACAAAGAAAGGGGATACAATTCGCGCGTTTCAAATTGAAACTAAACAAAGGCGGTTCGGGGAATACGTCCGGGAGGCGTGTTTTATTCCCTGTTTTTGTGAATCCTAGGAGATCACTCATGCAATTCACGTTTGCCAAGATTCTGCCGATCGCGGCCGCTGTGGCGCTGGTCGCTGCATGTGGCAAGAAAGAAGAAAAGCCGGTTGAATCGGCCGCACCGGCACCCGCTGCCACGGCGGCAGCCGACACGAGTGGCGGCGAGACCATCGTCAAGATCGGTCACGCGGCGCCCCTGACCGGCGGCATTGCCCACCTTGGCAAGGACAACGAGAACGGCGCCCGCCTGGCCGTGGAAGAGGTCAACAAGGATGGCCTGACCATCAACGGCAAGAAGATCAAGCTGGAACTGGTTGGCGAAGACGACGCGGCCGATCCGAAGACCGGTACCGCCGTGGCCCAGAAGCTGGTGGACGCCAAGGTCGTGGCCGTGGTGGGCCACCTGAACTCGGGCGTGTCGATCCCGGCTTCGAAGATCTACAGCGATGCCGGCATCGTCCAGATCTCGCCGTCGTCGACCAACCCCGACTACACCAAGCAGGGCTTCAAGACCACCTATCGCGTGGTGGCGACGGATGCCCAGCAAGGTCCGGCACTGGCCAACTACGCTGCCAAGACCCTGCACGCCAAGACCGTGGCCATCGTTGACGATGCCACCGCCTACGGCAAGGGCCTGGCCGATGAGTTCGAGAAGACCTCGAAGGCCGATGGTGTGAACGTGGTGGCACGTGAAGCCACCAACGACAAGGCCACCGACTTCAAGGCCATTCTGACCAAGATCAAGGGCAAGAAGCCCGACGTGATCATGTACGGTGGCATGGACGCCACCGGCGGTCCGTTCGCCAAGCAGGCCAAGGAACTGGGCATCACGGCGAAGATCGTTGGCGGCGATGGTGTTTGTACCGACAAGGTGGCCGAACTGGCTGGCGATGCGGTGGACAACCTCATCTGCTCGGAAGCCGGTCTGGCACTGTCCAAGATGGAGAAGGGCGCCGACTTCGAGAAGCGCTACCAGGCACGTTTCAACTCGCCGGTGCAGATCTACGCGCCGTTCACCTATGACGCCGTCATGGTGATCGTCGACGCGATGAAGCGCGCCAATTCGACCGACGCGGCGGCCATCCTGGCCGAGATGCCGAAGACGAACTACAAGGGCGTGATCGGCAACATCGCCTTCGACGAGAAGGGCGATATGAAGGAGGGCACCATCACCCTGTACGACTACAAGGACAAGAAGAAGTCCGTCCTCGACGTCGTGAAGATGTAATCAGGGCTTACCAGCCCGGACGAACGGCACCGTGAGCACTTTTACGGTGCCGTTCTTTTTAGTCTCGCCAACGTGTTGACAGCATCCTTACCAAGGGTGGAACAGGGCGGGAGGCACACCAGCAGAGCAACACCCACACCTGACCTATCCAACATTACCGTCCCATCCGAGGCATCCACACCATGCCGGCCGGATCGGGGCTGAAGCAGGAGTTTTCATGGATATCTTTATCCAGCAGATCGTGAACGGTCTTGTGCTCGGCAGCATCTACGCGCTGATCGCACTGGGCTACACCATGGTCTACGGCATTCTGGGCATCATCAACTTCGCGCACGGCGATGTGCTGATGATTGGCGCGCTGACCGCTTTGTCGGCAATCATGGGGCTGCAAAAGTTCGCCCCCGGCCTGCCCGAATGGCTGACGCTGGTGATCGCCACGCTGATCGCCATGCCCGTCTGTGCAGTTCTGGCCTATACCATCGAACGCGTGGCCTACCGGCCGTTGCGCAACGCGCCACGATTGGCCCCGCTTATTACCGCGATCGGCGTCTCGATCATTCTCCAGACCATGGGGATGCTGATCTGGTCGCGTAACCCGCTGACGTTCCCGCAACTGCTGCCGTCGAGCCCGATCGACATCGGCTCCACCGGCGCCACGATCACCGGCAAGGAAATCGTCATCATCGGCCTGGCCGTGATGGTGATGGCGGGCCTGCTGGCCCTGGTGAACCGTACCAAGCTCGGCCGCGCCATGCGCGCCACCGCCGAGAACCAGAAGGTGGCGGGCCTGATGGGCGTCAACCCCAACTTCGTGATTTCCGCCACGTTCATGATCGGTGCGGCGCTTGCGGCGCTGGCCGGCGTCATGATGGCCACCAACTACGGCAATGCCCATTTCTACATGGGCTTCATCCCGGGCCTGAAGGCGTTCACCGCCGCGGTGCTCGGCGGCATCGGCAACCTGGCTGGCGCAATGGTCGGGGGCATGCTGCTGGGCCTGATCGAAGCGCTTGGCGCGGGCTACATCGGCGACCTGACCAACGGTGTGTTCGGCTCGAACTACCAGGACGTTTTCGCCTTCATCGTGCTGATCATCGTGCTCGTGTTCCGTCCGTCCGGCATCATGGGCGAACGTGTGGCTGACCGCGCCTGAGGGGAGAGAATCCATGAATACTCCGATTCCATCCACGGCCGTGGCGGCGCCGTCGCGCGTGCCGGCCAAGACGCTGGCCGCGCTGGTCGGCTTCCTGGTGGTCGCGCTCTGCGCGCCGTTCTTCGTCCAGACCTTTGGCGGCAATTACTGGGTGCGCGTGCTCGACTTCGCGCTGCTCTACATCATGCTGGCGCTGGGCCTGAACATCGTGGTCGGCTTTGCCGGTCTGCTTGATCTGGGCTACATCGCGTTCTACGCGGTAGGCGCCTACATGATGGCGTTGCTCGGCTCGCCTCACCTGTCCAATCAGTTCGAGTGGATCCACCAGTTGTTCCCTAACGGACTGCACCTGTCGATGTGGTTCGTCCTGCCAATCGCGGTGGTGGTGGCGGCCACGTTCGGCGTGCTGCTGGGTGCGCCAACGCTGAAGCTACGCGGGGATTACCTGGCCATCGTGACACTGGGCTTCGGCGAGATCGTCCGCATCTTCATGAACAACCTGGACCGTCCGGTGAACATCACCAACGGCCCCAAGGGCATCACGGCAGTGGACCCGGTCCACATCTTCGGTTTCGACTTCTCGAAGTCGCACGAGATCTTCGGGCTCAAGTTCACACCGGTGTTCATGTACTACTACCTGCTGGTGGCGCTGGTCATTGTCATCGTGTTTATCTGCCTGCGATTGCAGAACTCGCGTATCGGCCGTGCCTTCGTGGCCATCCGCGAAGACGAAATCGCCGCCAAGGCGATGGGTATCAACACGCGCAACATCAAGCTGCTGGCCTTTGCCATGGGTGCCTCGTTTGGCGGTGCATCGGGTGCGACTTTCGGCGCATTCCAGGGCTTCGTCTCGCCGGAATCGTTCACGTTGTGGGAATCGATCTACGTCCTGGCGATTGTGGTGCTGGGCGGCATGGGCCACATCCCGGGCGTGATCCTGGGCGGCATCCTTCTGGTGGGCTTCCAGGAGCTGTTGCGTGCCGTGGCGGAACCGATCCAGACCGGCATCTTCGGCCAGGTCATTGTCGATGCCGAAGTGCTGCGCCAGTTGTTGTTCGGTCTGGCCCTGGTGGGCGTGATGCTGTATCGCCCGGCCGGCCTGTGGCCATCGCCACGCAAGGAAGACCGCCCAGTTGTGCGTCGTGCCGGCAGTGTCGGTCGTTTCTGAACAGGGGGACAACATGAGCAATTCCGATTTCCTCCTGTCCGTACAGGGGGTCAACAAACGTTTTGGCGGCCTGCAGGCACTGTCCGATGTGGGCCTGCAAATCAATCCGGGTGAGATCTATGGGCTTATCGGCCCGAACGGCGCCGGCAAGACCACGTTCTTCAATGTGATCACGGGCCTGTATACGCCGGACTCCGGCGAGTTCGTGCTGGGCGGCAAGCCGTATCAGCCGACTGCCGTGCACGAAGTGGCCAAGGCTGGCATCGCGCGCACGTTCCAGAACATCCGCCTGTTCGGCGACATGACCGCGCTGGAAAACGTGATGGTGGGCCGGCACGTGCGCACCAAGGCAGGCCTGTTCGGCGCCATCTTCCGTCCGCCTGCAGTGCGTCAGGAAGAAGAGGCCGTTGAAGACATGGCCCACGATCTGCTCGAGTACGTTGGCATCGGCAAGTACGCCAACTTCACGTCGCGCAACCTGTCGTACGGCCACCAGCGTCGTCTGGAGATCGCCCGCGCGCTGGCCACCGAGCCAAAGCTTCTGGCGCTGGATGAACCCGCCGCCGGCATGAACGCCACCGAGAAGGTGGAGTTGCGTGGCTTGCTGGAGAAGATCAAGAACGATGGCAAGACCATCCTGTTGATCGAACACGACGTCAAGCTTGTGATGGGCTTGTGCAACCGCCTCACCGTGCTGGACTACGGCAAGGTCATCGCGCAGGGCCTGCCGCACGAAGTGCAGAACAATCCTGCCGTGATCGAGGCTTACCTCGGCGCAGCGGCGCACTAAGGCGGGAGAGACGCAAATGACACAGACGATCCTGAAGATCTCGGGCCTGAAGGTGGCCTACGGCGGCATCCAGGCCGTCAAGGGCGTGGACCTGGATATTAAAGACGGCGAACTCGTGACGCTGATCGGCGCCAACGGCGCCGGCAAGACCACCACCATGAAGGCCATCACCGGCCTGCAGGGCTGGGCCGGCGGCGACGTGGAGTACATGGGCAAGTCGATCAAGGGCGTGCCCAGCTATGCGCTGCTCAAGCAAGGGCTGGCGATGGTGCCGGAAGGCCGCGGCGTGTTCGCGCGCATGACGATCACCGAGAACCTGCAGATGGGTGCGTACACGCGCAACGACGAGGCCGGCATCAAGGCCGACATCGACCGTATGTTCGAAACGTTCCCGCGCCTGAAGGAGCGTGCCAACCAGCTTGCCGGCACGATGTCTGGCGGCGAGCAGCAGATGCTGGCCATGGCCCGCGCGCTGATGAGCCAGCCGAAGCTGTTGTTGCTGGATGAGCCGTCGATGGGTCTCTCGCCGATCATGGTCGAGAAGATCTTTGAGGTGGTACGCACGGTGTCGTCGCAGGGCGTGACCGTTCTGCTGGTCGAGCAGAACGCGCGCCTGGCGCTGCAGGCGGCCCATCGCGGCTACGTAATGGAGTCTGGACTGATCACGATGAGCGGCGACGCAAAGCAGATGCTCGACGATCCGAAGGTGCGGGCCGCGTATCTGGGGGAGTAAAAGGCCAGTGGTGCTCCTGTCTCCTGCTTGCGGGAGAGGGGAGCAGACACCCGGTGCTTCAAACAAAAAATGCCTCGCGAAAGCGAGGCATTTTTCATTGCATGGCGTGAAGTCAGGCCAGCTTCTTCAGCAACTCGCGCAGCATGCCGATCATCTGGTCGATCTCTTCGCGGGTCACGTTCAGCGCGGGCATGAAGCGCAGCAGGTTCGGGCGCGGCGCGTTCAGCAGCAGGCCCACCGGCGACATTTCGCGTGCTTCTTCCACCAGTTGCGGGCCGATGTCCTTGCCCAGCACCAGCGCGCGCAGCAGGCCTTCACCACGTTCGCCACCCAGGCCGAATTCCTTCGTCAGCACCAGCAGTTGCTCGCGCAGGTACTCGCCCTTGGCCTTCACGTCGTCCAGGAAGCCCGGCGCGGTCAGTTGTTCCATGACCGAGCTGCCCACGGCCGTCATCAGCGGATTGCCGTTGTACGTGCCGCCCTGGTCGCCGGCTTCGAAGCTGGCGACATCGGCCTTGCACAGCAGCGCGGACAGCGGCACGCCGCCACCAATGCCCTTGCCGAGCGTCATGATGTCCGGCTCCACACCCGACAGCTCATACGCGAACAGCGTGCCGCAGCGGCCGCAGCCGGTCTGCACTTCATCGACGATGAACAGCAGCTTGTGCTTGTCGGCCAGCGCGCGCAGGCCCTGCATGAATTCGCGCGTGGCGGGAATCACGCCGCCTTCGCCCTGCACCGGCTCGAGCATGATGCCAACGGTCTTGTCGGTGATCAGCTTTTCCACCGAAGCCAGGTCGTTCAGCTCGGCCTTCGGGAAGCCCGGCACCTGCGGCGCGAAGATCGTGTCCCAGCCGGCCTTGCCCGACGCGCTCATGGTCGCCAACGTGCGGCCATGGAAGCTGTGGTCCATCGTGATGATCTCGTACGCGCCGTTCTTGTGCTTGCGGCCCCACTTGCGTGCGAGCTTGATCGCGCCTTCGTTGGCTTCCGCGCCGCTGTTGGCGAAGAAGACCTTGTCGAAGCAGCTGTTATCGGTGAGCTGCTGCGCCAGCTTCAGCATCGGCTCGTTGTAGAACGCCGGGCTCGGGTTGAGCAGCTTGCGCGCCTGTTTTTCCAGCGCCTGGATCATGCCTTCGTTCGAATGGCCCAGTGCGTTGACCGCCCAACCCTGCACGAAATCGAGATAGCGCTTGCCGTTATGGTCCGTCAGCCAAGAGCCCTTGCCTTCGGTGAAAACCAGTTCGGGCCGGTTGGTGATGTACATCAGGGATTGGACGGGAAACTCAGCAAATGCCATGGCGGACTCCTGGGGTCGGCATGAAACTAAAAGTCGAAAAAAGCAAAAAGCCACGGGGATTGCCCGTGGCTTGTTGACCTGAACAGACGCTGTTGACGGTCAGCCGCGCGGCACCCCGAATGGGAGCAACGTACGAGCGCGGCGTCGGATGAAGTTGGCGGTGTTCATGGCGGCCAATATAAGACGCATGGGCCCGGGTGTCAAAGCGAAATTTGGCAGGCCCGGGTGCCATTGTTGTGTCAGCGGAACGGCGAGTGGCGTTCTGGGGGCAATGCCCTCAGGCCGCGCCACCCTTGTGCAGGTCTGCTTCTGACGTGAACGAGTCGGCGAAGAACGCGTCCTCGTGCAGCTTGCATTGCGCCGAGAAGTCGCCGCGCGCGGCGTTCACCATCACGGGCGCGCCGCAGGCGTAGACCTCGTGGCCGGACAGGTCCGGATGGTCGGCCATCACCGCCTGGTGAACGAAGCCGGTGCGGCCGGTCCAGTTGTCGTCAGCCTGCGCGTCGGATACCACCGGCACGTACTTGAAGTTCGGGAGGTCGCGCGCCCACTGTTCGCACAGCGCGTGCATGTACAGGTCGCGCGGACGGCGTCCGCCCCAGTACAGCGTCATCGGACGGGTGATGCCCGTGTACGCGGCATGTTCGACAATCGCCTTGATCGGGGCGAAGCCGGTGCCGGAGGCCAGCAGGATGATCGGCTTGTCCGATTCCTCGCGCAGGAAGAAGCTGCCGAGCGGGCCTTCGAAGCGCAGGATGTCGCGCTCCTTCATGGCCGGCGCGCCTTCCTTGGCGCCGAATACGTAGTCGGTGAACGCGCCGCCAGGCATGTGGCGGATATGCAGTTCGATCGGGCCTTCCTCGTGCGGCGGCGTGGCGATCGAGTAGCTGCGGCGCTTGCCGTCACGCAGCAGGAATTCCACGTACTGGCCGGCCAGGTACTGCATGCGCTCGGTGGCGGGCAGTTGCAGCTTGATGGCGATGACGTCGTCGGCCAGGCGCTCCACCGAGGCCACGCGGCAGGGGATCTTTTTGATCGGAATATCGCCGGCGCCATGCACCTCGCGGCATTCGATCGTAATGTCGGAAGTGGCGTTGGCGCAGCAGAACAGCGCGCGGCCTTCCGTTTTTTCCTGGGCGGTCAGGGCCGCGGCGGCGTGGTCGCCCTGGTGGATCGTGCCTTCGAGCACGCGGCCCTTGCAGGAGCCACACGCACCGTTCTTGCACCCGTAGGGCAATCCAATGCTGTGGCGCAGGGCCGCGCCAAGGATGGTTTCATCGGTGGCCACTTCGAACTTGTGGCCGCTGGGCATTACGGTGACTTGATACGCCATAATCGGATCTATGAGCCAAATTCTGTCGCCGCGAACGGCATTGTCTTCCCCACGGGGCGCACGGCGCCTGGGTCGTCCGCGCCTGCTGATCGTCGGTTGCGGCGATGTCGGCACGCGCATCCTGCGCCTGCTGTCCGCGCGTATGCGCGTGTTCGCCGTCACTTCACAACCAGAACGCCGGGCCGAGCTTCGCGCAGCCGGCGCGGTGCCGCTGGTGGCGGACCTGGACCGGCCCGCCACGCTGGCGCGTCTGTCGCGGCTGGCGGAGCGGGTGATCGATCTGGCACCGCCGCCCGGGCAGGGCGAGGGCGATCCGCGCACGCAGGGTTTGCTAGGCGCGTTGCGCCGCACGGCGTGGCGTCGAGCACGCTTCACCCGGCTCCCCACCGGCGCTGGCGAGGCCGCCATTCTACCCGAGCAAGGCTGGCACCGGGCGTTTCAGACAGCCCGCCGGCACCAGTCGCGCGGGGTGTTCGTCTATGCCAGCACGACAGGTGTCTACGGTGATCGCGGCGGCGCTCGCGTGCGGGAATTCGATGCGGTGCGCCCCCAGACCGCGCGTGCGCGCCGTCGGGTCGCCGCGGAGGCGGCGGTGCGGCGTTTCGGCCGCGACGCCGGCTGGCGTGCCGGTATCGTCCGGATTCCGGGCATTTATGCCGAGGATCGCCTGCCAATCGCGCGCCTGAACAAGCGCACGCCGGCGCTGGCGTCGCAGGATGACGTCTACACGAGCCACATCCATGCCGACGACCTGGCGCGCACGATGATCGCGGCGATGTGGCGTGGCCGCCCGCAGCGCGTGGTCCACGCCAGTGATGACACGGAATTGCGCATGGCCGACTACTTCGACCTCGTGGCGGACCGCAAGGACCTGCCACGTCCGCCGCGCATCACGCGGCAGCAGGCGCGCGAGATGATCGAGCCGACGTTGCTGAGCTTCATGAGCGAGTCGCGCCGGATCGACAATCGCCGGCTCAAGCGCGAACTGCGGCTGCGGCTGCGATACCCCACCGTCGCGTCGTTCTTCGACCGCTGACCCTATCTGCTCCCGCCATCTCGCGGTGGCACGCCGATTGCGTATGCCTTTGTCATCGCTTGTTGTATATACAGCAATGGTGCGGCGTGCCATCCCAGTGGATCCGGATGTGATCGGCAACGGTGCGCCGCAGCATCCCGGCGCACCGCTATCGCGCATATTTATTGGTATTCCGGCAATCAGATGCGTGCCTGATCTCAGGTAAACCCCGGGTTTGACTTGTATATACAGCGTTGCTAAATTGCCCGTCACGGCGGCAGCGCAGTCAGCGCCGCCCGATCCGGGAGACGGGTCCTGCCCCCACATCTGACGACCATTGGAGCCGACGCATGTCGCTGCAACGCCACGCAGTCACCGCCATTCTTGCCCTCGCGGCTTCCGCCGCCGCCACCGCCCATGCGGATAACACGCCGGTTGTGCTCGGCATGAGTGGATGGACCGGCTTCGCGCCGCTGACACTGGCCGACAAGGCCGGCATCTTCAAGAAGCATGGCGTTGACGTGGACATCAAGATGATTCCGCAGAAGGACCGCCACCTTGCGCTGGCGTCGGGTGCGATCCAGTGCGCGGCGACCACGGTGGAAACGCATGTGGCGTGGAATGCCAATGGGGTGCCGATCACGCAGATCGTGCAGCTCGACAAGTCCTATGGCGCGGACGGCCTGGCCGTGCGCAGCGACGTCAAGAGCTTTGCGGACCTGAAGGGCAAGACCATCGGCGTCGACGCGCCCGGCACCGCGCCGTATTTCGGCCTGGCCTGGATGCTCAAGAAAAACGGCATGACGCTGAAGGACGTCAAGGTGACCACGCTGTCGCCACAGGCTGCCGCCCAGGCATTCGTGGCCGGCCAGAACGACGGCGCGATGACGTACGAGCCGTATCTGTCGACGGTGCGCGCGAACCCGGACAAGGGCAAGATCCTGGCCACCACGCTCGACTACCCGATGGTGACCGATACGCTCGGCTGCGCGCCGAAGTGGCTCAAGGACAATCCCAAGGCCGCGCAGGCGCTGGTGGATAGCTATTTCGAAGCGCTCGAGATGATCCGCAAGGAGCCGGACAAGGCCAACGAGATCATGGGCGCGGCGGTCAAGCAGACCGGCGAGCAGTTCGCGAAATCCGCGGCGTACCTGCGTTGGCAGGACAAGGACGCCAACCGCAAGTTCTTCAGTGGTGAGCTGGCCAGCTTCAGCAAGGAAGCCGCCGGCGTGCTGATGGACATCGGCGTGATTCGCCAGGTGCCGGATGTGACGGCGATCTATGACGCACGCTTCCTCAAGTAAGACGGAGTCCCCGGCCATGTCGCAAGCCTCCACGCCAACCACCGCGGCCGCTGCCCGCGTGCCCGCGCCGATCGAGGCGCAGGGCGCGCCCGCGCGGCGCGCGCGCCATCCGTGGATGTCGCCGCTGGTGCCGGTATCGCCCCGCGCGCGCTGGCTGCTTGGCATGTCGTTCTTCGTCGCGTTCTTCGCGGTGTGGGCCGTCGCCACGCTGGGCGGCTTCGTGTCGCGCACGTTCCTGGCCGATCCGCTGACGATGGCGCATGAAGGCTGGAGGCTCTTCACGCAGTACGGCTTCATCGGCGATATCGGCATGACCGTGTGGCGCGTGGTGGGCGGGTTCGTGCTGGCCGCGTTGCTGGCCGTGCCGCTCGGCATCTTCATGGGCGCGTACAAGGCAGCGGAAGCGTTCTTCGAACCGTTCGTCTCGTTCTGCCGCTACCTGCCGGCGTCGGCGTTTATTCCGCTGCTGATCCTGTGGGCAGGTATCGGCGAGACGCAGAAGCTGCTGGTGATCTTCATCGGCTCGTTTTTTCAGATCGTGCTGATGGTGGCGGTGACGGTGGGCGGCGCGCGCAAGGATCTGGTGGAAGCGGCCTACACGCTGGGCGCCACGCCGCGTGGCATCGTGCGGCGCGTGCTGATTCCGGGCGCCGCGCCCGATATCGCCGAGACGCTGCGTCTGGTGCTCGGCTGGGCCTGGACCTATGTGATCGTGGCTGAGCTGATCGGCTCGTCGTCAGGCATCGGCCACATGATCACGGACAGCCAGGCACTGCTGAATACCGGACAGATCATCTTCGGCATCATCGTCATCGGCTGCATCGGGCTGGTGTCGGACCTCGTCTTCAAGCAGGCCAACCAGCGCCTGTTCCCGTGGAGTTCGATCAAATGAGCGCGCTGTCGATCCAGCAGGTCTCCCGCACGTTCGAGAATCCGCGCGGCGGCTCCACGCAGGCGCTGTTGCCCGTGGATTTCGAAGTACGCGACAACGATTTCGTGACGATCCTCGGCCCATCGGGCTGCGGCAAATCCACGTTGCTGCGCATCGTGGCGGGGCTTGATACGCCCAGCGGGGGCCGCGTGCTGCTCGATGGCCAGCCGGTGGCCGGCCCGGGCGCGGACCGTGGCATGGTGTTCCAGTCGTACACGCTGTTTCCGTGGCTGACCATCGAGCAGAACGTGCGCTTCGGGCTGCGCGAGCGCGGCATGAGCGAGGCCGCGCAGAAGGAGCGCAGCGACTTCTTCATGGCGCGCGTGGGGCTGCGCGGCTTCGAGCATCACTATCCGAAGCAGCTCTCCGGCGGGATGCAGCAACGCACGGCAATTGCGCGGGCGCTGGCCAACGATCCGAAGATCCTGCTGCTCGACGAGCCGTTCGGCGCGCTCGACAACCAGACCCGTGTGCTGATGCAGGAACTGCTGCTGGGCATCTGGGAGTCCGCACGCAAGACGGTACTATTCGTCACGCACGATATCGACGAGGCCATCTTCATGGCCAACCGGGTGGCGGTGTTCTCCGCGCGGCCGGGTCGGATCAAGAGCGAAATCGCGGTGGACTTCCCCCATCCGCGCCACTACACGATCAAGACCTCTCCCGAGTTCTCCGCGCTGAAGGCACGGCTGACCGAGGAGATTCGCGCCGAAGCCATGGCCTCGGCCGAGCATTGAGACCATGAACCAGTCCGCCAGCCAGGCACCCACCCCGACCAACGCCACCGCGCCTGCCGCGCTATATCGGCAGGTCAAGGAATACATCGCGCGCCAGATCCAGAGCGGCGTGTGGAAACCCGGTGACCGCGTGCCGTCCGAGCAGGAGCTCGTGAACCGCTTCTCGGTATCGCGGATGACGGTCAATCGCGCGCTGCGCGAATTGTCGGAGCAGGGCAGGGTGGTGCGCGTGGCTGGTGTGGGGACGTTCGTGGCCGAGCAGAAGCCGCAGTCGACGCTGCTTTCCGTGGTCAACCTGCAGGACGAGATCCGTATGCGTGGGCATGACTACGCGTGCGACGTGATCCTGGTGGAGCGCGTCTCCGCGCCGATCGAGGTCGCCGCCGCACTGGAGTTGCACACGGGCGAGTCGGTGTACCACTCGGTTTGTGTGCATCGCGAGGACGGCGTGCCAGTTCAGCTCGAAGACCGCTACGTGAACCCGCGCGTGGCGCCAGATTTCATCAACCAGGATTTCAGCGGCACCAAGCCCGGCGAATACCTGTTGCGCAATGTGCCGTACGACCAGGTGGAGCATGTGGTCGATGCGATCTCCGCCACGCCCGAGCAGGCGGCGCAGCTTGAGATGCCCCCGACGCAGCCGTGCCTGCTGCTGACGCGCCGCACATGGACCAACGGCGTGCCGGTGACGTTCGTGCGTTGCCTGCACCCGGGCAACCGCTACCGGCTTGGCAGCCGCTTCCGTGCCGACGGCAATCCTGCCTTCGGCTGATATTTGCGCCTGAGGCCAGCAACAGCTGGTCATCGGGCTTATTTTTCGACTAACCTGTATAGACAGGCCCATACAAGGTCTTTATCCAAGACCGACAAGCAAGCAGAGAATGACGATGACCCAAGATTCCCGACCGCTCCTGACGCTGAACCCCGGCCACGTGTCGCTGGATGACCTGCGCCGCATCCATCGTGGCGAAGTGCGACTGGCGATGGCGGAGTCGGCGTGGGCCGGCGTGCGTGCCGCGCAGGCCACCGTGCAGGACATCATCGACGCCGACGCGGTGGTCTATGGCATCAATACCGGCTTCGGCAAGCTTGCCCAGTCGCGCATCGCGCACGACAAGCTCGCCGAACTGCAACGCAATCTGGTGCTCTCGCACAGCGTGGGTACGGGCTCCGACCTGTCCGTCGATACCGTGCGGCTGATCCTGGCCATCAAGGCTGTCAGCCTCGCGCGTGGGCATTCGGGCGTGCGCCCCGAACTGATCGAAGCGCTGCTGGCGCTGGCCAACCACGGCGTGACGCCGTGCATCCCCGCCAAGGGCTCGGTCGGCGCATCGGGCGATCTGGCGCCGCTGGCCCATATGTCCTGCACGCTGATCGGCGTGGGCGATGTGTATGTCGACGGCCAGCGCGTGCCGGCTGCGCAGGGTCTGGTCCATGCGGGGCTCGCCGCCTTCACGCTGGGCCCGAAGGAAGGTCTGGCGCTGCTCAACGGCACGCAGGTTTCCACCGCTCTGGCCCTGGCCGGCCTGTTCGCCGCGGAGGACGCCTTCGCGGCCGGACTGGTGGCGGGCGCGCTGTCGCTCGAAGCGATCAAGGGATCGGTCAAGCCGTTCGATGCTCGCATTCACGCGGCACGCGGCCAGGCGGGCCAGATCGCCGTGGCCGGCGCGGCACGCGCGATGCTTGATGGCAGCGAGATCGTCGACTCGCACAAGATGTGCGGCCGGGTGCAGGACCCGTACTCGATCCGCTGCCAGCCGCAGGTGATGGGCGCGTGCCTGGACAACCTGACCCATGCCGCCCGCATCCTGCGCATCGAAGCCAACGCGGCATCCGACAATCCGCTGGTGTTCTCCGAACAGGGTGATGTGGTCTCCGGCGGCAACTTCCACGCGGAGTCGGTGGCCTTTGCCGCCGACATCATCGCACTGGCGATCGCCGAGATCGGCGCAATCTCGGAACGCCGCCTTGCGCTGCTGCTCGACACCGGCCTGTCGGGCCTGCCGCCGTTCCTGGTGCGCGATGGCGGCCTGAACTCCGGATTCATGATCGCGCAGGTCACGGCCGCGGCGTTGGCGTCCGAGAACAAGTCGCTGGCCCATCCGTCCAGCGTGGACAGCCTGCCCACTTCGGCCAACCAGGAGGACCATGTGTCGATGGCCACCTACGGCGCGCGCCGCCTGGGCGAGATGGCGGCCAACACCGCTGTGATCGTCGGCATCGAGGCGATGGCCGCCGCGCAGGGTATCGAATTTCATCGACCGCTCAAGTCGTCGCCGCTGGTGGAGCAGGAACTGGCGCGTATCCGCGCGCGCGTGGCGTTCGTCGAAGCCGATCGCTATCTCGCGCCGGACATCGAGGCCATGAAGCAGTGGGTGGTTCAAGGCGATGCGGGCGCGGGCTGGCCTGACGCCGTGCGGGAGATCTTGCCGACGAACGTCGGCGCATGAGCTTCGTGAACCGCTAGTCCATTCTCCATTCTCCATTCGAGCAGCCTTCATCCATCCCGGGACCGACCATGAACGCCAACGAACACCAATTCACCCAGACGCTGCGTGGCCCGCGGGAGATCCGCGCGCCGCATGGCAGCCAGCTTCACTGCAAGAACTGGCTGATCGAAGCCGCCTATCGCATGATCCAGAACAACCTCGACCCCGACGTGGCGGAGCGCCCGCAGGATCTGGTGGTCTATGGCGGCATTGGCAAGGCCGCGCGCAACTGGGAGTGCTTCGACGCGATTCTCGACTGCCTGCGCCGCCTGGGCGAAGACGAGTCGCTGCTCGTGCAGTCGGGCAAGCCCGTCGGGGTATTCCGCACCCATGCCGATGCGCCGCGTGTGCTGATCGCCAACTCGAACCTGGTGCCGCACTGGGCAAACTGGGACAAGTTCAACGAACTCGATCGCGCCGGGCTGATGATGTACGGTCAGATGACTGCTGGCTCGTGGATCTACATCGGCACGCAGGGCATCGTGCAGGGCACGTTCGAGACCTTTGCCGAAGCAGGCAACCAGCACTACAACGGCGACCTGACCGGCAAGTGGATCCTGACCGCTGGCCTGGGCGGGATGGGTGGCGCGCAGCCGCTGGCCGGCGTGCTGGCCGGTGCTTGTGTGCTGGCGATCGAATGCCAGGAATCGCGCATCGATTTCCGCATCCGCACGCGCTATCTCGACAAGAAGGCCACCACGCTCGATGAAGCGCTGGCGATGATTGCCGAGGCCACGAAAAATGGCCAGGCGATCTCGGTGGGGCTGCTCGGCAATGCCGCAGAGATCGTGCCGGAACTGGTGCGTCGCGCGCAGGCCGGCGGTATGCGGCCGGACATCGTCACCGACCAGACTTCCGCCCATGATCTCGTCAATGGCTACCTGCCAGAGGGCTGGACCGTGGCGCAATGGGAGGACCTGCGCCAGCGCGATCCAAAGGCCGTGGAAGCGGCCGCGCGTACGTCGATCGTCAAGCATGTGGAGGCGATGCTCGCGTTCCAGCAGATGGGCGTGCCCACGCTCGACTACGGCAACAACATCCGTCAGGTGGCGTTCGACGAAGGCGTGAAGAACGCCTTCGATTTCCCCGGCTTCGTGCCGGCGTATATCCGTCCGCTGTTTTGCCGCGGCAAGGGGCCGTTCCGCTGGGTGGCGCTCTCCGGCGACCCCGAGGATATCTACAAGACCGACGCCAAGATGAAGGAACTGTTCCCGGAGGACAAGCACCTGCACCGCTGGCTCGACATGGCGCGCGACCGCATCGCGTTCCAGGGCTTGCCCGCGCGCATCTGCTGGGTTGGTCTCGACGAGCGCCATCGCGCGGGCCTGGCCTTCAATGAAATGGTGAAGTCTGGCGAACTGAAGGCGCCCGTCGTGATCGGCCGCGATCACCTCGACTGCGGCTCGGTGGCATCACCGAACCGCGAGACGGAGGCGATGCGTGACGGCTCCGACGCCGTGTCTGATTGGCCACTGCTCAACGCGCTGCTGAACACGGCTGGCGGCGCCACGTGGGTCAGCCTGCATCACGGCGGCGGTGTTGGCATGGGCTTCTCGCAACATGCTGGCGTGGTGATCGTTTGCGATGGTACGGACGCCGCGGCCAAGCGCATCGAACGCGTGCTGTGGAACGATCCTGCCACCGGTGTGATGCGTCATGCCGATGCCGGCTACGAATCCGCCATCGAATGCGCGAAGGAAAAGGGACTGAATCTGCCGATGGTGAACCGTACATGAAGTTTGGACTCGACAGGATCGTGCCGACGCCGTGGAAGAACGGTGGCGGCACCACGCGCGAAATCGCCGTATGGCCGCCGGGCGCGGGCATGGATACGTTCGACTGGCGCATCAGCGTGGCCGATATCGCCATGGACGGGCCGTTCTCGGCGTTTCCGGGTATCGACCGACAGATCGTGCTGATCGACGGGGCTGGCGTGCATCTGCAGGCTCACGACGATTCGTTTTGCCACAAGCTCAGGCACCTCGGCGAGCCGTTCGCATTTTCCGGCGATAGCGCCGTCCACGCGACGCTGGTTGACGGCCCGACGCGCGACTTCAATGTCATGACGCGTCGCGGCGTTTGCCGCGCGGAGGTTCGACTGATGCGTCAGGCGTTCACCGCCGACCCCACCGACGCCACGGTGCTGATCCTGGTGCTGCGCGGCGCATGGGATTGTGGCGACGGCCAGCACATGACGGCTGGCGACGGCATCGTGATGGTGCCCGGAGCGCCGGCCGTCACGATGATTCACGATGAGATGTCCGCGCTGTGTCTGCGCGTGGCCTTGCATAAGGAACCGGTCCGATGAAATTCAACGAAGCGCCGTCAGCCGACGGCGTCTGGCATCACTGCCATCTGCTGCCCGCCGCCGATCCGGCGCAGGCGATTCGTGATGGCGCCATCGTCGTCGAGCAGGGCCGCATCGCATGGCTCGGCGCATTCGCCGCGCTGCCCGACGTATATCGCCATTTGCCGCGGCACGACGCCAACGGCGCGTGGATCACGCCAGGACTGGTCGATTGCCATACCCATCTGGTCTATGGCGGGCAGCGTGCCGACGAGTTCGCGATGCGGCTGGCCGGCGCAAGCTACGAAGAGATTGCGCGCGCGGGAGGCGGCATTGTGTCCACGGTGCGCGCCACGCGCGAGGCGGACGAAGCCACGCTGTTCGCGCAGGCGTCCGCGCGGCTCGAGCCGCTGCTCGCGGAAGGCGTGACCGCGATCGAGATCAAGTCGGGCTATGGCCTGTCGCTGGAAGCTGAACGCAAGCAGTTGCGTGTGGCGCGCCAGCTTGGCGAGACCTATGGCGTCGCCGTCCATACGACGTTCCTTGGCGCTCATGCGCTGCCACCCGAGTACGCCGGCCGCGCCGACGCGTACATCGAGCTGGTCTGCGAGACGATGCTGCCGGCGCTGGCTGCGGAAGGGCTTGTCGATGCGGTCGACGCGTTCTGTGAGGGCATTGGCTTCTCGATCGCGCAGACCACGCGCGTGTTCGAGGCCGCCGCGCGCCACGGCCTGCCGGTCAAGCTCCATGCCGAGCAACTGAGCAACCTGGGCGGCGCGGCGCTGGCAGCGCGCCACAAGGCGATCTCGGCCGATCACCTCGAGCATCTCGACGAGGCCGGTGTGGTGGCGATGGCCGAAGCGGGTACCGTGGCCGTGCTCCTGCCCGGGGCGTACTATTTCCTGCGTGATACGCAACTGCCGCCGCTGGCGCTGCTGCGCAAGCATGGCGTGCCGATGGCGATCTCGACCGATCACAATCCAGGTACGTCGCCCACCACCTCGCTGCTGCTGATGATGAACATGGGCTGCACGATATTCCGCATGACGGTGCCCGAGGTGCTGGCCGGTGTGACGACACACGCGGCGCGCGCGCTCGGCGCGGCCGACCGGCATGGCCTGCTGGCGGTGGATCGCGCCGCCGATTTCGTGCTGTGGCAGGTCGCGTCGCCGGCCGAGCTTGCGTACTGGTTCGGCCGCAATCCATGCGCCGCCGTCGTGCGGCGAGGGCGGGTATTCCGCAAGGGAGAAGGTTGGCAACGATGACCGCAGTGACAAGCTTGTTTGCGCCGCACGCGTTGTTGCCCGGCGGGTGGGCACGCAATGTACGGCTGCAATGGGACGCCCACGGGGTGCTTACGTCGGTCACGACGGATGTGGCACCTGCCCCCGGAGAATCGCAAGCGGCAGGCCCGGTATTGCCCGGGATGCCGAATCTCCATTCCCATGCGTTCCAGCGCGGATTCGCGGGGCTCACCGAGTACCGCAGTGTCAGCCAGACCGCTGACCCGGCCGGTGGCGATTCGTTCTGGAGCTGGCGGGCGCTGATGTACCGTTTCGCGCTGCGCTTGTCACCCGATGCGCTGGAGGCCATCGCGACCCAGCTCTACATCGAGATGCTGAGCGCGGGCTATACGAGCGTGTGCGAGTTTCACTACGTTCATCACGATGTCGATGGCAAGCCGTATGCCGATCCGGCGGAGATGTCGCTGCGGCTGTTGCGCGCGGCGCAGACGGCGGGCATAGGCATGACGCTGCTGCCGGTGCTGTATCAGACAGCGGGCTTCGGCGGAAAGCCTCCGCAGGATGACCAGCGACGCTTCCTCAACGATACCGATGCGATGCTGGCGCTGCTGGAAAAGCTCGCGCCCCACTGCGCGGCCTATGGGGCGCGACTCGGCCTCGCGCCGCATTCTCTGCGTGCCGTGCCGCCGCACAGCCTGGCCCAGGCCGTCGCGCACCTGCACGCGATGGACGCGACGGCGCCCGTGCACATCCACATCGCCGAACAGCAGAAAGAGGTGGATGAATGTCTGGCGACCACGGGCGTGCGTCCCGTGCAGTGGCTGCTCGATCACGCGCCGGTGGATGCGCGCTGGTGCCTGGTCCATGCCACGCACATGGACTGGGACGAACGCCGGCGCCTGGCGCACAGCGGCGCGGTGGCGGGCATCTGTCCGACCACCGAGGCGAACCTTGGCGATGGCGTGTTCGACGCGGCGCCGTACCTTGCGCAGAACGGCGCATGGGGCATCGGCTCGGACAGCCATGCCAGCGTGAGCGTGGCCGAGGAACTGCGCCTGTTCGAATATGGCCAGCGCTTGGCCATGCAGCGGCGCAATGTGCTGGCATCGGCGCGGCATCCGCAGGTGGCGGATCTGGTCTGGCTCGATGCCGTGGCTGGCGGCGCGCGCGCGTCGGCGCGTCCGGTGGCGGGGCTGGCAGTGGGCCAGCGTGCCGACTTCGTCGTGCTGGATGGCAATCATCCGACGCTGGCTGGCCTGGACGGCTCGCGCGCGTTGGCCACGCACGTGTTTGCCAGCCACGGACATGAGACACTAGCGGAAGTCCGCACCGGCGGCATGTGCCGCGTGCAGCATGGCGTGCATCCGCAACAGGCGGAGGCGGGCCGGTTGTTCGCCGAGGCGCGTGCTCGCCTGCTGGCCGACTGAGCCAGGCCGACCGAGCCTGGACTGCAATCCCGAAGCCCCAGAGACAACGATGTCCTTCACCACCGATATCCCCGCTTTCACCCTGCATCGCGGCACACGCCCGCTGCTGGTGTCGATGCCGCACGTTGGCACCCATCTTCCCGCGAAACTGGCCGAGCGCCTGACGCCAGAGGCCCGCACCGTGCCGGACACCGACTGGCACATGGATCGCGTCTATGAATGCGCGCGCGAACTGGGCGCGTCGATCCTGATGGCCACGCACTCGCGCTATGTCATCGACCTGAACCGCCCGCCCGATAACCAGAATCTGTACCCGGGCCAGGACACCACGGGCCTGTGCCCGGTCGATACGTTCGACAAGACGCCGATCTACGCCGATGGCACGAACGGGCCGGACGATGCGGAAGTCGCGCTGCGCCGTGGCGCAGTCTGGCACCCGTACCACAACGCGTTGCAGGAAGAGCTGGCGCGTCTGCGTGCCGAGCATGGGACGATTGGCCTCTGGGAAGCGCATTCGATCCGCTCGATGCTGCCGCGCTTTTTCGAAGGCAAGCTGCCGGATTTCAACCTGGGCACGGCCGATGGCAAGAGCTGTGATGCTGGCCTGGCAGCCGAACTGATCGCGATCGCCGACGCGGTGCCGAACCATACCGCGGTGCTCAATGGCCGCTTCAAGGGCGGGTATATCACGCGCCAGTATGGCAACCCGGCACAGGGCGTGCACGCGGTCCAGCTTGAGCAGACGCAGTCGTCCTACATGGAAGAGGTGTACCCGTTCGCGTACAGCGAGGCCAAGGCCGCCGCGATCCAGCCCGCTATCCGCAAGATGCTGGAGACGATGCTGGCGTTTGTCGAAGCGCGCTGATGCGCCTGCGGTGTTCGTTCCTCTCCCGCTTGCGGGAGAGGAGCGGGGGCCAGCGGTTCAATATGCCGTACGTCGCATCCTGAACCTCCACACCCGCTCCCGCGCCTGGGAGCGCGAGACTACTTCCCGCTGGCGATCCGGTCCTGAATATGCTGTGCGCGCGCAGCCGAACCGGGGTGCGAACTCAGCATGCTCGACTGGCCGCCATCGAGCTTGGCCAGTTTCTGGAATGCCGTGACAAGCGCCTGGCGGTTGGCGCCGTTCTTGGTGAGCAGGTCGAACGAGTAGTCATCGGCCTGGCTCTCCTGCCGCTGCGAGAACTGCGCATTGACGAGCTGCTCGCCGAGCGCGCCCAACTGCGACGACGACAGCGCGGTCAACGTGGCGTTGCCCGTCGAACCGAGCAGTCCACGCGCGGCGGCGGTGGAATAGGCCACCTGCATTGCCGACTTGGTATGGCCCAGCGCCACGTGGCCGATCTCGTGACCGAGCACGCCGCGTACTTCGTCGTCACTCATCATGTCCATCAGCCCGCTATAGACCCGCACGCAACCATTGGCCATGGCCCACGCGTTGACATCCTTGGTCATGTAGACCTTCGCATCGAGCGGCAGCCCGGTGTTCTGCAGACCGCTCATGATTTTCACGAGCCGTTTCGAATAGGTGCTGTCCGGCGTGGCCAGCGTGTTCTGCTTGTCCATCTGGGCGCAGGACTGGTCGGACAGTTGCTTGACGTTGGCATCACTGAGTGTGGCGGCCGAGAACATGCTGGTGCCAGCCTGGGTGAGGCTATCCATATTGGCGCCGGCGCAGCCAGCCAGTAGTGCGGCGCAGGCGACGGCCGCGGTTGTGGCGGTAAGTCGGATCATCTTCATTCCCTGTGTTGCAGTTTTCGAGGATTGTTCGTGCCGGCGGGTCTTCGACGGGCCCGCTCGATCGCACGGTAGAAGAATAAGCAACGGATGCGCCTTTGCGCCAGCGGGATATGTCTTACGTATTCGTGCACAGCCTGCACGATCGGCTCGGTGAGCCGCAGTACGTGGAAGAGCAGGGCTTCGACCGGGACAGCGACAAGCCGGCCTCCGGCGGGCTATACGCGGTTGGCAAGTGGGAAGGTAGCCAGACCGCCACGGGCCGGGGGCACCTGAGCCTGATGGGCAGCGATGGTCATTCCAGCACCGATGCCAGCGCCAGGGGCAACCCGGACAATGCCAAGGGCAAGGTCGAAGACTGGAGCGTCGGTTTCGCCATGCCTGGATCCTCCACGCTGGCGGTGGATAGGTTGGCAATGGAATCGATGGGGGAGTTGGTGCCCGGGGTCGGACTCGAACCGACACGCCTTGCGGCGGGGGATTTTGAGTCCCCTGCGTTACTTCCTGCTTAACCTTTGTGTACAATGATTTACACAAATGTGGATCGAATTTCTGGGAAAAAATGGGAAAAAGCAGGGCGATTGAAAGTGGCATCTACCAGCGTGGCCCGTACTCCTTTCAGGTCAAACTCATGGTCGATGGCCACCGCGTCACGGGTACCTTTGACACACTGGATGAGGCCCGAGCCTATAGAAACAGTAAGCGTGCTGCCTTGGCACTCGATCCCGACGCGCGGCGCGTCTTGGATGCACGGGTGAAACGCCACGAGGTTAAGGCTGCCACGCTGTCGCTGGCCCTGGATAGATACGAGAAAGAGGTATCCGCCAAGAAGAAGTCGGCTGAGTCGGAGGCGCACAAGATCACCCGGCTCAAACGGAGCAAGCTGGCGAAGATGAGCCTTTACAGGATTACCGCAGATGACGTTACGGCCTTTCTCAAGGATTTGAAGCGAGACCAGCCAGGGCCATTGCAGGGCCAGCCGCTCTCTGACGCGACCAAGCGAAAGCTGGTTGCACTTCTCTCGCACGTCTTCACTATTGCTCGCAAGCGCTGGCGAATGGCAGTTGCAAATCCTGTTGCCGACATTGAGTTGCCGTCGCACGGGAAATCTCGAAAGCGACGTTTAGAAGAGGGGGAGGAGCAGCGTCTTCTAAGGGAACTTGCGAAGGCTCGGCAGGCGGCCATTGTTGTTCCGCTGGTTCGGTTAGCCATCGAAACTGCGATGCGCCAAGGGGAATTGCTTGCGCTGGAATGGAAGGACCTGCGGATCGCCGACACGCATGGAACGGCCATGCTGCATGACACTAAAAACGGAGAGCCGAGAATTGTGCCGCTGAATGCTACCGCGTGCGAAATTCTAGGTGCGATGCCACGCCCGCTGAAAGGAGGCCCTGTGTTCCCAATCAAAACAGCGGCGTTGCGGGCAATCTGGGAGTTCGCGTGCGAGCGGGCTTCCATTGAAGGGCTCAGATTTCACGACTTACGGCATGAAGCAACTAGCAGGCTCTTTGAGCTGGGGCTAGGACGTATTGAGGCAGCATCGATCACGGGGCACAAGACGCTGCAGGTTCTAAAAAATTACAGCCACCTCAGGGCTGAATGGCTAGCTCAGAAAATGAATCAAGCGGCGAGTTCTCAGGGCCTGGCGGCGCGGCAGCTATGAACGCCCCTGTGCTGGTAGTGGACCTTGAGGCGACGTGCTCGGAGGACATGGCGGCAGGATGGGAGATGGAGACGGCAGAAATCGGTGCGGTCTGGGTCCGGGGCAACGGCACCGTGCTCGATCACTTTCAGTCGTTCGTTCGACCGGTCGTGAATCCCCAGCTCACCGCGTTCTTTACCAACCTGACCGGCATTAGTCAAAGCGACGTCGATGATGCCCCGTTGTTCACGGTGGCGGCAGAGCAGCTGCGCCAGTTCGTCGAGCGGTACCAGATGCCGGGGTCGATCTGGGTCAGCTGGGGTGCTTGGGATGCCCGGCAGCTTTTGCGAGACTCCGCCCGGTACCGGATTGCCGAACCGATTGCGCTACCACACCAAAACGGGAAGAGGCTATTCGCGAAGGCGCAGAAGATCGGAAAGGAAGTGGGCATGGCAAAAGCCTGCCAACTCGCGGGCCAAACTATCGCGGGCACCCATCATCGTGCCCTGGACGATGCCATGAGTATTGTCGGCCTGTTGCCGTTCGTGTTCGGTGAGAAGCTGTTGAGGGCGCAGCACCAGGCAAACCACTCTGCCCCATAGACATTCACCGTTCGTTCCTCCGAGGCCCGCCTGGACCATCGGGAGAAACACGACATCAGCGGGTTGCGAGAGGCCCATCGGTAGAAGCACGAAAGGCCTGCGGCGAGATCCTCCATCGCTAGAAGCACGATATCCGGCGTTGTTCGAGGGCCGCGAGCGGGGCTTGGCAGCCACAAAGTGCCGCACTTTGCGAAGGACCTCTTTAGGTTGTTGTGGTCCTCACAGGTCATCACCTGCTGGCCGCGACACAGTGGGCACACCCCGCTGGCCTGGGCTCAGATCATCGCTGGAAGCACGAACCAGCAGCGCCAGCCTCATCGCTTCGGGAACGATAGCGTTGAGGCATCGAGAAGGTCCAGCGAAAAATGCACCGCCTCGTAGCGTTCAACCAGGGTGGCCAGAACTTCGAGGCGATCTCCATCCGGTGAGCCAGGTGCCGGGTCAACATCAACTAGGCCAGATACGATCTGCAACGCTTCCTGGTAGTCGCGTTCATTATGGATTGAGTGGATTTCTATCTTCGTTACTCCAGTTCAACGGTTTGAGCATCGACTCAGGCGCTCCCCATGCCCCTTCCCGTTTCGGAATCATTACTCTAGAAAAACGCGCTGACCGTTAAGGTAACCTGTATGAGCGGCGGCCTGCAGCGCGTGGCCTCGTCGCCGCTTGTCTTCGGCGGCCTCCATTAGTGCTTCGAGGGTTGGCCAGGGCGACGCTGCAGGTGCGCCTTGGGGTGGACGACCACGCAGCGTCTCCCGGCTCAGAACAGCGTGATAGGCCTCTTCTAGAGCCTTTTCTGCAGTGGCCCGCAATGATGGGGAGTCTTCGATTGCGCTGCTAAGCATATCTACCTGGATCGCAAGCTCAGTGCAGTCGTGATAAAGCATGTAGGGCCGGCGCAGGTTGCGGATGATGCGCCGACCATGCCGAAATACCGCGGAGCGGTAGCGCCCGGCGACGGTCTCAAACTCGCTCGCAATGGCGCTCCAATCGATGGAGCTGGCAATCTCTGTCAGCTTGTTGGCGTCACGCTCCGCCGTCACCTCGCGGAGTTGTAGCAGCAGGGCATATGTCACACCGAGATGGCGGCTGTAGTCGGACTCTTCAGCCGGACAGACCTTGCGCAGTCGGATTTCGCCTTTCCCCGACGGGACTAGTTCCAGTTCGTCGCCGATACCCCAGCCCATTACGGCCATGACCTCATCCGGCAGTTCCAAGATTCGGTCCACGCTGCCGTTGCCCGCATCTTGAAGCCTGGCCTTCCATGTGTTTGTGTTCCCCATATACATTCACCTTGGTAAATTCCAGCGTTATCTGAGATAGGCATGCGTGGTGGTCGGATCGGTGAGGCCATAGATTGCAGGCCGTCGCGGGTCATGGCCGCTTCTTCGGCGTCTTTGTGCCGCCAATAGACAATGGCGCACCAAAGCTGTGCTTCACCCGCACTCGACCTTTAAGTCCTCTGAATCGGCGAGCTGCTTTCCCCCTCTCAACTTGCTCGTGCTCGCCACGGCCTTCGGCCATGAAGTCTGGCCCAAACTTGGCGAACTTCTCCGGCTCGCGAGGTTCACGCGGCCTTTCCTCGCTTGAAGGCGGAGCATCCCAAGCACTCTCGATTCTTTTGCCCCTCCACAGCCCGAATACATCAATGTCCGCTGGTGGCGTGATTCGTAGCCACTGGCCGAGCACTTCCCGCACACAGTGCTGGCATAGATCGAGGCTGACTGTATTGCCGTCGCCGAACACCGAATCGAAACCGCAGGAGTGCTCAAACGACAGTCGCTCTTGCCATTCGCCAGGCCCATCAGGAGTCAGGCGACGCTGGCAGCGGTCACAGGTACACGCAGCCAGCTCTTGGATGGTTCGGGATTGATATTCGCGCATAGCAGACCTCGGTGGGAAACAGCGTCGCATCACGATAGGGGCGCGGGGCAAGTGGGGCAAGCAGTGCCTAGCGCGCGGGCAATCCGTAGGGTTGTCCATCTGCTGTGCATGGCTTGTCCCGCGGTCCCGCCCGCCAGGGCGGATGTCCACACGAGGGACCGCGTCCGACGAGGCTACCGTCGAACCGCCCCTCTTAGATACACTGCGATTTCGTCCGGAGGTTCGCCTGCGACCGGTGAATCATGGGCCCCAGCCCCATATTCCGCTGGAACCACTTGGGCACCTCCGAGACCGGGGCGCGGATTCAAATTTGCTCCGATAGACAGAGGTTGTCGAGCCGTCGACGTGATGTCGTCAAATCCGAACTCATATCCTTGTACTACAACCCTTGCATCCTCCGGATAGCTCCGCAGGATCTCAATTAGCTCCGCCACGTTCATCGGCCTCTCCTAGACATCCGTCATGTTTGACACAAACAAGTCGAAGGCGGCCACGGCCGTCGAGCATGCGGCGATCCGAGCGCGCTGGCTCGCAATCACAATTGGCACCCGAGACGGGGTTCGGTGGGATTTAACGACAAGATTTAGAGCCGGTCGCAACACTGCTACAAGTGCTTTGGTGTCGGCAGGCTGAGCATCGACTAGGTCGGGTGCCGCCGTGCACAGCACATCTTCAAGCAGGGTGGTAGATATAATGGGAGTAGCCATGTCGCACCTCTCTTACAGGTGGGTTGTGGTAGGTCTGTGCCAGGTAGCCGCCTGGCACAGACCGCTTTCAAAACTAGCTGCGCGTTTCTGGGAGATGCCCCATAGACGTTCACCATCTGCAGCCGGGACGTGTCGGCGCGAATGTTCTCAGTGCAGCGATTGAGCTGGCGAGCTACCTCATAACGCCGAAGTATTCCGTCCATTCTGCAGAGTCAATATCGAGATGGCTATGAATGTCGGCGTCCGCAGTCACAACTAGCCGCTCTAGCATGGCTCTTTTCGTTACTGCGTAACGTCTAGCCAATCGCCCTAGCGCCAAGTCAGCTTCGGTCGTTATCCACATGTTTAGGCGACGCTCTCCGTTGCCATTGTCTCCTGCTGTTAACCGTCGCGAGCGATATGCTGCCTGCCGCTCTGCAGAAGTTCTGGCCATTCATTTCTCTCGCGTTACTGGTAACAACGGCGACTGTATGAAATGCGTGAGTCGCGGTCAATATATATTTTAAAACTTTGAAATTTTTGCGGCGCTATAATACGCAATAATACGAATAAATACGGTTTATGTAGTACGGAGATAGTGGTGGAGGGTAAAGATTGAGGGAGGCAGACCTATCTTCCTCGGCTGTGGATAAGTCGGCGATTTCCACAAATTCTTCGCGCATTAACAGTCAGTAAATTGCGCATGAACGGTCAGAAGAGACTTGCCTAGCCACGCATGAACGGTCAGATGCGCACGCATAAACGATCAGAAGACTTACCCGCAAGGCACTCTACTACAAGGGCATCGGGGTTCCTCCTGTAGTTCTGCCTTTAATAATTTCCTGTAAAAACTAGTAGTTAGAGGACGCGCCGCTGTGGATAACTCCACTTTGCAATCGCAAGCACACTCGGATCATCACGACACACCTTGTGCCGCGCGCTGTGGTCCACCCGCGCCCGCCCGTGCACAACTGCGCTGCCCACACTTGCGCGTGGACAGCCCCGGCTCGCTGGCCGGGGTCCCGCAGTTGCACACCGCCTCCTCGCGAGACTTGCCCTTCGGGCCTGACGCGCCCCGCAGGGGCTTGCCCTAGTGAGATAGAAAGTCAATGCGAGCCCTTCCCTGCAAGCCATTGCCGTCGATTACCAGGGCGGCGTCGCGCGCGCCGCCGCGCCCGGATCGAGCCGCACGGGGACCCGCGGCGCAGGCGCGGGGAGAGCGGCGGCCCGAAGGGACGATCCGGCTGGGCCGTGAATCGACCACCCTGAAGGATTGTTCAACTGATGCATCTGCCCTGTTTTTGCCGCATGCACTGACTTGACTGGGTGAATTTGATGGTTCCATATCGTATTTCGTATCGTATTTCGTATCGTATTTCGTATCGTATTTGATACGATACGATGACCATACGCGGATCGGCCCGTTTCCATCGCTGCGGTCTTATCGATTATGACGACGGTCGCGCCGCTGCCGGCACCCCACCCATCACCGACGCCCGGTGTGCGCCGTAGAATTCCATGTTGACGGCGACGATGTTCGGTGTCTCAATGACCTGGTACGCGAATATCTCTTGGTGCGGGCCGAGCCTAGGTAGCTGCTCGAAATCTAGGTCCGTCTTTGCCCGAACCTTGGAGAGTGCCAATGCGAGTTCTGGGGTGACCCGTGGCTCGACGGGAATGAACAGCGGACAGACTTTCAAGTTGCCGAAGAGCTTTCGCTGTCCACGGTGGTGATGGAAATAGAGCGCTCGCGCTACCTTTTCCAGGCATGCGCTCAGAAGTTCGAAATTGAGCGGGAAGTCTTTCTCTATCACCAGCGCCTTGCTGTGCCATCGGACGCCGTAGCGATGCAAGTTGCTGCTGTTCCTTCTCGCAAGCCTGACGACGCTCCTAGCTGCGCCGCTCGTGATCGCACTGGGGATGTTCGAGGCGCTCGCACCTAATAAGAAGGCGGCCTCAAATCTGAAGTGCAACACCTTGCCATTCGGTAAGGTGTGGTGAATGACGAGAACGAAGTACCAACAACTACAACCCGAAGAACGCATGCGCATCGAGATTTGGAAGGCAGAAGATGTCAGCCTGCGGGCCATGGCCCGCAGGCTTGGCCGCGCGCCTTCGACACTGATGCGTGAGCTTCGCCGCAATGCCACCGCCCGTGGCGGCTATGGCGCAATGAGCGCACAAGCCTGCCGTACGCAACGCCTCAAGGCCAGCCGTCCGGTCGCTAAGCTCGCTCCTGATGGCGTATTGTGGGGCGTGGTGCGCCACTTCCTCGATCAGAAGTGGTCGCCCCAGGAAATCTCCGCTACGCTCAAGCGGGCCTTTCCTGACCAACCCGACCTCAACGTGTCCCACGAGACCATCTACAACGCCATCTACGCATACCCGCGGGGTGAGCTGCGCCGCCAGCTCATCGCCTGCTTGCGACAGGCCCGAACCAAGCGTCTGCCGCGCTCGCGTGGAACCGACCGGCGCGGCCAGATTCCCGACATGGTCAGCATTCACGTGCGCCCGCCCGAGGTGAACGACAGGCTGATGCCCGGGCACTGGGAGGGCGACCTCATCAAGGGGGCGGGCAACCAATCCGCCGTAGGCGTGCTGGTTGAGCGCATGAGCCGCGCCGTACTGCTGGTCAAGATGCCAGACGCCACCGCTGCATCGGCTCTGGCCGGCTTTACCGGGAAGCTGCAATCCCTGGTGGCGCCGCTGCGCCAGACCCTGACCTACGACCAGGGTCGAGAGATGGCCAGGCACGCCGAACTGAGCGCCGCCACTGGCGTGCGAGTGTACTTCTGCGACCCGCACAGCCCCTGGCAGCGCGGCACCTGTGAGAACACCAATGGTCTGCTGCGCCAGTACTTACCCAAGGGCACCGACCTGTCCGTCTACTCGCAGGAGGAACTTGACGCCATCGCCGACAGCCTCAACGGCCGCCCGCGCAAAACCCTGAACTGGCACTCCCCGCTACAAGTCCTCGCTCAGGTTCTGGCCAATCCCACGGACCGGCTTCCTGTTCAATAACCAAGGGGTGTTGCGCTTCGCACTTGAAACCGCCGAACTTCAGGTATTCGTCTGCCTTCGAGTTGGCGTTGTTGTGCGTCACGCAGGACGGCACTGTCATCAATCTCGACCAGTCGCCTCCCTTCGGGAACAGGCATTTGGGCGGCACATGTTCCCGCCCCGTACCTTCGGCGTCGCAGTGGTAGCAGGTTGTAGTCTCAAAATCAGTCATAACGTCCTTTCGGGCGATTCGATGGAACGGATGATGTCACTGCGTTGCAGACTCCCTGACCCGCAGCGGACCCACGCCGAAGCGGCCTCGGTCGCTTTTTGATGTACTTCGCGCATTGTCACGCGCCTCGATCAATTAACGTATATGTTAATTGCGACCTATGGAGGCGTCATGCAAGCGAGGCACTCTCGCGTTGATGTTGGCTTCGCAGACAAAAAGAAACAAGAACGTAGCAAGGAACTGCGATTCGATCACTATTACAAATCGCATGGTTTCCAAATGCGTAGTGCGCCGAATATCTGGTGTTGGAATGGGTGTTAAATAAAAGCTACACATCAAAAAAAGATCCAATTTTTCCCGCCGGGTGATCGAGGCCCGCAACGGCGTCCACCGCTGAAGATCAAGGTCAAGGTGACCCAATTGGCATCGCTCGCTGCGTCAATGTGACCCTATATTGCATATTTTTTCCGCAATTCTGGGTCACATTGACACGGCAACTCCGTATATGCCGGCATATAGAGCCACTGTGACTCCGAATTTCAGGGCATCGATAGCAAATAGCGTCAATGTGACCCACCTTGTCTTATTTTGCCGCTCAATCCTATATTGCCGACATAGCTCGGTGAGCAGCAAGGTATAACTGTGTATTACGCCTGCTATGCAGGCTCCATCCACAGTTCCCTTGCGCCTGCGGCGGGCTGGCCGGGACGCTTCGCTCCCCCCGGCCTTTTTGGAGTCTGATGAAATGACGAAGATGCACGACGACGGCTTGCGGAAGGTGCTGGCGATCCGGCTGACCAAGGGCGAGCGTGCGCTGGTTGAGCAGAAGGCGGTCGAGGCTGGTTTGCCGCCGGCGACGTACATCCGGGAGGCCGCGTTGCGCGCGATCGTCGCGCCGGTGAAATCCGATATTCCGGAGATCAATCGCGCGGCCTGGGCGTCTTTGGCTCGTGTCTGTGCAAACCTCAACCAGTACCAGGCGGCGATCAATGCGGGCCAGGCGACGGGCTATCCGGCGCAGTTCCTGGAGGAGCTGCGCGGCCAAGTGCAGATGTTGAGGCGCGCAGTGATTGGCGTGCGGGACAACGACGAATGAAAGCCAAGGTTTCGCGCGGCAACGGCTTTCGTGGCGTCCTGGAATACGTGTTCGGTCCGGGCGAGCATGACCAGCCCGGACGCGCAGAGATCGTTGGCGGCAATCTATCTAGTACGACCCCACGCGAATTGGCGGCCGAGTTCGCCGCGTCGCGTCGGCAGCGGCTGGAGGTGAAGAATCCAGTTTGGCACTGCTCGCTGGCGTTGCCAAAAGGCGAGCGGCTCGATAGCAACGCATGGCACAAAGTCTGTGAGCGCCATCTACAGAACATGGGCTTTGCCGTGGACAATCACATGTGGGTGGCGGTGCGGCACAGCGACACCGATTACGACCATGTGCACCTGATCGTCAGCCGGATCGGCCTCGATGGCACCTTGTGGCACGGCCGTAACGATGTGCGAGTCGCTATCGAATCGACGCAGACGCTGGAACGTGAATTCGGGCTGCGGCTGACGCCTGGGCTAAATAGCGAGCCCGAGCACCCCAAAAAGACCAAAGGCGAGGCCGCAAAAAGGGCGCGTACTGGCCAGGCCTCTCTCAAAGAGAGAATGCAGTCCATCCTGAATAGGGCCATGCAGGTGTGCATAAGCAGCTTTCGTGATGCCGAAAGCGTGGGGATTTGAGCAAGAACGGTGATGGACGCTGGAGGGGTTCCCTCAGGGAGCGTGCATGCACGCGCCTGAGGGAAGATGTCGCCTTTATTGTGTCGAGCAATGAAGGAGACCTCAGCAGTGTGCCATGCCTTGCTACAAACGCCAGCGTTTTTTGCCCTGTTGCGCCGGATCGACGAAGACTTGATGAAGGTGGCGCGAGACAGGGGCTGCTGCCATTGCGGCTCTGTGCTGCACAGTGCCAACTATCCGCGTAAGCCGCGCGGATGCCCACCGGCAGCACACCCGGACTGCAATACGCGCCTGAGCCTGTGCTGTGCCGGATGCCGCAAACGCATGACGCCCGATTCGGTGCGCTTTCTCGGCCGGCGTGTCTGGCTGGCCATTGTCCTGGTACTGCGATCGAGCCGTGCCACTGGCGCCTGCCTGGACGGCCTGCCGGCGATCAGTTGGGCCACGCTCAAGCGCTGGCGTCAGTGGTGGACCGAGACCTTCCCCAAGACCCCCGTCGGTCGGTGGCTGCGTGGCCTCATCCCGCCAACGCCCGAGCCGTTCATCTATCCCGACTGCCTGCTGCAATCGGTCGAGCACGACAGCGAAGACGAGCGTCTGGCCGCGGTGTTGCTTCTGCTGCTGGGCCCGGCCTGACCACGCTGGCTGAGGGATGCGCCAGATAGGGGAATCTCCCGCAGAACATGTCGATGGCGGGTCACCCGCACTGCCCGTAGCCTGCTCCCGTTATCCCCCCAACGGAGAGTCATGTCACTATCGATTGATCATCGCAACCGATGGGCGCGCTTGCGCTTCTCGGTCATTGGCCCTTTGCTGGCTTCGCCGCCTGCCAAAGGAGAATTGCAGCAAGCGTTCCAGGCACTGGCCGCCAAGGTCTGGCGGCACCCCATCACCGGCGCCGACGTTCAGTTCGGCGCGTCTTCCATCGAACGCTGGTATTACCGGGCCCGTCACGTCCAGGATCCGGTCGATCAACTCAAGAACCGACTGCGCGACGATTGCGGCCACTTCGTCAGTCTGAGCCCAGCCATCATCGAAGCGCTGGTCGAGCAGTACCGTCAGCACCCCGGCTGGACCATGCAGTTGCATTACGACAACCTGCGCGTCGCGACCAAGGATGGCCCGGACACGCTGCCGTCCTACACCACGGTGTGCCGGTATCTGAAGGCGCAGGGTCTGGTGCGCAAGCCAACCCCGCGCTCGAGCACGGATGGGGCCATCGCTGCTGCGGCTCGCCGCGAGGCACGCGAGGTGCGTAGCTACGAGGTCGACCACGTGGCCGCGCTCTGGCACCTGGACTTCCACCATGGTTCGCGCAAGGTGCTCACCCCCGATGGGCAGTGGCACAAGCCGCTGCTGCTCTGCATTATGGACGACCATTCGCGGCTGGTCTGCCACCTGCAGTGGTTCCTCGACGAGACCACTGCCTCGCTGGTGCACGGCGTCTCGCAGGCGATCATGAAGCGAGGGCTGCCGCGGGCCATCATGACCGATAACGGCGCAGCCATGATGGCCGACGAGTTCGTCGAGGGGCTGGCCAGTCTGGGCATCCTGCACCAGACTACCTTGCCCTACAGCCCATACCAGAATGCCAAGCAGGAACGCTTCTGGGGACAGCTCGAGTCCCGGCTGATGGCCATGCTCGAAGGTGAGTCGCACCTCACCCTGGAGCAATTGAACCTCGCCACGCAGGCCTGGGTCGAGCAGGAATACCACCACAAGGAACACGCCGAACTCGAGGCGACGCCTCTGCAGCGCTACCTGTCCTGTGCCGACGTCTCGCGCCCCAGTCCCGAGGCGCTGGCCTTGCGCCGGGCCTTCCGTATCCGCCAGCATCGCCGCCAGCGCAGAACCGACGGCACCTTCACGTTGGACGGCGTGCGCTTCGAGATCCCCGGCGCTTACCGCCACCTCGAGCAAGTCTGCCTGAGCTACGCGCGCTGGGATCTCTCCCAAGTCGACCTGATCGATGCGCGCATCGGCGCGATCCTGGCCGCCGTGTTCCCGCTGGACAAGTCTGCCAATGCCGACGCACGGCGCGCGCATCTCACGGCCAAGGGTGCCTCGCCTGCTAACGAGGAACCCGCGCAGGCTGGCACTGCGCCGCTGCTGCGTCAGTTGCTCGCCGAACACGCCGCCACCGGCCTGCCGCCGGCCTATCTCCCACCCGCACCCACCAAGCTATGAATCAACCCAACCTGCTGGCCTTGTACGGTCTGAAGTTCAACCCCTTCGCCCAGGACATCCCCGTCGAGGCCGTGTTCGTGCCACCCAAGCTCGATCACTTCTGCTGGCGCATTGAGAACGGTATGGCCCGCGAAGGCGGCTTCGCCATGGTGCATGGCGACCCCGGTTGCGGCAAGAGCGTCACGCTGCGCCTGCTCCATCAGCGCCTCATGCGCGTCCCCGATCTGATGGTCGGCTCGATCGCTCACCCACAGAGCAATCTGGCGGACTTCTATCGCGAGCTCAGCGACATCTTTACCGTACCGCTCAAGCCCCACAATCGCTGGGGCGGCTTCAAGGCGCTGCGCGAGCGCTGGCTCACCCACATGGAGGCCAGCCGCCGCCGCTGCGTGCTGCTCATCGATGAAGCCCAGGAGATGGCGGTGCCAGCCCTCTCGGAACTGCGCCTGCTCGCACAGGCACGCTTCGACTCGCAATTGCTGCTGTGCGTGGTGCTTGCCGGCGACGCTCGCCTGCCGGAGAAGTTCAGCCGCGAGGACCTGATCCCGCTGGGCAGCCGCATCCGCTGCCGTCTGGCGCTGGAGAGTGCGAGCATCGACGAGCTGCAGGCCTGCCTGGACCACTTGCTGGCCGCCGCCGGCAACGCCACCCTGATGACCATGCCATTGCGCCAGACCCTGTGTGAGCACGCCGCCGGCAATTACCGCATCCTGATGAACCTGGCGGGCGAGCTTCTGGCCCAGGCCGCGCAGCGGGAGCTACCGCAGATCGACGAGAAGCTCTATCTGGAAACCTACAGCGCAACCCTGAACCGCCGCGCCAGGCGGTGAGTGGCGCCGTTGGCCATCGCCGCCACGTCCATCAACACAACGACGACATCACCATGACCTTCCACCAGCCATCCGGCATCGCCCAGGGGCTGCCCCTGCTCATTGATGCCAACTGGACGCCCGCGCAGGCCTGGGCTGTGATCGAATTGCTCGACGATCTGCGCGACCGTCTGCATGCTCACTATCAATTGGCCTTGGCCCAGTGGCTGGCCGAAGATCGGCAGGAGCATCCTGATGGCCTTGGCGATCTCGCAGATAACGACTTCTGATCCAGTAACAAGGGGCCCGCCGGGCCCCTTGTTACATCAGTGCCGCTGCTCCGCATCCGGTCCACCGCGATAGATCGCCACGTCCATCAGCGTTGCCCGACGGCACGCAACATTGGTGATGGACGGTGCCGCAGCCGACCATCAATTACCGTGCTCGCGCATCCATCGAATCTCGTGCTCACGCACAGCAGGTCGGTGGCTTTGAAGGTTTTGTGAAGGCTTGCCAGGCGGACGGCTTGGAGCTGCTGCCGAACCTAGCCAGCACAGGCAGGATGAGCGGATTTTCCTTCCGCCTTGATGGCGCAGTCATGAAGGCCTCGGATGTCGGTTCGAAATACAAATGGGCGAAGCTGGCCGCGAAAATCGGCTTTGATTCGTCCCGACACATGCCACTAATCCAGCAGCTGGCCGCCTTGGCGAAGGCATGGGAAGAAGCCGAACCTGCAGCGATCTTGAGGGCGGTGAACGTGGCCGAAGCCGAGCGTCCCGCGCGTCGGAACCGCACGATCGACCTGCTGTTTATTCGGCTCGACGATGGGACCTATACCTGGAAAAAGAGCCAGGCGGCGGCTTTCCACGACCTCGGTGATCGAATTCGGTTTGATCGGGCACCGGATGCTGCCATAAAGGCCGCGCTGCAGCTTGCACGTGAGAAGGGTTGGCTCGAAGTTGAAGCGGTGGGCTCGATCGATTTTCGGCGGCGCACATGGCTTCAAGGTCGGCTCCTGGGCATCAGAGTGGTCGGCTATGAGCCGACCACGGATGACATGATCGCGCTCGCCGAGCATCGCTGCGACGTGGCCGTCCGGATTGCGGCTAAGGAGACCGATCCGTTGATTCGGCAGATCCTGATCCTCAAAGCCGAAGCCGAAGCGAACCTGGCAAAGCACTGGGCAAACTATGGCGAGATCCCGGTCGCCGAGATCGAGGAAGACACTGTTCGAACTGATCAGTATGAGTTCGCAGAACGTCATGCGGATGATCAGTATCGAGAGGCGAAGCTGCAGGCCTCCACAAGTCGAGCCGCATTGCGGAAAGCTCGGCCGACGGGGCTTTTAGCTAAGCTTCATAGCGGCGCAGTTGCACAGGCCAGATCGGAAAATGCCCTTGACTGGGCGGCCTATCTCGCGCAATGTCACCGCGTAATTTCTACTGCTACTGCAGTCCGGTTGAAGCTCGTGCTGGAAATTGAAGATTTGGCATTCTGGCTACGCGAGATCCAGGCGGGGCGAATGCCGGTTGAGCTGCAAGATGCTATTGATGGCAAAATCGAGGCGAAACCGCACGCGGCAACCGTAGCTACTGCATTGCCGCGCATGCGAGACACGGACCCAGTGAAAACAGGCAACGTTGGTCGTCGCGTGACCGATGGTCGCGCTCACTGGCCAACGTCAGAACTGAGGCTTCCCGAGAACCCCGAAGCGGAGCTTCCCGGGAACCGGTTGAGATAGAGAGAGAAATGAGCAACTACTCGAATGGTTTGTCCGCTGGCATGGCGGCTCGAAATGCTGCGGTTCGGGAAGGGCGTGCGGCTGTTGCTGAGTGGGAAGCACACTCTCAAAAGCTGCAGGGCCGTCTGTCCGCCGCCTTAAATGCTGAACTTAACGAGCATGTTGAGCGGAAAGTTAGTGCCGACTATGTTCGTGCACTCAGAAGAGCCCTGGCAGAGCTGGCCCCAAACCACCCTTTGCTGCGGGAGGAAGTGGCGAAAGAACTGCTCGAAGCGTCGCGAACCACGGCCTACGCCGAGCGGGGCTATGCGTACGACCGAAAATCGGGGGCACTGAGAAAGGCCTAGGGACTGTGTGCCCTCGCCGTAGTTGCCGAAAAAGAGTTTCTCGCCAATTTCTGGGGAAGGCCGGCGACCCGACGGCCGAGTTCGGTCAGGAGCCGACTTCCGATGCTGCGGGATGGCTGATCGCTTCAGGACCGACCTAAGCCACCTGCGGTCGAGGACCTCGACAGCAGCGCTCACGAACAATGGCCGTTGGACACCGGCGGCTCGACCGACAAATTCAGCATCTACGCCGTCCGCTCGACTACATTGAATCAAGCGACTTGCCGCGAGCGATGCATCTTGAGCGCTCACCACGGTGACGGGCGCCTCTAGATTGCTAGCTCATTCGCGATCGCAGCTTCTAGGGGTTGGACTTCTTGTTACCCCCTGCGTCATGGCGAGCAGCTTGTTGTCCGCTAGCCAATGAGTCGTTGGCTGCCTCAATCTGGCTCCGCGCGATGACATCCCGCATGTGTTCCGAAGATCGGTACATGTACCATCGCTTCAAGCTGACGCACAGGGTGATGGCGTCGGTCTGGACGTGCGCGAACGTAGTGGTGTCGCCAACGTCGTCGGTTCGCATGTCGAAACAGCACAGCATACGCAACAGGCTGTTGTTGCTGACACCATAGGAATGAGCTTGGTTCACGCCCTTCGAGACGGCATCGTCGGTCGCCGTGGCCGAATACGCCGTTCCAGAGTGGCTGAAGCTGCGCAGTACCTTCAGCTCCAGCAGTGCGTAGTGGGTGATGGCGCCCGCCTCGCCAGTGCGGTCGTCGACAACCTCAAGATCCGTGCGACCGAGCTTGCCTGACTGCTCAGCACGAATCGTGCACCAGTGGAAGCGCGCGGCTAGTCCCACACGCAAGAACTGTTGCACGGTACGCTCGGCTTCCTCAATCGGATGGCCCTTACCCGCGTTTTGCCAGATCTTCGTCGGGCCGGAGTTGTCCGGCGTGCACAGCTCGGTGCGGTACACCGCCTCGATAACCGAAAGAATTTCGGCTTCGGTCACGGAGCTTGCATCGAGCTGGACCTCGACTAGCCCATCGTCCGTGTGTGTACCTCGAGGGTAGTAGGTCAGAGTCGACTTGCCGGAGCTCGGGTCGTAGATCAAAGCGGGTAGTCGATCGCACTGGAGTTCGGCAATGCGATCGAAAACGCCGTTGGCGTCGCCTACATACTCCTCAAATACACTGCTCGCCGCGCGATGGGTCATAAAGTGCACACGGGCTGCGAGGCGGACGCGCCCGGTGTGGACAGTCCGATCGAACGACCGGCCCGTCTTGAGCTCCTCCTGCTGTTGCGGCGTTACCAGAATGAATGCAGCCGCGCCCGCAGTCTCGGCGTCCGCTTGGCGCTCACGCGCTTGGACGGCTCGCGAGACGTACACCTGAAAGCGCAGCTCAAGCGGCAAGTCGTCGATGTCCCCATACGAGGAACGCCGCGCCGTCGCGAGCTGAGCTCGGTCGCCTTGCCAAGCGCCAAGATCGAGCGGAGTGATGGGTTGCGCTTCAACCGCCATGAGCAACCTTCCTTTGCACGTGCTCGATGTACATGAAGATGCGCTCGGCCGGTTGCAGCGATTCACCGGGCCGAAATGACATGGCCGCGTTGCGTGAGAAATTCGTGCTGGCGGCGCTTACCCACTGACCGAAGTCGATCACCTCGTTGTTGTCGACGTCCTTGTCCGCGTAGCGAGCATCGAATCGGAAAGCCTGCCCCAATTCCTGGTCGGCCAACATACTGTAAGCGGCACAGAGCTCGCCAATAAAAAAGGGCTCACCGGTGTCGGCATAGACCTCGTGATAAGCGGCTAACGCGGAGCCCGCCAGCGCGCGGTTGATCCGGTAATTCGCATGCAAGCGGTAGCGCTTTTCCTCGGGCACTGGCTCGTAACGAATACCCGAGGCGAATACCATGCCGCGCCCCACCAGCAAGTCGATCGTATCTTGCAGCTCAGGGTAGTACGGACCACCTTGGCGTTTGAGCAGACTCGCACTAAAGGGGGCGAGCTCGAAGACCGGTGCCAACACGTTAGACAGGTAGGCCAGCTCGTGTACCACCCGAAGCGGCGCCTCGAAAATCGAGGCATCAGCCAGCGCTTCAAGCAACGCAAGCACCCGAATAGGGCGCTTGCGTGCTTCCAGCGAGTCCCTCCACTCAGGTTTGGCTGGCATGCTGGATGCTCTCGTCGATTTGTATGAACAGCTCCTTTCGGAGCTCTTCGTATTCGGCCCGCAGAGTGGTCATCGCTCGGGTCGGAACACCGGCGTTAAACAGGTCTACAATCCGGTCGAACCGTGCGCTTGGATTACTCTCCGCAGCTTTGAGCATTGCCGGGATGAGCTTACCGGCCGCCAAATTTGAGGTTACAACCAGGCGATTCGTGCTGTTGGCGTTGGCGAACGAGGCCAGTACCTTTGCCGCGCGATTAACGAAAACCGCATCGAGCGATGACTCCGGCGCATCGATAATGATGGTCGAGGTCTGACTCTGGGAGCCGACGCGCACCAAGGCCATCCGGAACGCGAGATCGATGAACTCACGCTGGCTCTCGGAGACCTGCTCAGGGCTATCGCGCCGCTGCACCGCCGAGAAGTTGGCGCCTGTCATTTCGATACTGAACGAGGGGTACTCGATCGGCGTGAGAGCTATTCCAGAGGTGCCGGCCTGGCCCAACGGCATCCGCACGGGCGTCCACGACAGTGACACGTCTTCGAGCAAAAAGCCGCGAGCAATCTCGTCGAACGCATCTTTAACTTCCGAGGCGAATTCGCCGATCTGGCGGCGGTACGTCGTGAGCTTGCCTGCAAAGGCTTCGCGCTTGACCTGGAGCTCCGCGTTCATTGCATCGACCCGCTTCTTGAGCTTGGTCATGTCGTCGCTTTGCCTGCGCGCGGTCTGTTCATCGGGCGGAAGCTGACGAACGAGCGCTTCAATGTCACCCGTCAGGTCTCCAACCTCCGCATTTAACTCGACTAGGCTTTTTGCGGCTGTGGAGTAACTAGTCGTGGAGGTCTCGAGCGACTGTCGACTCGCTGCATCGGTCACCTTGGCTTCCTCCACGCGTGCGCGAAGCGCGCTTACTCGCTCGTCAGTCAAGTTGACCGGCTCACCTGCGAGGGGCTCAACTTTTGCGTCGCAAAGGACGCAGTGCTTGGTGTCGATTGCATGCAGCATCTGCTGACGCTTATCCTGCCGGCCTGGCGTTTGACAGACTCCGCAAACGTCATCAGTCATCAAGCGCGAGAAGATATAGCGCATCGATTCATCGGCAGACGGATACCGAGCTTCTACTGCCGCCAGACGCGCGCGTTCCAATTCGTGTACGGCGGCATGCAACGTCTCTGCGGCACGCAAAGCATCCAAGCGATGGCGGCGCCGGGCTTCGTCGAGTTCCTCGATGCTATCAAGCAGTTTGGCTTGGCGGTTGAGTGTGCCCTGCAGCAGCGTTTCCTTAGAGGTGAGCTCGGCGCGAACCTCCGGTGCCGCCTTGGAAAGGCCGTGGTTCTTGTGCTCCTCTTTCTCCTCCCTAGACAGCGCCGCGTGCAAGTTGCGCATGCGCGTGTCGAGCTCGAGGATTTCCCGCTCCGCTTGCCACCAATCGCGCGCTTGGGCCGGCTCCAGAAACAAGCAGCGTAGCAACTGGCGTTGAGCCGTTGGATCCCAGACGAGCATCCGGCGATCCTCAAAAAAGAAGACCATCGTGCGCAGAACGAAGATCCATTCGCCGTAGCTGTCGATGCTCGACGCGGCGAGCACGGCATTCTTTAGGTCTTCCTCGTCGGTGCCGGGGGGCGCGTCGTCAACGGAAAACTCCACCAAGTCGAGCTTCTGCAGCGATCGCGTGACTGCAAACTTGTGTGTACCGATGGTGAACACAATGGTAGCTTGGGAATCACGAGCGGCATCGTTGACCCGCGCGCTAAACGTCGACCGGAGCTTCGGGCTAAGCGGCACGGCGCGTAGGTTGGCAGTGCCGAGGTTGCCGTCGGGCAAACTCACGTTCCAAGGCCCCGTGAGCATCCGGAAGAGGATATTGACGAGCGTACTCTTGCCCAAGCCGTTGGCGCCGAGCACGACGGTCAAGCCGGGCGCCAGATCGATGTCAAAAACACCATTGCGTTCTAACCCGGGGTATAGGCCATAGTTCCTGATTTGCAGGGACTCGATGACGGGCAGATCCATCATGCTCGCATTCCTACGAAAGGCAACGTCATCGCGCTCCAGGCGCGGATCTGGTTCGGCATCATCTAGTCTCTCCCTGGGCACCGTTGGCCGCTTGTCGTCAACCCAAAGTGGCGAATAAGTATAAGGGAGCCACCAAGCGTTGAACAGTTACGCGTCGCCCGGACACGGTACGGTCGTCCTGGCGAGACGCACTGAGACCGTGTGGCGAGGGGCGTGGTCTTCAAGTCCTTCGAGACCTGCGTGCCCGCAGGCGCGCAACGCCGTCGAGGATAGCTCCGAGTGCCCGAGCGCCCTCATCTGTACCATCCCATGCGCGCATGAGCCGCTCGGTTAGGGCCGATCGAAGCGCCTCTGTGTCCGTCTCTCCCGACTGCAGCTGCGCCGTACCCTCATGGCGTTTTGAATATTCAAATAATCGGCTGGCATGTCCGTTCGCCTCCTTGAATCGGCCGTTAACGAGCTTGGAAAACTGGCTTTGATGGATGCCCAGATCGCGCTCCACCTGCTTCTGAGAGATGTCCCTTCGCCGCCAAGCTTTGCGGATGGTCTCAGCCATTTCTTCGGGTGTCGCGGATGACATATTTTTGGGCGACACTGTCGCTTGCTTGAATGAATATTAGTCTTCATAATATTCAACTGGACGGCACACTGCAAGACTATCTCTACGCCGTCGCCCAGCAGACCGGAGGACTCAGGGACATGAAAGCAGCCGCCATCAGCACATTCATCGAGGAGAACTGTCCTGAGCTGGGTGCGACCGAACGCAGGAATTTCTCGTCGTGGCTTAAGGATGTGGTCGATGGTGTGCCGATATCATCGAACATGCCTAGTCACAACCTGCCGTTCCAGCGCTGGTATCGATTCAAGGAGGCATTCTCGCCGCTGATGGTGGCCGAGTCGCTCAGTTGCCTGGGATTCTGGCCATCGACATGCCTCGATTGCTTCGGGGGGTCGGGGACAACAGCGCTTACATGCCAATTCCTCGGCATCGAATCGACGTCCATCGAGGTAAACCCGTTTCTGGCCGATCTGATCGAAGCGAAGCTGTCGAAGTACGATCACGCGTCGTTGATCGATGACTTCGCCGGCGTCGTTAAGAAGATGAGCACCCGCTCGGCCACCCTACGATCGATCCGCTACGAGTCGTGGCCAGCCACCATGGTCGAGCCCGGCCTCAAAGATCGCTGGATTTTTCCGCGGGAGACATTCCGCCGCATTTTGACGATCCGTGAGGCCATCGACGAAATCACCAACCCCGTCAACCAGCGCCTGCTACGCGTGCTGCTCGGAAGCATCCTGATTGACATGAGCAATGTCGTGATTAGCGGCAAGGGGCGCCGGTACCGTTCCAACTGGCAGGCCACCCAGAAAAGCCCACGCGACGTCAGCGTGGCGTTCCAGGCGGCGTTTCAAGCAGCGCTGTTCGATATTAGCGCGCACGGCGCTCGCGCATGCGAGAGCTACAGACTGCTTCGGGGCGACTCGCGGGTGGAAGTCGACAAGGTCGGCCAGGTCGATGTCGCGCTGTTTTCGCCGCCGTACCCGAACAGCTTCGACTACACCGACATTTACAACGTCGAACTGTGGGTGCTGGGCTATTTGAAGAGCCGGGCCGATAACACTGAGCTGCGGAGTTCCACCCTGCGGTCGCACGTGCAGATCCACCGCGACATGAGTTGGGAGGGGCTGGACTCGCGCAAGCTGCGCCAGACGGTGAAAGCTTTGACGAAGAGACGTGCTCAACTCTGGGATCCGCACCTGCCCGACATGATCGGCGCGTATTTCGCCGACCTAGTGCAGATCTTGAAGTCTGTGCGGGGCAAGATGAACCCAGAGGGCGCCGTACTGATGACCGTCGGCGACAGTCGGTATGCTGACGTCTTGATCGATGTCGGGGACATCCTTCGCGAGCTAGCCGAAGGAGCTGGTTACGTCTGCGAAGCCGTCACGCCGATCCGCGCCATGAAGACCAGCGCGCAGCAGGGGTGGCAGGCGTCCCTAAGCGAAGACTTGGTGCGCCTGCGCCCGGCCTGAACAGGTCCCTACCTTCCCTATCGGAGTGTCCCTAGTCCCGGTTCGGCCTTTCCCAAAGCTAGTTGAACGAGAGCATGTCCGGGCGGCTTGCCGCTGATCCTTGGCAACCACAGCAGTGTCAGTCACCAAGAAGGTCCTTATTTGATGGTGACGCGCTTGGTCTGAGCTCACCACCCGCTCCCGAGCCACCACTTGGTCGCTTCTGGCTGCCGCCCCCGAGACCGCCAGCCCCGTGTTTAACCTCGCGTACCCCACCGACCAAAATGTCGTGGCCTTGTTCGCCTGCTCGCTCGGCAGAGCCGATGCCACCAGCATGTGCGCCAAGCCAGCGGAGGATATTGTCCGGAATCCAGTGGATGAGCGAGAACACGATGTGTACCACCGTGGTCATGATGATCACGTAGATGGTGACATACGCGAAAAACGAAACGATGCCGGTCATGGAATCGGCCTGGATGCCGGCGACGACCGTCATAAATGCGACATTGATCAGTCCCACCACTGGCTGCGTTAGAAGCATGCCTCCGATCAGGCCGAACAACATCAGTGCCGGTCGCATCACGAGCGACAGAATCATCATGTAGCCGTTCCCTGCCTTCCCTACGGCGTCGTCGCCGTCCGGATGAATGTGGGCGACGGCGAACAGAGGACCCGCAATCACAGACTCGAGCGCCAGCACGAACCAGTTCACCACCGAGGTCATCCAAGTGATGAACGGGATCATAGGGACATAGCTCGATAGCACAGCTCCAAAAAAGAACAAAGCGATCACGATTGTGGTCACCATGCCCGACAGGAACTGCAACACCGCGGCTGCGTCGAACCCAGTCTTCGCCGTGCCTTGCGCGAACCAAGAGTTCGCAACACCCGTCGCGCCGGCCATGCCAACCAGGAGAGCTTCACCAGTGCCGGCGATTGAATCTCCAAACGACTTCATCTGGCTCATGTGATTCAGGTTCGAGCCGGCGATTTCCTGCGTCATCTGATTGATCGCGCCCATGAACGGGGTGGACATCAGCTTTCTCACATACTCCCACGCGCCCTCGCCTTGCTGGGGCGCGCGCACGTCGGTCTGGTTGTAGTAGACCTGGCGGATGCCCTCGACCCGATGCTTCGTGTACTCGTTGGCGGTGGCCATCGCATCCTGGTAGGTCTGCAGGACCTCCTGCGTTTCCTTGTCCGTGATATCGATTGGTTCAGACGTGGGTAGCCCGTTCAGCGTGGACTGCATCACGTCATTCATCTTGACGATGTGGTTGTACCAGGTGCCGGCGAAGATCCAGCCCCCATCTTTGGCGGCTTGCAGGAAGTCACTGCGGGCCCGGTCGTTCGTTTGCGATACGGCGTTCTTCGCCGCGTCACGCAGCGTATTCTCGTAATTGTTTGCCGCCGTATCAATCGCACCCGGAGTGGGCTTTTGCCCGGCAACAATCTGGTTGGCGGTCGGCTGCAGCTCCTGGATCATGCGCTGCACAGCCTGAGCGTGTGCAGTCATGATCGGCTCTTTGATTACCTTTGTATTGCTGTTGCCTTCGGACGCCTCCCATGACTGCTTCCAGGAGATTCCGCCGCAGACCGTCGGGTTGACGTAGCTATTGTCATTGGCTTTCCACTGGTAGTTGCTCACCGTGTACTTGGCATTCGACAGATTCTTGATGGTCGTGTAGGCACCGACGACGGGTATCGCATCGAAGACGTCATAGTTCAGCAGCTCACCGCTATTCATCATGACCTGCGTGGACGGCACCGGATGAACTCTGGTGCCGCGGCCGGAGTCCTGGAACTGTTTGTTCATCGCGGCCGCGCAGACTTCGAATTTGAGGATGTTGGCGGCCAGGGGGCGAGAATCCGGGATCATCGGGCGGGAGATCATGTTGTCCCGGTTGATTTGCTCGATCGCGGCCTTCCAGATGGCATCGGCGACGCCGACGCCTTGCAGCGCGAGCCAGAGTATGCCGATCTGGATCAGCGAGTAACCAGAGCCGAGCGGCAGTAGGAGGGCGGTGCCGGCGACGCTGCGCAGGATCACGTAAGGCGACTTCATGCTCTTGCCGAGAACCTCTCCGTCGTGCGCTGAGTCGATCGTGCCCTTGATGGTCGTGTAAGCGATGAACAGCATGCCCAGGAAGAGGACGGCGGCATTGAAGACCTTCATCATCGCGCCCAGAACGTCGTCGTTCTGCCCGCCGCTGACGTTCCCGCCGGATGAGATCAGCCCGATGATGTTCCCGAATACCTCTCGCAAGAAGTCGACGGAGGTGTCGCCTGCCGGCGGGGTGAATTGGTTGAGCGACATGCCGGTCGGGGAGTCAGCATAAGCAACGCCGGCGGTCAGCCCGAGCGCGAGCGCGATAGTGAGTATGCGCCTGATCATTTCTTGATCCTGTGGGGTACAGGCGCAGTTGCCAGAGCCCAGAAGTCCATAGCGAACAGCAGGGGAAACGGCAGAGCCAGCACCTTCCACGCAGCGGCGTGGTTACTCCCCAAATAGTTCCACGCGCCAATCGCGCCAAGTGCAAAGGTTAGTGGGAACCACCAGCAACCTGGTAGCCGCATCCAGAGTCTATGCAAGCCTAGGGGCAAGACCAGATTGCTTAGCAGGAGCAAATAGGCGCCAGCTCGATGCGTTGCGCGATCGAATGCCTGTGACGCCAGGAATGATTTGATAGCTTGTAACGGCCTTCTCAATTCGGACCCCTTCGATTGCCTGCACCTCTGTCCAGTTACGGGAGAGGGTAGAGTTGTGGCTTGGGGCGGAGTTCTTCGATCGCCCTGACGCAGTTCTTTTCGACAGTGTTTTTCAGCTCGTGCTCTAACCGGGCCACGCAGGCAAGATCCCCCTGCCCACACTGCCCATGACTGGCGAAGTCGGCTGCACTACGCTGGCAGTCTTGCATTGGCACGGATTGGGGCTGAAACGCCGATAGCCCCCGCTGAACGTAGGCGCTGCGGTCGTTGCTATTACTCTGGGCCACAACGACTGTGCTTGCCATGCTTGCCAACGCGGCAACAAATAAGGCGCCAATGCGAGCAACACCTTCTACTTCTTTCAATCTCTGCACGAAAATCCTCCCTTATCGAACCTAGATTGCCGGGGAATATGCGTTGTGGATGGTTGCAGCAGCAGGCCACGCTCATTTGGACTGGCTCGTAGCGCTGGATAGACCGTGGAAACTTTGCGGAGAGCTTGTACAAACTTGCGCTTGAAGTCAGCCTTGCCCTGCGCTGTTTCTGGGTAACCTGTACCAAGGCTAAGCATCATCGATTCCCAGGGAATCAAGGTGGAACGTCTGAGGTAGCTCACTCGATAGGTGCTCCAGGCATACAGGTCGAGCGCCATTGGTGATTTTTTCAGTAGCTTGACTGCTCGCAAGTCCACGGGAACGGGCCGGTCGATGACTTGTTGAAAGAGTGCCTCAGACAATGTCACGGTTGATCGCCAGAGGGTAGTCTGATCTGGGCTGTGCGGACTCCACCATAGGTCAAAGTCATCCGCGACCAGAAGATTCTTCCCACTGTGATGATGGAGTGCGGTGGACTCACCGCTTGTGCTTGTGGCCGATATGGCAGCGCTGAACAGGCGCGCCATCTGATCCTTGAGTCTTGGAATGGTGCCCCATCTGCCGCCGGTCGACATCAATCCCAACTCGGCCATGAACGAAGATAGCGATGGGCCTAGCTCCAACTGCCGGTTCTTCGTCCTGCAGGCTTCCGTGGTTAGCCAGATCAGCAGGAGCCGGGGATAGCTGCCGTACGGAAGTCCGGCACCGCTTAGGTCTGTGATAGAAACGGTTAGCGTGCCATTCCTTCGCGTATATCGCGGACCATTCTGGATGCTATGCGGTAATGTTGTTTGCACAAGCACGCGGGCCATGAAACCCATGGCGCCTGCATTTTTGGCACTTTCAGCCTCGAGAGCCAATGCTTCAGAAGTAAACTGAGCGTCTCGGTTTCCTTTCTGGCAAGCTGACCCTAAGCGTGGGGCTGAATCGATTGGATTCCCTATCGTGGCGGGGCCTGCGTCAATATTGCTCCTCATTGGCCAACGCTCCCGCCGAGAAGTTCGGCTTTGGTGCGTCGGCCGCGCCGGGGCCTATCCTGGCCGAGTCCGTCGATGTAGTACGCGAGATCCGTCTTCTTTACGACGCGCTTTCCGCCTACAAGGATGGTCTTGACCGGAAATGTTCCGTTGTGGACCTTGTTCTTGATGGTTTGAGGGGCGTAGGAGAGGCACTGTCCTGCTTCGAGGACGGGAAGAAGTGCCATGCCCGGAAATATAGATTCCAGGTAGGCGAATGCAGGGGATGTAGGCACGGACTTTTCCTTCCACCAGCCCGGTGCAACCGGGCCGGGCCCACGGGCCCTTGGCTAGGAAAAGTCGGGGATTTCAGAAAGCGGTCATCGGAAGCGGGAAGACTTGGTCCGTGGCCCTTTTCTTCCCCTACTGTCGTCGAAGGACGGCAGCTCCTACTACATCGCTCATAAAGGTCAGCCGCATCTCCGCTCGGCGAGGGAGTCAACCCGACGTTGACTATCGCTCAGCAGTTCCCTGCAGTTAATCTGGCTCCCTGCAGGATAGGGGAGTGTGACGTCCCCGCAGCCGCAGGGAAAGTATCGCAAAGGACACTGCACAAGTCAAACGGCAGCGTTGGGAAAAACTGGGAAAAAATGGCGCGAAATTTGAAGTATTCGCCAGTATCTGAAAGTATCAAAAAGTGAGGTAACTCTTTGATCTTTCGATGGTGCCCGGGGTCGGACTCGAACCGACACGCCTTGCGGCGGGGGATTTTGAGTCCCCTGCGTCTACCTGTTTCACCACCCGGGCTGGGTATCTGGCGACGGGCGAGAATGCCTGTCGCACTGCGATGAATCGCGGATTATGCCGGAAATCGCCCAGTCGGACAACCCGGGGCGGGTTTGGTGTCAGCGTCCGCGCCGGGCGTTGGTGGCGCGGCTGCGGTCGTAGAAGCCGGGTGGCTTGCGGGCGATCCAGCGGATGAAATCGGCGATGGCTGGATGGGCGCGCAGCGCGTTCCAGTCGTGATAGGTCGTGGCCAGTTCCGCCTCCGTGAAGACCGAGTGGATTTTCTGGTGGCAGACGCGGTGCATTGGCACGACTGCCCGGCCGCCGTGGCTGCGTGGCACAGGGTGGTGCAGGTCGGTTGTGGCGTCGTCCAGCAACCTGCGGCCGCATAGCGGGCAGAGCGATCCGGTTGCTGTTGGCGCTTCGGGGGGCGGGCCGAGTTGGCCATCGCGGCCTTCTCGCAGACGGCGCTTGACGACCATTGGTATTCCTGTGGAGTCAGGGAGGGGCGGCAGTTGCGGTAGGATAGCGCGCAACCGCGCCTTGCGGTGCCCCCCGAGATGCCACTGGAGCCGAGTGCCATGTCAGTCCAGCCGCCCCTGGATGTTGCCCCTGCCGCCACGTTTGCCGCATTGGCTGAACTCCCTTCGCAGGACCCCGCGTTTTACGCGCAGCAGTACAACAATCGCGCGAACGTGCCCGAGAATCCCGTACACATGGCGCGCTGGGCGGCGGATTCGGCGCTGGCGCGGGCCGGTGCGATCGAGTACTTCGAGGATCTGTCCTACGGAGAGGTGGATTCGTCACTGGTCGCCACCGAGACATACGACTATTTCCCGGCCATGCACGTGCCGGATGGCACGCGTCCGCCATTGCTGGTATTCCTGCACGGCGGCTACTACCGGGCGCTGGACAAGCGCGATCACAGTTTCGTGGCCAGCGTGCCGACTCGGCGCGGTGTGTCGGTGGCGGTTGTCAACTACGCGCTGTGCCCGGACGTGACCGTTGAAACGATTGTGCGTCAGGCACTGGAAGCAGTGGCATGGCTGTATCGCCAGGCTGATGCGCTGGGCCATGACCCGGATCGCATCTTCCTGGCCGGACATTCGGTGGGTGGCCATCTGGTGACCATGCTGATGACGGCCCTGTGGCCGCAGGTCGGTGCCGATCTGCCGGCGGATCTGGTCAAGGGTGGCCTGTCGATCAGCGGTTTGTACGATCTGGAGCCGCTGCGTCGCACTGAGTTCCTGCAGGCCGATCTGAAGCTTACGGATTCGGACGTCGCGCGCATGTCGCCGGCCTTCATGCTGCCGGCCACGCGCGCGCCACTGATCACGGCGGTGGGCGAACTGGAATCGAGCGAGTATCACCGCCACAACGCGCTGATTCACGCGGCATGGCCTGACAATGTGCGTGAGCAGATCGCGCTGCCGGGCCGCCATCATTTCAATGCGATGGATGACCTGATGCGCGACGACAGTCCGATGATGCGCGCGCTGCTGGGGATGATCGCGGGGTTTTGAACGGCTGGATGGGCCGAGGGCGAGCGGACGCCAGTCGCTCGCCTACAGGGTGACTTTCGTCAGCCCTTCAGCTCCAGCACCTTCAGCAGCGACGACGTATCGTCCTTGCCCCAGCCCTGATCCATCAACTCGCCGAGTTGCGCCGACGTGGCGCGCATCGCCGGCAACTCAAGCCCAATCTCGGTGGCGATGTCCGCCGCGAGTCCGAAATCCTTGGCGTGGAGCCGCGACTCTATGCCAGCGGAGAAATCGCGCGTCACCATCTTCGGGCCGAGCATGTCGAGCATACGGCTGCCGGCCATGCCGGTGGACATTGCCTGGAACACCTTGGCAGTGTCCACGCCCTGCGCGCCGGCAAAGCGCATGGCTTCGGCGATGCCTTCGATATTGACCACCTGAGCGATCTGGTTGCACAGCTTGGCCACCTGGCCTGCGCCGCTGTCGCCAATGTGCGTGATGGTCTTGCCGATCTGCTCCAGCAGCGGACGCACCTTTTCCAACACCTCGGCCTTGCCGCCGACCATGATCGTCAGCGTGGCGGCCTGCGCTCCCACCGTGCCGCCCGATACCGGACAGTCCAGCGCCTCGATGCCGCACGCTGCCAGCGCTTGCGCTATCTCGCGCGTGACGATCGGCGAGATGGTGCTGTGATCGACGCAGATCGTGCCTGGCGCGGCGCCTTCCACCACGCCGTTCCGGCCGAGCAGCACTTCGCGCACGTCCTCGGACGATGTCACGTTAGTGAAGACGACGGCCGCGCCTTGCGCGGCTTCCGCGGGCGTGAAGAACGGTTCCGCGCCCAACTGGCGCGCGGCATCGGCTGCTTCGGGTCGGCGCACGAAGGCGCGCACGGTATGGCCGGCGCGGATCAGGTGGCCCACCATCGGCGCGCCCATCGCGCCAAGGCCAATAAATGCTACGGTGGTCATGAATGCTTCCTAGAACTTGTCTTACTTGTCGCCTGCGTAGGCGAACTTGCCATTGCGCACCACGCCCATCACGCGGGCACGCTGGTCGAAACCTTGATGATCCTGCGCGCTCAGGTTGAGCACGCCATTGGGCACGGTCAGGTTGTGCGTCGATTCGATCGCGTCACGCAGCGCGGCGCGGAACGCTGGCGTGCCTGGCTGCGCGCCGCTCTTGAGCGCGCGTCGGCTGGCATCGTCGAGCAGCAGCCATGCGCCCCATGCATCGCCAGCAAACTGCGTCACCGTATCCGGGCCGTACTTCGCTTCATAGCGCGTGACGAAATCGAGCGCCACCTTCTTCACCGGATGGCTATCGGGCAACTGCCGCGCTACCACCACTGGCCCGGTCGGAAAGAGTGTGCCCTCGACGTCCTTGCCACCCACGCGCAGGAAGTCCCACGACGCAATGCCGTGGGTCTGGTAGATGCGGCCCTTGTAGCCGCGCTCGCCGAGTGTCTTCTGAGGCAGCACTGCCGGCGTGCCCGAGCCCGCAATCAGGATGGCATCCGGATTCGCCGACATCAGCTTCAGTATCTGCCCGGTCACCGACGTATCGGTGCGCCCGAAGCGCTCGTTGCCCACCACGCGCAGGCGACGGATCTCGGCCATCTTCGAAAACTCGCGCCACCAACTTTCGCCGTAGGCATCGTTGAAGCCGATGAAGCCCACCGTCTTCACGCCCTGGTTGGTCATGTGCTCGGTCAGGATCGTCGCCATCAGGGCGTCGTTCTGCGGCATCTTGAATGCCCAGCGGCGCCGTGCGTCGCCGGCCGGCTCGATGATTGAAGCCGAGGCGGCCAGCGCCACCATCGGCGTCCCGCTCTCGGCAATGGCGTCGAGCGCGGCAATCGCGTTTGGCGTGATGTTGGGGCCGACGATCACATCGACCTTGTCCTCGGCGATGAGCTTGCGCACGTTGCGCACGGCAGCAGCCGGGTCAGTGGCGTCGTCGAGCACGATGTACTGCGCGCGCTGGCCGCCAAGCGTCTGCGGCCACATCTGCACCGTGTTGCGCGACGGGATGCCGATCGCGGCGGCGGGGCCTGTGGTCGACAGGTCGACGCCGACGCGGATATCGGCATGGGCCGACCCCGTGGCGACACCAAAAGACAACATGGACATCACTGGCAGCAGCAGCTTGCGCAGACGCATGGGCGAACTCCCGGACGAGACAGGATCGTGAAGAGGACGACTTCGGAGACGGCTTTGGGGACGGCTTCGGGGTCGACTATGTGGCTTACTTCGCAGCCAGTCGCCACAGCGACGTCATCTCGGCCTTGCGCGCGGCGAAGAGCGGGTCGTCGGCATCGGCGGCCTTCGGGTGGCGCGGGCGGATGTCAGAGCGGCCAAGCACCTTGAGCCCCGCCGCATCGATCCAGCCAAGCAGTTCGTCGCGCGTGCGCAGGCCCAGATGCTCGGCAAAGTCCGACAGGATCAGCCAGCCCTGGCCATCCGGCGTCAGATGCGCGGCCAAGCCGTTCAGGAAGCCGCGCAGCATCCGGCTGTCCGGGTCGAACACGGCGTGCTCGATCGGCGAACTCGGGCGTGCGGGTACCCACGGTGGATTGCAGACCACGAGCGGCGCGCGGCCTTCGGGGAACAGGTCGGCTTCGATGATCTCGACGTCGCCCGTCAGTCCAAGCCGCTCGATGTTGGCGCGGGCGTTGCCGAGCGCGCGGGCGTCCTGGTCGGTGCCTACCACGCGTTTCACGCCACGCTGGGCCAGCAGCGCCGCGAGCACGCCGGTGCCGGTGCCAATGTCGAACGCCAGGGTGCCCGATGGCAGCGGTTCTTTCGCCACGAGGTCGATGTACTCGCCGCGCACAGGCGAAAACACGCCGTACCACGGATGGATGCGCTCGCCGAGCGCCGGGATCTCGATGCCTTTCTTGCGCCATTCGAATGCGCCGATCAGGCCGAGCAGTTCACGCATCGACGCCACGTACGGCGTGTCGGATTGGCCGTAGACCTGCTCGCAGGCTTCATGCACATCGGGCGCGCGGCGCAGCGGCACCACGTGGCCGGCCTCGAACGGCAGCAGCAACATGCCCAGCGTGCGGGCCCGCTGCGACTGGGCGAGCCGGTGCTTGTGGAACGCCTCGGTGAGGCTGGCGGCCGGCTTTGGCGCCTTCTTCGGCTTGCGATCGACGCGCCGCGCCATCGCCTGCAGTAACTGGCGCGCATTCTGGAAGTCGCCGCGCCAGAGCAGGGCGGTGCCTTCACTGGCCAGACGGAACGCGGTATCGGCCGGCGTCTGGTCGTCGGCGATCACCACGCGTTTCGGCGGGGGCAGGCCGGCTTCGGAACGCCACATCGCGCTGCGCTCGGCGCCGTCTTCGGTCCAGTGGATCGTCGGGAGGGAATCAGTGACTGACATATATATAGGGCAGGGTGCTTCGAGCGATGCTCAGAGTTCGTAGGCTTCGTGGTCGCCCGACATCGCCTGTTCCACCAGCTTGCGGTTCAGGGTCGGCGAGAACAACTCGATGAATGTATAGACGAAGCTGCGTAGATAGGCCCCCTGCTTGACGGCCAGGTGGGTGACATTGGTGCCAAACAGGTGGCCGGCCGGAATGCCGCGCAGGTTGCGGTCACGTTCGGGGTCGTAGGCAAGGCCGGCCACGATGCCGACGCCCAGGCCAACCTCGACGTACGTCTTGATGACGTCGGCGTCGATGGCCTCCAGCACGATGTCCGGCTGGAGATGGCGCAACTCGAATGCCTTGTCGATCTTGGGCCGGCCAGCAAAGTTCACGTCATAGGTGATCAGCGGAAAGGTGGCCAGGTCTTCCAGCGTCAGGTGCTTTTTCTCCAGCAGCGGATGGTCAGGTGGCGTAATCACCATATGCTGCCACTGGTACCCGGGCAGCGACACCAGGCTCTTGTCGCCCGAGATGCCCTCGGTGGCGATGCCCAGATCGGCCTGGTCATGCAAGATCATGTCGGCGATCTGCGCCGGATTGCCCTGCTGGATCGACAGCCGCACCTTCGGGTAGCGCTTGGTGAACTCGCTGATCACGCGCGGCAGCGCGTAACGGGCCTGGGTATGGGTGGTGGCGATGGTGAAGTTGCCCTGATCCTGTGCCGCGTAGTCCTTGCCCACGCGCTTCAGACTTTCCACTTCCTGCAGGATCTTCTCTACCGAGGTCAGGATGCGCCGCCCCGGTTCGGTCAGGCTGCGAATCCGTTTGCCGTGTCGTGTGAAGATATCGACACCTAGCTCCTCTTCCAGTTCGATAATCGCCTTGGAAACGCCGGGTTGTGACGTATAGAGCGCCTTTGCGGCCTCCGTCAAGTTGAAATTCTGACGGACAGCCTCACGCACAAAGCGGAATTGATGAAGGTTCATATAACTGCGTCCGTATAAACAAACAACTTCTTATTAGTTTGAGGTATGAGGCGAGTTTATTACGATTCTCGAACTTTGTTAAACGTTCGGCCTGCCCGTATTGCGTCCAGCCCCCAGCCTGTATAGGTGACGCGGACGAGGGGAAAGCCGGGCAACTCGAGAATCCCCCCCGATGTCCCTTGCCTATACCGTTTCCGGTCTGCTGGTAGGTCTCCTGGTCGGTCTGACCGGAGTCGGCGGGGGTTCGCTCATGACGCCGCTGCTGACGCTGCTGTTCGGCTTCTCGCCGGCCACTGCGGTGGGCACTGACCTGGCGTTTGCCTCGATTACCAAGGGCTTCGGCACGCTGGCCCACCGGGCGCACGGCCATGTGCAGTGGCAGGTGGTGCGCCGCCTGTGCGTGGGCAGCCTGCCGGCCGCCGTGGCCGCCATCCTCGTGCTCAAGAGCGCGGGTGAACTCAATGCGCAGTGGCTCCACGCGATCCGCGTGACGATCGGTGTGTCGGTCCTGCTGACCGTGCTGTCGCTGCTGTTCCGCAAGCAGATGCTGGCCTGGCTGGCGCGCAACCCGCGCTTCCAGCTCGAAGGCCGCAAGCAGGTGGTGGCCACCGTGCTGGTGGGCGCCGTGATCGGCGTGCTGGTGACGGTGTCGTCGATCGGTGCCGGCGCCGTGGGCGCGACGCTGATCCTGCTGCTGTATCCCCATATGAAACCGGCCGAAGTGGCCGGTACCGATATCGCCTACGCCGTGCCGCTCACGGCCGTGGCAGGGCTGGGCCACGTGTGGCTCGGCACGGTCGACTGGAATTTGTTGCTGGCGCTGCTGGTGGGCTCGATCCCCGGCATCTGGCTCGGTGCGCAACTGTCGCGGGCACTGCCCGAGCGGATCGTGCGCGCCGCACTTGCCACGACGCTGACGCTCGTGGCCATCAAGCTCGTTTCATGAGACCGGTTATGAATGATTCAGGCGTCGTTACACGGCCTTGCCAGAACCGCTTCGCTTCATTCCTGACCAGCCTCCCTAAAGTTACCGAATACTGAACGGACCCACACCATGTATCAGTACGATCAATATGACCAGCGTATCGTCCAGGAGCGCGTTGCCCAGTTCCGTGACCAGGTGCGTCGCCGCCTGTCCGATGAGCTGACCGAGGAAGAATTCCTGCCGCTGCGCCTGCAGAACGGCCTGTACATGCAGCGTCACGCCTACATGCTGCGCGTGGCGATTCCGTACGGCCTGCTGGCCTCGAAGCAGATGCGCATGCTGGCCCATATCGCCCGCACCTACGACCGCGACTACGGCCATTTCTCCACGCGCCAGAACATCCAGTACAACTGGATGGATCTGGAGCGCGTGCCCGACGTGCTGGACGACCTCGCCAGCGTCGAAATGCACGGCATCCAGACCTCCGGCAACTGCGTGCGCAACATCACCACCGACCAGTTCGCCGGCGTGGCGCCGGACGAGACGGTGGACCCGCGCGTGCTGGCCGAACTGCTGCGCCAGTGGAGCACGTTCCAGCCCGAATTCGCGTTCCTGCCGCGCAAGTTCAAGATCGCCATCTCGTCGTCGGCCGATGACCGCGCCGTGGTGCAGATGCACGATATCGGCATCTATGCGTACAAGAACGCCGCTGGCGAGACGCGCCTGCGCATCCTTGCTGGTGGAGGTCTGGGCCGCACGCCGATTCTGGGCACGATCATCAAGGAAGATCTGCCGTGGCAGCACATGCTGACCTATGTGGAGTCCGCGATCCGCGTGTACAACCGCTACGGCCGCCGCGACAACAAGTACAAGGCCCGCATCAAGATCTTGGTGAAGGCCATCGGCGCCGAGAAGTTCGCCGCCGAAGTGGAAGAAGAGTGGAAGTTCAGCAAGGACGGCCCGGGCACGCTGACGCAGGCCGAGTTCGATCGCGTGGCGCAGTACTTCCAGCCGCCCGCCTACGAAAAGCTGCCCGACACCGACGCATCGTTCGAAAAGCACCTGCTCGAGAACAAGGCGTTCGCACGCTGGGTCAACCGCAACGTGCACGCGCACAAGGTGCCGGGCTATGCATCCGTGACGCTGTCGACCAAGCCGGGTCCGGTGTCGCCCCCGGGCGATGCCACGTCCGCGCAAATGGACACGGTTGCCGATTTCGCTGATCGCTATGGCTATGGCGAACTGCGCGTGGCGCATGAGCAGAACCTGGTGCTGCCCGATGTGAAAAAGCGTGACCTGTTCGCGCTGTGGGAAGACGCGAAGAAGGCCGGTCTGGCCACGGCCAACATCGGCCTGCTGACCGACATCATCGCTTGCCCGGGCGGCGACTTCTGCTCGCTGGCCAACGCCAAGTCGATTCCGATCGCGCTGGCGATCCAGGAGCGCTTCGACAACCTCGACTACGTCTACGACCTCGGCGACATCTCGCTGAACATCTCGGGTTGCATCAACGCCTGCGGCCACCACCACGTCGGCAACATCGGCGTGCTGGGCGTCGACAAGGATGGCGCCGAGTGGTACCAGGTCACGATCGGCGGCGCCCAGGGCAATGACACGGCGCTGGGCAAGGTGATCGGCCCGTCGTTCAGCGCCCACGAGATGCCCGATGTGGTGTCGCGCATCATCGAGACATTCGTGGCCAACCGTGTTGGCGACGAGCGCTTTATCGAAACCGTTGGCCGGATTGGCATCGCGCCGTTCAAGGAACGGGTGTACGCGGACAAGCAGCGCGAAGAGCGCGCCGAAGCCTGACGAACGGAGTTACCGAACATGGCAAAGATCATTCAACTGCAACGCGACGCCGCCGAATTCCGTCCTGTCATCGTCGACGATAGCTGGACCGTGCTGCGTGCCACCGAAACCGAACCGCTCGACGAGGCAAAGATCGCTGCCGTCGCGCAAGGCACCGACGCCGTGCTGTTCCCGCTGTCGGTGTGGAAGGCGAACGAAGCCCTGCTGGCTGGCCGCGACAAGGCCATCACCGGCGTGTGGCTGGCGCCGGAAGACGAGCCGGGCGACGCCGAAGCGCTGTTCGATCGCGTATCGGTCGTGGCCGTGGACTTCCCGGTGTTCCGCGATGGCCGCGGTTTCTCGTCGGCCTATCTGCTGCGCACGCGCTACCACTGGGCAGGCCAGCTGCGCGCGATCGGCGACGTGCTGCGCGATCAGCTCAACTTCATGAAGCGCTGCGGCTTCGACACTTTCGCGGTGCGCGCCGACAAGAACATCGACGACGCGCTGAAGGGCTTCACCGAGTTCACGGTGGCCTACCAGGCTTCGGTGGACGAGCCGCTGCCGCTGTTCCGCCGCGCACGTGCCGACGTGACCGCCCGGGGCGTGGCATGAGCTCCGTGATCTCCGAGATCCCAGTCGTCGACGGTTCGGTGTCGTCGCTGCGCCCCCCAGCGCTGTGGACGAAGCCGGCGTACGCCGGCACGATCGAGGCGCTCGAAGTGAAGGAACGTGAACTGGCCGAACGCCTGTCCGGAATCGCGGCGCGTTTCTTCCGCGCGCGCTTCGCCACGAGCCTGGCCGCCGAAGACATGGTGCTGACCGACGCGATCCTGCGCGGCAGCCCGGCCGTGCGCGCCGGCATCCGCGTGTTCACGCTGAACACCGGCCGCCTGCACGCCGAAACGCTTGCTGTGCTGGACAAGGTCGAGACGCACTACGGCTACACGATCGAGCAGTTCACGCCCGACCAGGAAGCCGTGGAGAACTACCTGAAGAAGAACGGCCTGAATGCCTTCTACGACAGCGTGGACCTGCGCAAGAGCTGCTGCGGCATCCGCAAGGTGGAACCGCTCAATCGCGCGCTTTCGCACGCCGATGCGTGGATGACGGGCCAGCGCCGCGAGCAGGCCGTGACGCGCGCCGAACTGCCGTTCGAGGAAACGGACGAGTCGCGCGGCATTCCCAAGTTCAATCCGCTGGCCGACTGGACCGAGGCCGAAGTGTGGGCGTACCTGTCGCGCCACAACGTCCCGGTCAACGCGCTGCACGAGAAGGGCTATCCGAGCATCGGTTGCGAGCCCTGTACGCGGGCGGTCAAGGCCGGCGAGGATGTACGCGCCGGACGGTGGTGGTGGGAGAGCAAGGACTCGAAAGAGTGCGGGCTCCACGAACAGAACATCAAGCACTGAACAGAATATTTGAGGCCGAGAACGACATGGGCATCATGAACGACATCGCAAGCGCAGGCATCCCCGCCAACGTGGAACACCTGCTGCAGGTCCAGAACGACCACCTCGACCGGCTCGAAGCCGAATCGATCTACATCATCCGCGAGGTGGTGGCCGAGTGCCGCAACCCGGCGCTGCTGTTCTCCGGCGGCAAGGATTCGATTGTCATGCTGCATCTGGCGCTCAAGGCCTTCCGCTTGGGCGACCGCAAGGTGGAGCTGCCGTTCCCGCTGGTCCACATCGACACCGGCCACAACTATCCGGAAGTGATCCAGTTCCGCGACCAGCGTGTGGGCGAACTGGGCGCGCGCCTGGTGGTGGGCCATGTCGAGGATTCGATCAAGCGTGGCACCGTGCGCCTGCGCAAGGAAACCGATTCGCGCAACGCCGCACAGGCTGTGACGCTGCTGGAAACGATCGAGGCGCACAAGTTCGACGCGCTGATGGGCGGTGCCCGTCGCGATGAAGAAAAGGCTCGCGCCAAGGAGCGCATCTTCTCGTTCCGCGACGAGTTCGGCCAGTGGGACCCGAAGGCCCAACGCCCGGAACTGTGGAGCCTGTACAACGCCCGCATGGCCCAAGGCGAGCAGATGCGCGTGTTTCCGATCTCGAACTGGACCGAACTCGACGTGTGGCAGTACATCGCCCGCGAAAACCTGGCCCTGCCGCCGATCTACTACGCGCACGAGCGCGAAGTGGTGCGCAAGAACGGCCTGCTGGTGCCGGTGACGCCGATTACGCCGAAGCAGGATGGCGATGTGAGCGAAGTGCTGTCGGTCCGCTTCCGCACCGTGGGCGACATCAGCTGCACGTGCCCGGTGGCTAGCACCGCGGCCACGCCGGTGGAGATCATCGCGGAGACCGCGGTGACCGAGATCACCGAGCGCGGCGCCACCCGCATGGACGACCAGACGAGCGAAGCGTCGATGGAACGCCGGAAAAAAGAAGGCTACTTCTAAATCGACGCAGCAGAGGAATACGACAATGTCTCACCAATCCCAACATCAAGGCCTGCTGCGTTTCATCACCGCGGGCTCCGTGGACGACGGCAAGAGCACGCTGATCGGCCGTCTGTTGTTTGACAGCAAGGCAGTGCTGTCCGACCAGCTCACCGCGCTGGCCAACGCCAAGAACAAGCGCACCGCTGGCGAGCAGATCGACTTCTCGCTGCTGACCGACGGCCTCGAGGCCGAGCGAGAGCAGGGCATCACGATCGACGTGGCTTACCGCTATTTCTCGACCGCGCGCCGCAAGTTCATCATTGCCGATACGCCGGGCCACGAGCAGTACACGCGCAACATGGTGACGGGCGCCTCGACTGCGCACGCCGCCATCGTGCTGGTGGATGCCACCCGCGTCACGGTCAAGGACGGCCGCGCCGAGCTGCTGGCCCAGACCAAGCGTCACTCGGCAATCCTGAAGTTGCTGGAACTGCAGCACGTGATCGTCGCCGTGAACAAGATGGACCTGGTTGACTACAGCGAGCAGCGCTTCAACGAGATCCGCGCCGCCTACATCGAACTGGCCGCGCAACTGGGCCTGAAGGATGTGACCTACGTGCCGGTGTCGGCACTGCGTGGCGACAACATCGTCCATGCCAGCGACGCCATGCCGTGGTACCAGGGCGAGCCGCTGCTGCCGCTGCTGGAATCGCTGCCGGTGGAAGATGTGGCGCCGGTAGGCGATGCCGCGCTGCGCTTCCCGGTGCAACTGGTGGTTCGCCAGGACGGTTCCGCCGCCGACGACTTCCGTGGCTACGCTGGCCGTGTGGAAGCCGGCACCGTGCGCGTGGGCCAGAAGCTGCGCGTGCTGCCCGCCAATCGCGAAGCCGTGGTGGCCGAAGTGCTGACGCCGAATGGATCGGCCGATTCCGCCAGCGCCGGCGACACCGTCACGGTGCGTCTGGCCGAAGACGTTGATGTATCGCGTGGTGACATGTTCGTGTCGGCCGATACCGCCGCCGAATCGGCGAAGAAGCTGACTGCCGACCTGTGCTGGTTCGACGATGAGTCGCTGAATCCGTCGCGCAAGTACGTGCTCAAGCACACTACGGCCAGCGTGTTCGCGCGCGTGTCGGCGGTGGATCGCGTGCTGGATGTGCATACGCTGTCGCACGAAACCGGCCGCCATGAGATCAACCTGAACGACATCGGTTCGGTGCAGATCTCGCTGCAGAAGCCGATCGTCTGCGATACATACGGCGACAATCCGGCGACGGGCGCGTTCGTGCTGATCGACGAAGCCACCAACCACACGGTGGCGGCGGGCATGATCCGTGCGTATGCCTGATATCGTCTGAGTCGGGTACTTCATACAGCGAGGGTCAGGATGGACAGGCAGCACGGCAAGGCCACGGGCAAGGTGTACCTGATTGGTGCGGGTCCCGGCGCGGCCGATCTCATTACGGTGCGCGGCGCACGACTGTTGGGCGAGGCGCAGGTCGTGCTGCACGATGCACTCGTATCGCCCGAGATGCTGGCGTGGTGTCCGCAGGCCGAACTGGTCGAGGTGGGCAAGCGCTGCGGCCAGCGTTCCACGGCGCAGCTCTTCATCAATCGCCAGATCGTCGACCTGGCCACAAAGCACGAGCGCGTGGTGCGGCTCAAGGGCGGCGACCCGATGCTGTTTGGCCGCGCCGACGAGGAGTTGCAGGCGCTGGAAGCGGCCGGTATCGAGTACGAGGTGGTGCCCGGCATCACCGCGGCGCTCGCGGCGGCCAGCGCGATCGGCCGGCCCTTGACCAAGCGTGGTGTATCGCGCAGCGTGGCGTTCGCTACCCAGGCCAAGGCGGCCGATGCCGTCGACGTGGAGGCCGATGTGAAGGCAGACACGATCATCTACTACATGGGCCGTGATCAGGCGGCGAACATTGCGACGCAGTTGATCGCTCGCGGCAAGCCGGCGTCGACACCCGCATGGGTAGTGGAAGCCGCTACGACGCCGCGCCAGCGCAGCCACCAGTTCACGCTGGGCCAGATGGCGGCAGGCGAGGCGGCACGCTGGATGGACCCGGTGCAGCCCAGCCTGCTGATGATCGGCGAGGCCCTGGGGAGCAGGGCGACGGAGTACGTGGAAGCCGAACGCGCCGCGTGATCGGTTTGCCCGGTGGAAAAAAGGCCAGAGATTGACTCTGGCCTTTTTGCATTTTGTGTCCCGGGCTAATGTCCAGAATCGGGGGCGGGAGCGGGAGAAAGGGTCAGCGCGCAATATGCCGCGATGGCATCGAGCACGCTGTCGACTTCGCCGACCGCATCCGAAGCGCGAATCTCCACCCCCGGATACTTCGCCCGGCACGCGTCGATCAGCAGCGGGAAATCGCGCCGCAGATGCCCACCCTGGCCGAAGAACACCGGCACGACCGTGATCGCGCCAACGCCAGCCGCCGCCAGCTCGTCGATGGCGTCCTCCAGCGACGGCGTCATCAGTTCCAGGAACGCCAGTCGAACCGCACAGTCCGGCAGCAACGCCACGAGCTTTTCGTGAAGCCGGTCGAACGGATCGCGCCAGCGCGCGTCGCGCGCGCCGTGCCCGAACAGGATGAGCCCTTGTCGCCCAGCGCCCATGATCAGTGGCGATCGACCCAGCGCAGCGCGCCGAGCGCAATCATCAGGTAGAGCGTGCCGGGCACCAGCGCGGAGACGATCGGCGGCCAGGTATGCAGCAGGCCCACGTGCGAGAACAGCGTGTTGGACAGGTGGAACGACAGGCCCAGCATGATGCCGCCGAACACCTTCACGCCCACCGCGCCCGCACGGGCATGGAGGTATGCGAACGGCAGCGCCAGCGCGACCATCACGAACAGCGTCAGCGGATACACCACCTTCTTCCAGAACGCGATTTCGTAGCGCTGCGTGTCCTGCTTGTTGTCGCGCAGGTGGCGGATGTAGCGGAACAGGTTGACCGTCGACATGTTCTCCGGCTGCACCAGCAGCACCGACAGGATCTGCGGCGTCAGCTCGGAGTGCATCAGGATGTTCGGGAACTGCACCTGCTCGCCGCGGAAGTCGGGTGCCAGCGCGTCACGATTGGCGGCCGGCTGGCCGTCACGCAGCTCGATGAAGCGAGTCTCGTTGACGTCGTTGAGCTGCCAGGACTGCCCGCCCTGGTACTTGCCTTCCTTGGCCACGCGGATCACGCGCAGGCGGTAGTCCTTGTCGAATTCATAGATCGTGACGCCGGTAATCGACTGGTCGGGCCTCAGGCCTTGCACGTTCACGAAGCGGGTGATTTCTCCCGCGCCCTTCTCCTCGGGCTCGCGATCGCGGTCCTTGACCCAGACGCCCGAGCGGAAGCCCGATGACACGGTGGCACCGATTGCCTCGAGCTTGATCTTCTGCGCGTACTGTTCGGCTGCCGGGCCGATGAACTCGCCGAAGATGAACGTGGCCAGCGCCAGCGGCACCGCCAGCTTGAACAGCGAGAACAGCGCCTGCCGCGTGTTCAGGCCGGCCACGCGGAAGATCGTGTACTCCGACTGGCTGGCAAGTTGCGAGAAGACGTAGATCGCGCTGATCAGCACCGCGATCGGCAGCACCTCGTAGATACGCGTCGGCGCCTCCAGCATGACGTGGAAGAACGCGATCAGCGACGTGTACTTGCCCTGGACGCTTTCCAGCTCGCTAAGCATGTCGAAGAACACGAACAGGGCCAGCACCGCGAACAGGATGAAGGCGAAAACCCCATAGATCAGGCGAGCGAAGTAGCGCTCGTAGACGCTCAGCACCCTCATGCGCGGCCCCCGGTGGTCTTGCGGCGCAGGCCGAAGACGGCACGCCAGCCTCCCAGGCTACGGTTGGCGCGGTAGCGGAACATCACCAGCGCGCACAGGAACACGGCCAGGTGGATCGGCCAGATGGCCATCCAGAACGACATCGCGCCGGAACGGACCCAGGCCTGCGCCAGGTTGATCAGGTTGCTGTAGGTCAGGTAGATCAGCACGGCAAAGACAAGCGGGGTGTACCGGCCCAGACGCGGATTCACGTAGGCCAGCGGGATCGCGATCATCACGAAGTTGAACGCCAGGATCGGCAGCGAGATCCGCCAGAGCAGTTCGCCCAGGTTCTCGCGGGTCGGGTCGCGGATCAGGTCGATCGTGTCGCGGCTCTTGGTCGGCAGGTCGGCGGCGGCATCCTGCGGCTTGTTGTCGACCTTGACCGCGTACTTGTCGAACTCGACGATCCGGTAATTGAGCTGGCCGGGAATACCGGCGTAGCGGCGGCCATGTTCCATAACCACCAGACGGTCGCCGTTGGGCATTGTCTCGAACTGGCCCTGATGCGCCAGCGCCACACCGATCTTGCCCGATTCGGCATTGGCCACGAAGACATTGCGCGCGTGCTTCATGTCGGCGTCGATGCCTTCGATAAACAGCACGTAGTTACCATTGGCCGGCTCGATGAAACGGCCCGAGGCGATCATCGAGAGCACGCCGCGCTGCTCGAAGCGGTCGCGAAACAGCGCGCTCTGCTGGTTGGCCCACGGCCACGCGAACAGGCCCAGCAGCAGCGCCATGACGAAGAACGGCGCGGCGAACTGCAGCACCGGCTTGATCAGATCGCGCAGGGAGACGCCGGACGAGAACCACACCACCATCTCGGAGTCCTTGTACCACCGGGTCAGGACGATCAGCGTCGAGATGAACAGCGTGGCCGACAGCAGGATCGACAGATAGCCGATCGTCGCCAGGCCGATGAGCATCAGCACGTCGTTGGGGCTGGCCTTGCCATTGGCGGCCATTCCCAGGATACGGATCACGAGCGACGTCAGCATGAACGTCAGCATCACCAGGAACACCGCACCGGCGGTGTAGGCGAGTTCGCGCCGCAGGGCTTGTTGGAAGATCATGCAAGACACGCTTCCGGCTGCCGGCCGGAGCGGGCGATGCGCCGGGGGCCGATGGACTGGCAGGACCGCGGGCTGTCAGCTTTCTGGATCGGCGGCGGCGGATCGCGGATGAAAATCGCGGATAATGGGGGTTTCTTTTCGACGAGCCCCTTGAAGGAAGCGCGATGGAATTTAGCACAAAAGCCCTGGATCTGAGCAAAGCCGGCCAAAATGGTTTCTTGGCCACGAAGACGGACTGTCTGGTGGTTGGCCTGTTCGAGGGCCAAAGTCTGGCCGGCGTGGCCAAGGCGCTGGACGTTGCCACCAAGGGGCTGGTGGCGCGTCTGGTCAAGCAAGGCGACTTCGAAGGCAAGCGCGGCACGCAACTGATGCTGCACGAGGTGGCCGGCGTTGGCGCCGCCCGCGTGCTGCTGGTGGGCCTGGGCAAGGAAGCCGATTTCAACGACAAGGCCTTTGCCGAAGCCGTGCGCACGGCCACGCGTGCCCTGGGCGGCACGCGCGCCGCCTCGGCGCTCTGGTGCCTGGTTCAGCAGCCACCGCAGCAGCGCGACGTGGCCTGGGCCATCATCACCACGATCACGCTGGTCCGGGAGGCCGGTTATCGCCTGCTGGAGCGCCATCCCGAGCTCAAGCGCGCGCCCCGGGGCGCCGGCGCCAACGAAAAGGCGTCGCTGCGCAAGATCGTGCTGGCCGTGGACGTGGGCGACGCCAAGGCCGCCTCGCAGGCCGCCGTGCGTGGCACTGCCATCGCCAACGGCATGGAACTGACCCGCGATCTGGGCAACCTGCCGTCCAACATCTGCACGCCGACCTATCTGGCCAATACCGCCCGTGGCATCGCCAAGCGCCACAAGCTCAAGGTGGAGATCCTGGGTCGCAAGCAGATCGAGGCGCTCAACATGGGCGCCTTCCTTGCCGTGACCAAGGGCAGCGTCGAGCCGCCGCAGTTCATCGTGCTGCGCTATGACGGCGCGAGCGCCAAGCAGGCGCCGGTGGTGCTGGTGGGCAAGGGCATCACGTTCGATACGGGTGGCATCTCGCTGAAGCCGGGCGAGGGCATGGACGAGATGAAGTACGACATGTGCGGCGCGGCATCGGTGCTGGGCACGATCCAGGCCGTGGCCGAAATGGGCCTGAAGCAGAACGTGATCGCCGTGGTGCCGACTTGCGAGAACATGCCGAGCGGCATCGCCACCAAGCCGGGCGACGTAGTGACCAGCATGTCCGGCCAGACCATCGAAATCCTCAATACCGATGCCGAAGGCCGCCTGATCCTGTGCGACGCGCTGACTTACGTGGAGCGCTTCAAGCCGGCCGCCGTGATCGACGTGGCCACGCTGACCGGTGCCTGCATCATCGCGCTCGGCCACGTCAACAGCGGCCTGTACGCCCGCAGTGACGCGCTGGCGGACCAGTTGCTGGGTGCCGGCCGCAAGGCCATGGATACGGCCTGGCGTCTGCCGCTGGACGATGACTACCAGGACCAGCTCAAGTCGAACTTTGCCGATATGGCCAATATCGGTGGCCGTCCGGCCGGCAGCGTGACCGCGGCCTGCTTCCTGGCGCGTTATACCGAGAAGTACGACTGGGCCCACCTCGACATCGCCGGCACAGCGTGGAAGAGCGGCGCGGCCAAGGGCGCCACGGGCCGTCCGGTGCCGTTGCTGACGCAGTTCCTGATGGACCGCGCGGCCTAATCGGGCGTATCGGGCGGATTTTAGGATCAGGTAAAGGTAGCCGGGATGACGCGCATCGACTTCCATAGCAATGTGCCGGACACGCTGACATATGTCTGCCGTCTGGTTCGCAAGGCCTATGGGGCAGGGCAGAAGGTGGTGGTGCACGGCGCGCCGCAGCAGCTGGCGCAGCTCGACGCGCGGCTGTGGTCGTTTTCGCCGCTCGACTTCCTGCCGCACTGCGGGGTCGACAGCCCGAATGCGGCGGTGACGCCGATCATCCTGGCCGCCGCGCTCGACGGCGTGCCGCACCATCAGTTGCTGGTGAACCTGGCGCCGGAGGCCCCGGCGCAGTTCGCCAGCTTCGAACGGTTGATTGAAGTGGTCGGCGCCACGCCTGAAGCCCGGGATTCTGGGCGGGAGCGGTATCGTTTCTATCGTGAGCGCGGCTATCCGCTCACGCACCATGACATTGGCCAGGCCAAGGGAGATGCGGCATGAGCGAACGCACGACTTCGCGGGTCATTCCGCGGCTGGATCCCAATGACAGCGTGCCGCTGCTGACCGAAGTGGTCGAGTTGCCGGACACCGTGTTCGATGCGCCGGCACCCGCACCCGCACCCGCACCCGCACCCGCGCCAGCCCAGGCCACGGTGATCGACACGGCGGACATGCCAGAATCTGGCGTGGTCACCGCGGTCGGCGATTTCGGATCGACGGGAGAGGACGCGCCGGCTGCGGCGTCCGACGTGGTGGACACGGCCCCGTTCATGCCGGGTGCTGACGACCTGCGTGCGGTGCGCACCGAGTTGCTGACGCGCGTGATGATGCGCTTCCGCACCGAGTGGCCGCAGGTGGTGGAAGCCCATACCGAAGCCACGCTGCAATCGAGGCTGGCGCCGCTGACGGCGCAACTGGCCAATGAACTGACCCAGGCCCTCGAGGCCCGGTTGGTGGAGTGGCTCGACGCGACGTTGGAGGAAATCGAGCGGGACCCGGGCGGGATGTAGGCCTGGGCCTTGCTACCGGCCCGCGCCGGTATCGGCACCCAAGCAAAAAGGCCTGCGATGGACTCGCAGGCCTTTTGCATTGCAGGGGGCTACTTTCGCCGGATCAGTCCGTCACGGCGCCCTTGCTGGCCGTGGAGGCCAGCCTCGCGAACTTCGCCAGTACGCCGCGCGTGTAGCGCGGCGCCGGCTGTTTCCAGGCAGCGCGGCGGCGGGCCAGCTCGTCGTCGGCCACATTCAGTTGCAGCAGCAGCTGGTGCGCGTCGATCGTGATCGAGTCGCCTTCCTGAACCAGTGCAATCGTACCGCCCACATGGGCTTCCGGCGCAACGTGGCCAACCACCATGCCCCAGGTGCCCCCCGAGAAGCGGCCGTCGGTGATGAAACCAACCGATTCGCCGAGACCCTTGCCGATGATCGCCGAAGTCGGCGCCAGCATTTCAGGCATGCCCGGGCCGCCCTTCGGGCCAAGGTAGCGCAGCACCAGGATGTCGCCAGCGTTGATCTTGTCCGCCAGGATCGCTTCCATGGCGCTCTGTTCGTCCTCGAACACGCGGGCCGGGCCGGTGATGACCGGGTTCTTCAGGCCGGTGATTTTGGCCACTGCGCCTTCCTCGGCGAGGTTGCCCTTCAGGATGGCCAGGTGGCCTTGCTTGTACAGGGCCTGCGAGATCGGCAGGATCACGTCCTGGTCGGTACGCGGCTCATTGGGAACGTGCTCGAGCTCCTCGGCCAGCGTGCGGCCCGTGATCGTCAGGCAGTCGCCATGCAGCAGACCGGCGTTCAGCAGGATCTTCATCACTTGCGGAATGCCACCGGCGCGGTGCAGGTCGGTGGCCACGTAGGCGCCCGACGGCTTCAGGTTGCAGATCACCGGCACGCGGCGGCGGATGCGCTCGAAATCGTCGATGGTCCATTCCACTTCGGCCGAGTGGGCGATGGCCAGGTAATGCAGTACCGCGTTGGTGGAACCGCCCGTGGCCATGATCAGCGTCACGGCGTTCTCGATCGATTTGCGCGTGATGATGTCGCGCGGCTTGATGTCCTTCTTGATGGCTTCCACCAGCACGCGGGCCGATTCGGCGGCGCTGTCCACCTTTTCCTGGTCCGGGTTGGCCATCGTCGACGAATTCAGCAGCGACATGCCCAGCGCCTCGAACGACGAGCTCATTGTGTTGGCGGTGTACATGCCACCGCACGAGCCGGTGCTCGGGCAGGCGTTCTTCTCCACGCCCTCGAAGTCTTCCTCGCTCATGCGGCCGGCGGTGAATTCGCCCACGGCCTCGAACGACGACACGATGGTCAGGTCCTTGCCCTTCCAGTTACCCGGGCGGATGGTGCCGCCGTAGACGTAGATGCCCGGCACGTTGGTGCGCGCCAGTGCGATCATGCCGCCGGGCATGTTCTTGTCGCAGCCGCCGATCACGACCACGCCGTCCATCCACTGGCCCTGGGCAGCGGTTTCGATGCAGTCGGCAATGACTTCACGCGAGATCAGCGAGTACTTCATGCCCTCGGTGCCCATCGACATGCCGTCGGAGATCGTCGGCGTGCCGAAGATCTGCGGGTTGGCGTCCGAGGCCTTGATCGCATCCACGGCCGCGTCCGCCAGGCGCTGCAGGCCGGCGTTGCAGGGGGTGATCGTCGAGTGGCCGTTGGCGATACCCACCATCGGCTTGTCGAAGTCTTCCTTCTTGTAGCCGAGCGCGTAGTACATCGAACGGTTGGGGGAGCGCGCCACGCCTTGCGTGATGTGCTGGGAACGTTTGTTGTAAGCCATGGCGGGTGTCTCCGGGGGGGGGCTGGTGGCGGGGTGGCCGTGTTGTGGTCAGAAGAATGGCGCTTGCGTTTTATCGTGTCAAATATATGATTCGACCTTTATTGAGTCGATAAAAATATCAAATTACCCCGTGGACCTGCGCCAGCTACGTTATTTCGTCACAGTGGCCGAAGAGTTGCATTTCGGCCGCGCTGCGCGGCGGCTTGCCATGACACAGCCGCCGCTGTCGCAGCAGATCCAGGCACTGGAAGAGGAGATCGGCGTCCAGCTGTTCGTGCGCACGCGCCGCTCGGTAATGCTCACGCCGGCCGGCCAGCAATGGCTGCCGGAGGTGCGCCGCGTGCTGGCCGATGCGGCTGCGTTGCCCGGGCTGGCCCAGCGGCTCGCGCGGGGGGAGGTCGGCTCGCTGGCGCTGGCGTTCGTCAGCACGGCCGATTACGGCATCCTGCCCGACCTTCTGCGGCATTTCCGGGCCCGGCATCCGGAAGTCCAGCTACAACTGCGCGAGGCCACCAGCGACGTCCAGCTCGAGGCGCTGGTCGAAGGGACGATCGACGCGGGACTGGTCATCCGGCCGCAACTGACCGTGATGCCGCACGGGCTCTCCTATTTGCCACTGGTACGCGAACCGCTCGTGCTGGCCGTGCCCGATGGCTGGCGTCCGGCGGGGCAGGTCGATGGCGCACCACCGCAGACCGTGGCCCTGCGCGATGCCGCGCACGAGCCGCTGATCATCTTCCCGCGCCGAAGCGCGCCAGCGTTTTATGACATCATTACGGGCTATTACGCGCGCGATGGGTTGACGCCGATGATTGCCCAGGAGGCGATACAGATGCAGACGATCGTCAGTCTGGTCTCCGCCGGCATGGGGGTGGCACTAGTGCCCGCATCGCTATGCAACCTGCGCCGGACTGGGGTGTCATATCTGGCGTTGCGCGATGCCGGGCCGGAAATCGAAACCGGTCTGGTCTGGCGTGAAGGCGCGGCTGGCGTGGCGCCTGTGCTGCGCTCTTTCATCGATATCGCCATGGACCTCGCCGGCGCCATCGGACTGACGCAAGACAATGGCATAAAGGCCTGACTCCGCTATTCCGCGCTGTCCAGAATACTTACCGATACTCACTCGATCCGACATGCTCGTTCATCCCCAATTCGACCCGGTCGCCATTCACCTCGGGCCGCTGGCCATTCGCTGGTACGGCCTGATGTACCTGGCCGGCTTCATCATGTTCCTGTGGTTCGGCCGACTGCGTATCCGCCAGCCACATATCGCGGCGCGTGGCTGGGTGGCGCGGGACCTCGACGACATGTTGTTCTATGGGGTACTCGGGGTCATTCTGGGCGGCCGCCTGGGCTACGTGCTGTTTTACAAGCCGGGTTACTACCTCACGCACCCGCTCGAGATCTTCAAGGTCTGGGAGGGTGGCATGGCGTTCCACGGCGGATTCCTCGGGGTGCTGATCGCGATGTGGGTGTTCGCGAAAGTGCGCCGTCGCCACTGGATGGAGGTGACCGACTTCATCGCGCCAATGATTCCGTGCGGACTCGCGGCCGGGCGGATCGGCAACTTTATCAATGGCGAGTTGTGGGGGCGTCCGACCGACCTGCCGTGGGGCATGATCTTCCCGCAGGCCGGCGACAACATCCCGCGCCATCCGTCGCAGCTTTACCAGTTCGCTGGCGAAGGCGTGGCGCTGTTCATCATCCTGTGGCTGTTCTCACGCAAGCCGCGGCCGATGGGCGCGGTATCGGGCGTGTTCCTGATCGGCTATGGCGCGTTCCGCTTCCTGGCCGAATTTGCCCGCGAACCGGATAACTTCCTGGGCCTGCTGGCGCTCAAGCTGTCGATGGGCCAGTGGCTGAGCCTGCCGATGATCGTGATTGGCGCCGTGATGGTGGTCTGGGCTTACCGTCGTGGCAATGGGGCGACGGCAGCAGCGCGCTGATCGTCAGGCCGTCAGGCTGACTCTCGGTTTGCATCCCTCTCCCTCATTGGGAGAGGGATGCAAGACAATCACTCCCCACCATTCCTGATGGCTTCGATCCGCTCCCGCGTCAGCGGGTGGGTCGAGAAGAAGCCGCTCTCCTCATCATCGGCAGCCTGCTTGCCGTCGCCCTTGCGGTGCGCATCCTCGAGTTGCTGTAGCGCATCGGCCAGCGCGGTCGCCGGTAGCCGGTTGTCCCGCAGGATTTTCACGGCATAGGCATCCGCCTCGCGTTCGTGCTCGCGCGAATAGCGCATCGACATCATCGCGGCGGGTACGGTGGCCAGCAGCGACGAAACATCGCCGACCATGTACGCCGCCAGCGCGCCGACCACCGATGCCTGGAATACCTGCTGCAGGCCGTGGCGCTCGGCCACGTGGCCGGCCTCGTGGGCCAGTACACCCATCATGCCCGCGCCCGTGCCAATCAGCTTGACCAGTTCGTCGGTAACGACGATCGTGCCGCCCGGTAGTGCCACGGCGTTGGCGCCAAGCCGCCCGCCCTTGCGGAACAGGATCTGATAGTGGTGGCCCGGATCGTCCGGGCGGCGCAGTGCGGCGAAGTTGTCGCGAATGCGTTGCTGGTCGGCCTGTGGCAATTTCGTAGGTTCCACCAGCCCCTGATCCAGGCTGTCGAGGGTGGCCTTTCCCAACTGAGCCTCGATCGACGGCGGCACCGATCGCGCCACCACCGTGGCCGTCCAAGGCAGCAGGTAGTAATACGAAAACACCACGAACACAACCAGCCCGAGTAGCGACAGTCCGGCCAGACGCCAGCTGTTCTGCGCGCGCGAAACCAGGCCTTCGCGATGCCCGGTTGCCGCGAGCATCGCATCGAACGTGGCCTGGTCCGCGATCTCGCAATAGGCGCCGTCGTCGAACGTGACAAGCCGTGGCGCGCGCTTGATGCGTTCCGACACGCGCAGTGATGCGAGTGGCGCTCGTCGCAACTCGACGCCATTCGCATCCTGCAGGATGGCTTCGCCGTCCGTGACGATCAGCACCACCGCGTGCGCGCGTGATGAGCGGGTGTCGAAGTATTGCGCGGCAACCATGACTGTTTTCGGGCGTGTCCGTTGGTGGTGTCTGTCAGAGCGCGATGTCGATGTCGTACCAGTCGACCGCGGCATCACCGAGCGCGCCAACGTGCTGCTGCTCGCCAGCCACGAACTCGTCGAGCGGCCCGACCGCGATCATCGTCATCGCTTCCACGCGATAGCGCGTCGAGCGCACGCGCGCGAATGGATAGAACAGGCCCAGCGTCAGTGCAATGAAGATGAAGTTGGTCAGCACGATGAAGAACAGCTTGCCGGCACGCACGTCACTGCGAAAGCGGTGCGGCAGCAGGGTGGTGTTGTTCCACACCAGGTTCTGCAGCCGAGCCGTGAAATAGGGGCCGATCATCATCAGGCCGAAGTACAGGCCGATCATCATCATGCCAAATACGACGCCGACCGCCCCTTTCGATTGCCCAACCGCGCTGGCCAGCGAGCCGCCCACCAGACCGCCGCCGATCAGGAAGATCGCGACCATGCCTGCGGTGCGCAGGTAGACACCGTAGAAGGCGCTGGCCGTGGCGTCGAATGCGAATGGCGCCGTGCCGAACAGCGTGTGGTTGTGCTGGTAGCGCTTGAAACGTTGGTGCGCGAACGGCGCCAGCAGATAGAGCGACAACACTGTCAGGATCGGCCAGAGCAGAAAGACCTGATAACCCTCGGCATCCTTGCCGATGAAGGCGAAACGCAGACCGCGGTAGCTCGAATTCGCCATGCGGAATCGCAGCGAGCGAACCAGCAGAAACGGAAACACGGCAGCCAGCACGACGGCAAGCCCGACAGCCAGGAGTGGCGATGCATGACTGGCCAGGTTGTACGCCAGGGCCAGGACGAAAACGATCGCGCGGCCCTTGAGAATCGCGGTTGGACTGCCGTGGTAGTCGAACGTGGCGCCATCGAGCTGCGTATTGCGATAGAAGTACTGCAGCGTGCGGACCTTCGCCCATGCGGAGTAGATACCCAGCGTGATGATCGACAGCAATGCGTTGACGATCCAGATGCGGAAGTACTCGGACCCCGAGCCAGTGAACGACAGGGGCAGATTGCGCGGCGCGGCCTGCGTTCCGTCGCCGATGTAGTGGCTTCCCTGAAAATTGTCTTCCATGCCGGACCTCTCCGAGAGTTTTGACAGGGCCGGATGTCGCTTCCAGCCCATGTTTCATATTTGCAACCGATTGAACATCGGCTTTCGTGCAGTGTGCGGCGCATTTTCGCATCGCGGCGTACCGCCGCCATCACTAATCGCTCGCTGCGGCATATTGGCGACAACCAGCAGGGTAGTGGGGGTCGTAACGAAGGAGAAACATCCTGTTACATGATCTGGCACTTGTAACAAGTCTCGGATCGTCCGCCTCAATAAAATCAATAACTTAGCCAGCGTGGCATGGTCCTCGCTATACAGTCTGTTACAAGAATCAGGTCGGGACAGGAAATGTCCACGGCCGCATCGAAGGGAGAGCGCGTACGAAAGATGCGCGGATGCGACCGAAAACGACGGAAAAGCCAAACGGGAAGATCTGCACCCACGCTTGGGTGCTTGAACGGGGGCAGGCGCTGGGCCAGCGCCAGCATGTCAAATCTGACCCACGCGCGCCAGGCGCATCCAGTCCGGCGTCGATGATGTTGTCCAGTAGCGGTTCTTTCTGGCGCGGGCAATTTTCCTGTGGGAGGCAGGAACGTTGCCCGCCGCACCTCTATCCCCTCTATCCGCATCCCATCGTCGTCTACCGCCCTCATCTCACGGGACTATCCGATATCACCGTGTGGCGCATGGCCGATTCACGACTTTGATGCCGCTTTGCAGCATCGAAACTCCTTGCGGCGCGCGCGCCCTTATTCATAATTATGAATTATTGCGGTGTATGCGCCGCTCGGTGATGTCATCGAAAGGGCTTCATGCGGATCGTCCAGCAGGCGCTTTACCTCGAAGTTGCCGATCGGCTGCGTGCCATGATCGACGATCACACGCTGTTGCCAGGCGCGTGGATCGACGAAGTCGCGCTTGCGGCCGCACTGGGCACGTCGCGCACGCCAATGCGCGAGGCGCTGAAGGTCCTGGCCGCGGAAGGGCTGGTGCGGCTGGAGCCGCGTCGCGGATGTTTCGTCAATGCACTCACCGAGCAGGATCTCGACGAAATCTTTCCGCTGATGGCCCTGCTCGAAGGGCGCTGCGCCTACGAGGCCGCGCGCAACGTCACCCAGACCGATCTCGATGCGCTCGAAGGCTTGCATGCCGAGCTGGCCCGTCATGCGGCGGCGGGCGATATCGACGCCTACTACGAGACCAACTACCAGATTCATGAGGCGATCCAGCGGCTGGCCGGCAACCGCTGGCTGTCGGGCGTGGTCAGTGACTTGCGCAAGGTGCTGCGCCTGTCGCGGCACAAGAGCCTGAAGCTGCCGGGCCGCATTCAGGAATCGTGTGCCGAGCACATGTCGGTGTTCTCGGCGCTGAAGGCACACGATCCGGAAGGCGCGGAAGCGCTAATGAAAACCCACGTGCTGCGCCAGCGCGGCGCGTTGAGCGCGCTGGATCGTGCCGATCCGGAGCCGCCCGCCGTAGCGCCGGGCCAGCTTCGCCTGGCTGGACAGGACTGAAGGTTTGTGATCGATCCGCTCGCCCCTACGCAGGAATCTCCATGACCGCCCTCGACACCTCAGATCAACAGAAAGTCAGCGCGCCGCTCGATGCCGCCGAGCCCGTGTCCGACACCTTGTTATCGCGCTTCGGCCGCTGGTGGAACCGGAAGGGCGATGCGGATGCCACTGCGGCAGGCCCTGCGAAGGCGCAGGACACGCCCGCCCTGTCCACGCGCGCAACCAAACGTCAGCGCGACCAGTTGCGTCAGTGCTTCGACGCGCGGCTGACCGATGTCGCCGCCAACGCCGCCGCCCAGGCGTGGCAGGACGAATACGAGGCTGCGGTGGAGCCGCTTCGCCAGGCGATGCTCGGCGTGCTGGCCGAGGTGGCCGCCGTCCGCGATGCGGCTGGCGGCCAGCCGGCTACCGCGTCCGGCTTGTCGCAGGCGCTGTCCAACGCACGCATCCGTTTTTTCAAGCGTTTTGCCGCACTGCATGGGCAGCGTGGCAACAGTGCTTGCGGGCTGCACTTCCTGATCCAGTTGCGCGCGGACATGCTGCGCTGGCACAAGCGCATCCCGGGCTTGCGCGAACTCGATGAGGACCTGGAGGCGCTGTTCTCGAACTGGTTCGACGTGGGCTTGCTCGAACTGCAGCCGATCACGTGGGACTCGCCCGCGTCGCTGCTCGAGAAGCTGATTCGCTACGAGGCCGTGCACGAGATCTCGTCATGGACCGACCTGCGCAACCGGCTGGATTCGGATCGCCGCTGCTATGCGTTCTTCCACCCCCGCATTCCGCGCGAACCGCTGATCTTCGTCGAGGTTGCGTTCGTGCCCGAGATGGCCGCCAACGTGCAGGCACTGCTCGATGAAGCCGCACCGCTGGAAGACCTGCGGCGCGTGAAGTGGGCCATCTTCTATTCGATCTCGAACACGCAGGCGGGGTTGCGCGGCGTGAGCTTCGGCAATTTCCTGCTCAAGCGGGTGATCGAGGAATTGCAGCGCGAGCATCCCAAGCTCAAGCAGTTCGCCACGTTGTCGCCGATCCCCGGGTTTGCGGACTGGCTGCGCAAGCGGGACGGTGAGTCCATCGACCGCGTGCTCGGTGTCAAGCGCCTTGCACGCTGGCGCGAGCAGCATGGTGAGGTGCCCGCCGATGGCGCGGCATGGTTCAGCGCGTTGTCAGCGGACACTGAAGATACCGTGATACGCGATACAGCCATGACACTGGCCGCGCACTATCTGGTGCGAGAGGGTGGCAAGGGCGTGCCCGCCGATCCGGTGGCGCGCTTTCACCTCGGCAACGGCGCATGTGTGGAGCGCGTGAACTGGGGCGCCGACATGTCGCGCAAAGGGCGTGCGCAATCGTGCGGCATGATGGTCAATTACCTTTACGTGCCTGATGCGCTGGATGACAATCTGGCTCGCCTTGGCGACGGCAATCCCCGCATCAGTCGGGCGGTGGCAAAGCTTCTGTAATCGAGGGTCGAAAAGGAGCGGACACGGAGACCGCCAGGGCAATTTTTCGTCGGGTGTATGAGTCGTAGCAAGTCGTACTTTTGATTGACTTTCCAAAGAGAAGAGAGAGGAGACAGTACATGAATCGTCGTCAGCGGAATCTGACCACATTTGCACGCGTGTTTGCAGTGGCTGGCCTGATGGCCGGGACCGGGGTCACCAGTCTTTACGCACCGGCCGCGCAGGCCGATACATGGCCGAGCAAGCCGGTCACCGTCATCGTGCCGTTCCCGGCCGGCGGCGGCACCGATGCGTTTGCGAGGCCGCTTACCGCGCAGTTGTCGAAGCAGCTCGGCAAGCAGTTCGTCATCGACAATCGTGGTGGCGCGGGCGGCACCGTTGGCGCGAGCATCGCCGCCAAGGCGGCCCCCGATGGCTACACGCTGTTCATTGGCGGCGCGCATCACGCGATCGCACCGTCCTTCTACAAGAAGCTCGACTACGACATCGAGAAGGACTTCATTCCCATCACGGTGATTGCCCAGCCGCCACAGGTGATCGTGGTCAATTCGGGCAAGGTGCAGGCCACCAGCGTGAAGGACCTGATCGCCTATGCCAAGGCCAATCCGGGCAAGCTCAACTACGCCTCGGCCGGCAACGGTTCCTCGCACCATCTGGCGGGCGAGCTGTTCAAGCTGCAGACGCAGACCGATCTGATCCACGTGCCGTACAAGGGCGCGGGCCCTGCGCTGTCGGACCTGATCGCCGGCCAGGTGGATCTGATGTTCGATGGCCTTGGTTCATCGTCGCAACATATCCGCGCCGGGCGCATCAAGGCGCTGGCCGTGGCATCGAAGACGCGTTCCGCGGCGTTCCCGAACGTACCGACCGCTGCCGAGGCCGGTTTGCCCAACTACGACGTGTCCACCTGGTATGCGCTGTGGGCGCCCAAGGGCACGCCCAAGGAAGTCGTCGACAGGCTCTACGCCGAGACCACCAAGGCGTTGAACAACCCGGAGATGAAGCAGATCTGGCTGCAGAACGGTTCGGACATCCCGCAGTACACGCCGGAGCAGTTCGCGCAATTCCAGCACGCCGAGATCAAGCGCTGGGCAGACGTGGTGCAGCGCTCGGGCGCGAAGATCGACTGATGAGCGACACCGTCACGTTCTCGCGCGAAGGGTCGACGGCCGTCGTCACGCTGTCGAATCCGGGCAAGCTCAATGCAATCTCGGTCGACATGTGGCAGGCGCTGGCCGCCGGATTCGCCACGCTGGCGGCGGACATGTCGCTGCGCTGCGTGCTTGTGCGCGGTGCCGACGGCAACTTCGCCGCCGGCGCCGACATTGCGGAGTTTCCGACTGTGCGCGGAGACGAGGCGGCTGTCCGCCGCTACCACACGGAAATCATCGCACCGGCGCTGCGGGCGATTTCAGAATGCCCGCATCCGACGCTGGCCGCCATCGAGGGCGTTTGCGTTGGCGGTGGCCTCGAGATTGCCTGCAATTGCGACCTGCGCGTGGCCGCTGCGGGCAGCCGCTTCGGCGTGCCGATCAACCGGCTCGGCTTTCCGATGGCGCCCGGCGAGTTGCGCGGCCTGCTTGCGCTGGTGGGGCGGGCGGTGACGCTCGAGATCCTGCTCGAAGGCCGTGTGTTCGATGCACTGGAGGCTGAGCGCAAGGGGCTGCTCACGCGAGTGGTGCCTGCGGCGGCCATGCACGACGAAGTGACGGCAACCGTGCAGCGGCTGAGCGCCGGCGCGCCGCTTGCGGCCCGCATCAACAAGACGACGATTCGTCGCCTGTCGCCAGATCCCACGCTGCTGACCGACGCCGAATTCGACGCCCATTTCCGTTACGCCACCAGTCGCGACCATGCCGAGGGCGTGGCCGCGTTTCTGGCGCACCGGCCTCCGGATTTCACTGGAGAGTAACCGGGTGGCGGCCGGGCTATCATTACCGGCCGCACCGTATCGCCAAGGCTCCCCGGGTCCGCTTTTCCCAGCATTCCGTACCTGTCCCGTACTTGTTTCGTACTAGTCCCGCACCATGAACGCCAACCTGTTCGCCCTGTTCGAATCCCGCTTTCCCGCCGACCGCACCGCATGCTGCATCGAAACGCATGACGGGCTCTACTACTCGTGGGACGACCTCGATCGCGCCACCGCCAAGCTGGCCAACCTGCTGACCGCGCTGAAGCTGCCCGCCGGCTCGCGCGTGGCGGTGCAGGTCGAGAAGTCGCCGGAAGCACTGTTCCTGTACCTGGCCACGTTGCGCGCCGGCTATGTGTATCTGCCGCTGAACACCGCGTACCAGGAGGCCGAAATCGACTACTTTGTCGGCAACGCCGAGCCTGCCGTGGTGGTCTGCAGCAGCAACAACTTCGGCTGGGTGTCGAAAGTGGCGTTCCGGCACGGCACCGCCCATGTTTTCACGCTCGACGATAACCGCACCGGTTCGCTGCTGCAACGCGCGGCAGTGCAGCCTGACACGTTCGAGACGGTCGAATGCGCGGACGACGATCTGGCCGCGATTCTCTACACGTCGGGCACCACCGGCCGCAGCAAGGGCGCGATGCTGACGCATCGAAACCTGGCATCGAACGCGCAAACGCTGAATGAGTATTGGGGCTGGCGCAGCGATGATGTGCTGCTGCACATGCTGCCGATCTTCCACGTGCATGGCCTGTTCGTGGCCTCGCATGGCGCGCTGCTCGCGGGCGCCAAGATGATCTGGGCGCCGAAGCTCGACATGGGCCAGATCCTGAAGTACCTGCCGCGTACCACCGTGATGATGGGCGTGCCTACGTACTACGTGCGAATGCTGCAGGAGCCCCGTTTCGACAAGGAACTGTGCAGCAACATGCGCCTGTTCGTCTCGGGCTCGGCGCCGCTGCTGCTGGAGACGTTCGACGCATTCCGCGAGCGCACCGGCCACACGATCCTGGAGCGCTACGGCATGAGCGAGACCGTGATGCTGGTATCGAATCCGTATGACCCGGCACTGGGTGAGCGGATCGGTGGCACCGTGGGCAGGCCGCTGCCGGGCGTGTCGGTGCGCGTGACGGGCAGCGAAGGCAAGTCGTGCGAGCCGGGTGTGATCGGTAACGTTGAGGTCAAGGGGCCGAACGTGTTCAAGGGCTACTGGCGGATGCCCGAGAAGACGGCGGAGGAATTTACGGCCGATGGCTGGTTCAAGACTGGGGATGTGGGCCGCCTTGGTGGCGCGATCGTCAGCCAGGCAGGCGAACGCATCGTGCCGGACAACTACCTGACGATCGTAGGTCGCAGTAAGGACCTGATCATCTCGGGCGGCTACAACGTGTATCCGAAGGAAATCGAGAGCTTTATCGACGAGATGCCGGGCGTGGTGGAGTCAGCCGTGATCGGCGTGCCGCATGTTGACTTCGGCGAGGCCGTCGTTGCCGTGGTCGTACGCAAGCCGGGCATGGAGATTGATGAGGCTGGCATGATCGGCACGCTGAAGGGCCGCATCGCCAATTTCAAGGTACCCAAGCGTGTGCACGTGGTCGATGAGTTGCCGCGCAATACGATGGGCAAGGTGCAGAAGAACGTGCTGCGCCAGCAGTTCGGGGCGCTGTGAGTTGAGCCGAGAGGGGCTCGGCCCCCTCTCCCGTTTCCTGGTCTATACACCACGGGAGAGGGGAGTGACCCGCTTACTTCACCATCTGCACCGAGCCGTTCACGGAAACCGTGACCTGGCTCTTGCCACCTTCCACCGGAATCGGCGCGCCAGCGCTATCCGACATGGCCTTCGCGACATACATGCGCGGCATCGGCATGACACCGCCGGATTCGTTCAGCGAGACTTCGCGGATCGTGTAGCCGCTATAGCCGAACAGCTTTGTCGTGGCCTGTGCCTTGTCGCGGAACGCGGCCACGGCCTGGTCGGCGAGCTTTTGCTCGGCAGCCAGGCGTGTCTCGCGCGACAGCGAGAACGCGATGTTCTGCACCTGCATCTGGCTGGCCAGTTCGCCGGCCAGCTTCGACACGGCGGCGAAATCCTTCGACTTCAGGATCACCTCCGAGCGGCCACGCCACGTGCTGATGCGGCCATTGCGGTCGGTATTCGGATGAATCGTGAAGCCGCCCGACTGGGCCTCCACGCCTGACGTGCGCTTGGCCTGTGCCAGCACGGCCTGCGTGCGCGACGACAGCGCATTGGAGATGGCCGTCGGCTCGGGGCCTTCCTGTTCGGCAGCCAGGGTCAGGTGTACGACGTCGGTCGGCACCTCGGTCGCGGCTTGCGCGGACAGCGACAGAACACCCGAGGGAGGTGCAACCGTCTGGGCGGCGGCCATGGCGGCGGTTGTACTCAGCAGCGAGGCAGCCAGCAGTTTCTTCATATTGTTCTCCCGATCAAAGTGATGGCTATCAGACGCACGTGGCCGGTGTTCGTTCCCTGGCTCGCCCGAACGTGACGCATTCGCGCGTGTCTCGCGCACTTGTTGCTGCAAATCAAAGTCGCCGGCGGCGTCGGTGCGGCCCAGTGTTGCTGGACGCGCAGTGCCGCATTGCTGCGGCGGTGCTTACTTCATCAGCTTTTCGGTGATATAGCGCCACTCGGCCGGCGTGACCGGCGTGATCGACAGACGATTGCCGCGGCGGAGCACGACCATGTCGGCCAGCGCATCGTGCTCACGCAGTGCCTGGAGGGGGATCAGCGTGCTCTTGCGGACGAAGCTCACGTCGACAAGCGACCAGCGCGGATTGTCCTGCTTCGATGCGCTGTCGTAATAGTCGCTCTTCGGATCGAACTGCGTGGAATCGGGGTAGGGTTGCGAGCAGACCTCGGCCAGGCCGGCGATGCCGGGTTCCGGGCATGACGAGTGATAGAACAGGACGCCGTCGCCGATGCGCATCTGGTCACGCATGAAGTTGCGTGCCTGGTAATTGCGAACCCCGGTCCACGGCAACGTGCCTTCACGGGCGAGATCATCGATGCTGGCTTCGTCCGGTTCGGACTTCATCAGCCAGTACTGGCGGGCACGCTGGGCGGAGGAGGGCATTGTGATACCGATCGGTCCGTCTATGAGCAGTCAAAGAAAAAGGCGGTGGTTCTATCAAACCACCGCCTTTTAGGGGGTCCCCGCCTCGGCCGCTGGGTCGGCATCCTGAACCCAAGTGAGGTTCAGAGTGGCTGCGGAAGTCGTATTTCGGGTACATCGCCCACTCAGGGAGTCCAAGCTCGGCCCAGACTATGAATGCGGTAACGCGCTCGCCCATACGACATGATCCCGCACCATGCAATGCATATCGGTTCAAGGAGTTTATGACCCTCACGAACCAGGCAGGGAAACTGTCAAACGTCTGACTTTTGGTTCCTGTGCGTGCAATACGCTCGGGATGTCAGACGTTTGCCGTTTCAACTAAGGATGGGATGGAAACGGCGGCCAGGCGCGATAACCCGACCATCCAACTGCATCGGTCGCATGCGCCGTGCAGTGGCTACACTATACACCGCGACGACAGTCATACCAAGCCGGACGTACGGCGTCGTTACATTTTCCACAACACTCGCGCACGGCGTGCGCGGCATCGGCTTCACATCCGGGCAGATGGGGCCGTGGCCGCGCAATGCAAGGGTTGGCTCTTCCGGTTAGCGAAACAGAGCGCAGCCAGACCGCAAGCAGGCCGCTCAGCGCGTGCCGACGTGCGCGTACTGGCGCAGTGCTTCGTCGGCGCGCTCGTTCAGTTCGCGAATGCGCGCGCGCACCGCGTCGACGGGAATCGCGCCTTCTTCTTCCTGCTTGCGGCGCATTGCCAGCAGGTCCGACGCAATGCTGATCGCCGCCATCACGGCCACCCGCTCCACACCCTTCGCGGCGACGGTGCCCTTGAGCTTGTTCATCTTGTCGTCGACCAATGCCACGGCTTCCAGCAGCGCGGCCTCGTTGTCCGGTGCGATCGCGAAGCGATACGGTTGGCCGGCGATGTTCACTTCCACTTGCTTGTTGCTCATGCGTGTTCTCCGGGGGCCTGCTGCGTACCTTCAGATGTAGCGCGCTTGCCGTCGCCGAGCAGGTCGAGCTGGCGCGCGTCACTGGCCGTGGGCAGCTTGTCGAGAATCGATTGGATGCGAAGCTGGGCTTCCTCGATCTTGATATTGAGCAGTTCGCGGTCGGCTGCCATGGCTTCGCGATCCGCGCGCAACTGGCTCGCCTCGGCTTGCAGACGCTCGATCTCCGCACGCAGCCGCTGGTTTTCCGCCGCCAGGGTGTCTGCTTGATGCAGCACGCGCCCGATCTTGGCGGCCAGTTGTTCGAGTTCGTTGAGCATAGTGCCTGTCGTGTCCGGTAGGAGTGAAGGTCAGGTTTCGGGATTCTAGCCGATGCAGGCGGCTCGGCCACACCCAGCGAGCCGGTTAAGACGCCCGAGGCGCCACGAAGTTGCATCGTTCTGTAACGATTGGCCCGTCTCCAGATATCAAATCTCGGTTATCGGCAGCTTGACCCGCTGCATTGACGCCAAAGTTGAAACTCCATACACTCGCCCCCGTTCCAGGTGCTCGCGCCCTGCTCTTACAGGGCTGCAGTTCAACGGGAAACAGGGAGCCGGGCGCCGAAATCCATATCGGGGCAGGCCAACCTGTGCTGCCCCCGCAACGGTAAGCGACCGCGAACGCCCGCCACGAGCGGCTCGCAGGGCCGGCCAAACGCCACTGAATCTGAATCGTCACGATCTGATCGGGAAGGCGGCCAGCCTGATGTCGTCAGCCCGGATACCGGCCTGCAGAACGAGGGTATGCCGCGCCGAAGGTGGCATACCCCATCGCCATATGGCCCGCGGGGGAACGGGCCTGGCCGTTCTCTTCCATCCCTGCTCATGCGTTCCACGCTATCCAGGTCGACCGCCGCGCTGAAGCCGTCGGTTCGCCCCTCCATGCCCGCCATCCTGGCGGCCATCGCCCTTTTTCCGTCCGCATCGGTCTTCGCGCAGGACGCGACGCCAGATGAGTCGTCGACCACCACGCCGGCCAGCGCATCGGCCAATGGTCCCGCTCCCGCTTCCGCACCGGCAGCCGCACCGGCCGCCGCGCAGGCGGCCAGCGGGCAGACGCTGGCGCCCGTAGTCGTCACCGCCTCCCGAACCGCGCAGTCGGTGACCGAGGCCCTGCCGCACACCACGGTGGTCACCCAGGAAGACATCGTCAACTCACAGGCTCCGGACCTGCGCTCGCTACTGCGCAACCAGGCGGGCGTGGAGTTCTCGACCAACGGCGGCATGGGTACCAATACCTCGCTGTTCATGCGCGGCGCCAATTCGAACCAGGTGCTGATCATGATCGACGGCGTGCGGATTTCCGGCGTCAGCAACGGTAATGCGCAGATCGCCAATATCTTGCCCGACCAGATCGACCATATCGAAGTGGTGCGCGGCAACGTCTCGGCGCTCTATGGCTCCGACGCCGTTGGTGGCGTGGTGCAGATCTTCACCAAGAGTGGCGCGGGCCAGGCGCCTGCCGCCAACGCGCAGGTGGAGTACGGCAGCAACAATACCCGCCAGGGCACGGTGGGTTACGGTGGCCAGATCGGTGCCACCTCGTTCAACGTCACCGGCTCGATGTACAAGACCGATGGCTTCTCGGCCATCAATGCGGCGCAGTGGAACGCCGACAATCCGAAGAGCGCCGCGCGCGGTATCGGCCCGAATCCGGCCAACAACCCGTACGAGAACAAGAGCATCTCGGGCCAGATCAAGCACCAGTTCACGCAGGACTGGGACGCTGGCGTCGCGACCTACTACTCGAACAGCCAGCTTTCCTACGACAACGCCTACGGCAAGCCGACCGACGACTACCGCATGGATAGCAAGCTCTACACGCTGTCCGCGTTCGTCAACGGCAAGGTGCTATCTGACTGGACCACGCATTTCAAGGTTGCGCAAAGCGAAGACCGCAGCGAAGGCACGATCAACGGCCTGTTCGACAGCCTGTTCAGCACGCGCACCCGCCAGTTCAACTGGCAGAACGAGTACGCGCTGACACCCGACCATACGCTGATGTTTGGCACGGACTGGCTGCAGCAGGAGCTGGCTTCGAGCTCGTACAACGCGCCGTCGCGCAATGTGTTTTCGGTCTATGGCGGCTACGAGGGGCGTATCGGCAAGCACCAGATCCAGTTGAACGGCCGTAACGACCACTATTCCGATTTCGGCGACCAGGGCAGCTTCTTCGCCGGCTACGGCTACTACCTGACCAGCGCGGTCAAGTTGCTTGCCAACGTCAGCAATGCGTTCCGCGCGCCGACGTTCAACGAGCTCTACTACCCGTACTACGGCCAGCCGAACCTGCAGCCCGAGCGCGCCAAGTCGGCGGAGGTGGGGGTGCAGGTGGAGACGGCGTCGACCGGCCTGCTGCGCGTGACCGCGTTCGAGACGCGCTACAACGACCTGATCGTCTCCGCGTTGCAGCCCAGCGGCCTCTACCTGGCGCAGAACGTCAACAAGGCCAAGGTGCAGGGGATCGAGGCATCGTGGCGCGCCAGCCTGTGGGGCACTGACGTGGGCGCCAGCGTGACGTTCCAGAATCCGCTGGATGAGACCAACAATACGCAGCTTCTGCGGCGTGCCCGGCGCCATGCGTCGTTCGACGTGGGCCGGAATTTCGGAAACTGGCGTTTCGGCGGTGAATGGCTGGTATCCTCGGCGCGACTCGACAGCGGTTCGCGCACGCTGGGCGGGTACGGTATCGTCAACCTGAACGCCCGCTACAACATCGACAAACAATGGTTCGTCGCCGCCCGAGTGGAAAACCTGTTCGACAAGAACTACCAGCTGGCCTACCCCTACAACACGCAGGGCAGGGCCGGCTTCATCACGCTGGGATGGCGTCAGAAGTGATGCCGCGCGCGGGGAGCCATGGCTGAGCTGCGGCGCGCGCTGATCGTCTGGGGTGTCCTCGCGCTGGCAGGGCTGGCCGTCTTCGGCCTGTCGCTGGCGATCGGCAGCGTGTCGCTCGATGCCGGGCAACTCTGGCAGGCGCTGAGCGGCGCGGACGATGGCACCGCAGGCGCCATCGTCCGCGAACTACGGCTGCCACGTGCCGCCGCCGCGTTTGCCTGTGGCGGGCTGCTGGCGCTTTCCGGCGCATTGATGCAGGTGTTGTTGCGCAATCCGCTGGCCGAACCCTACGTGCTCGGCGTCTCCGGCGGGGCGTCCACGGGTGCGCTGCTGTCGATGCTGCTGATGCTTCCGCAATGGATCGTGCACACCAGCGCGGCGGGTGGCGCGCTGGTGTCCATGCTGCTCGTCGCCACGCTTGCCCGCCGTGACCTGCTCAACCCAAAAGTGCAGGGCGGACACCAGGAGGCCGGCGCGCGGTTGCTGCTGACCGGTGTCATCCTGGCCGCGGGGTGGGGCGCGCTGATCACGCTGATCCTCGCCATCGCGCCGGAATCGCGCCTGCGCGGCATGTTGTTCTGGCTGACCGGTGACCTCGGTGGCACGGCCGCCTATGGCGCGGCGTTGGCCACCTTGATCGCCGCACTGCTGCTGGCCATGCCGATGGCGCGGGCGCTCAACGTGATGCTGCTGGGTGAGACCGTGGCGCAATCGCTGGGTGTTCGCGTTGGCCGCGTGCGCCTGGCTACCTTCCTGATTTCCTCCATTTCGATTGCCGCCGCCATCACGACGGCCGGGTCGATTGGCTTCGTCGGCCTGGTGGTGCCACACATGGTGCGCCTGGCCTGGGGGAACGACCAGCGCCTGCTGCTGCCGGCATCAGTGCTGCTGGGCGGCACCTTGCTGATGGCTGCCGACCTGATCGCGCGTACCGTGGTTGCCCCCACGCAACTGCCGGTGGGCGTCATCACGGCGCTGCTGGGCGTGCCGACCTTCCTCTACCTGCTGCTGCGGAGACCGCGATGAGCCATTGGTCCGAGCCGCTCACAGACTGTCCGCAGTTGACCCTGCGGCAACTCGGCCTGCACGCCGGGAGCCGCGTGCTGCTCGATGGCCTCTCGATGTCGATCGGCGCGGGGCAGCTCTGGTGCATCGTCGGCCCGAACGGGGTCGGCAAGTCCACGCTGATGGGCGTGCTGGCCGGTCTGCGCGCGCCCGACAGCGGCGCGGCCGAGGTCGACGAAATTGCGGTCACGCAGATCGCCCCTGCCACGCTGGCGCGGCAGCGGGCCTATTTGCCCCAGGCTGTGCACGATACGTTCTCGATGCTGGTCGAGGATGCCGTGCGCATCGGTCGGCATCCGCATCTGAGCGGCTGGGGCTGGGGCCAGCGTGACGATGACCGGATCGTGGATGATGTCATCGACGCGCTCGATCTCGAGCCACTGCGTGGCCGCGACGTGCTGACACTGTCCGGTGGCGAACGCCAGCGCGTGTCGCTGGCTGCCGCGCTGGCGCAGCAGGCGCCGCTGCTGCTCCTGGACGAACCCGTGGCGCACCTGGACCTGCGGCACCAGATCATGGTGCTCGACCTGCTGCAGCGCCTGACCCGATCGGGCCGCCACGCAGTTGTCGTGATCGTGCATGACCTGACCCTCGCGCATCGCTATGCCACCCACGCGCTGCTGATGGCCGAGGATGGTCACGCGCTGCACGGCCCGGCGCACGAGGTCCTGACTCCCGCGCAGTGCTCCCATGCGCTGCGTACCCCGATTATCAGCATCAGCGACGGCACCCATACCGCGCTGATCCCAGATGGAAATCAGACATGAGCGATACCCCGAATACCAACGATGACGCCGGCCGCGATGCCCGTCACAAGGCACGCATGGTCCGCAAGAAGGAGGTGGTCGATTCCAAGATCGCCGCGGCGCAGAACGAGCGCGGCGTGATCGTGATCACCACGGGCAATGGCAAGGGCAAGTCGAGCTCCGGCTTCGGCATGGTGGTGCGCGCCATGGGTCATGGCATGCGTACCGGCGTGGTCCAGTTCATCAAGGGTGCGTTCCCGAGCGGCGAGGAAATGTTCCTGCGGCGCTTTCCGGAGGAGTGCGAGTTCCACGTGATGGGCGAAGGCTACACGTGGGAAACCCAGGACCGCGCGCGTGACGTGGCCAAGGCAGAGGCCGCATGGGAGGTGGCGCGCCGGATGCTGCGCGATCCGTCGTTCGACCTGATCCTGTTCGACGAACTCAACATTGCGCTGAAGCTGCACTATCTTGATCTCGATACCGTCATCGCCGATCTGCGCGCGCGTCCGCCGAAGCAGCACGTGGTCATCACAGGTCGAGGCGCACCGTCCGCGCTGATCGAGGCCGCCGATACCGTAACCGACATGACACCGGTCAAGCACGCGTTCGAGCAGGGCATCAAGGCCCAGCCGGGCGTGGAAATGTAATTCGCGTTATTCGAATCAGCACCATGGCAACTGCAATTTCAGACTACGCATTGACCCTGCCACCGATCGCGCCGCTCGACGCATCGCTGCGCGCCGCGCTGCAGGCCGCAATCGACGACAAGACCAAGCCGCCCGGCTCGCTGGGCCGGCTCGAGACGCTGGCCATGCAGATCGGGCTGATCCGTGGCGAGACCGTTCCTGATCTGACTCGCCCGGCAATCATCGTGTTTGCCGGCGACCACGGTGTGGCGGACACGGGCGTCAGCGCATTTCCGGCGGAGGTCACGGCGCAGATGGTGCTGAACTTCCTGAATGGCGGCGCGGCGATCAACGTCTTCACCCGCCTTCACGGGTTGGCGCTCGAGGTGGTGGATGTGGGCGTGCGCGCGCCGCTGCCGGCCTCGCCGAGCCTCGTGAACTGCCGCGTGGCCAACGGCACGCGCAACTTTGTCGAAGAGCCAGCCATGACGCCGGAGCAGGCCGGCGCGGCGATCAATGCCGGCATCGCACGCGTGCTGCGGCACGGCCAGCAAGGTACCAATGTGATCGGCTTCGGCGAGATGGGCATCGCCAACACGTCGGCCGCGGCCTGCGTGATGAGCCGCCTGACCGGCTTGCCGTTGGAGGCATGCATTGGCCGTGGCACAGGCCTCGACGATGCGGGCGTGGCACGCAAGCATGACGTCCTCTCGCGGGCGCTGGCCAGGCACGCGGACGTCACCGATCCGCTCGATGTGCTGGCCACGTTCGGTGGCTTCGAGATCGCCGCGATGACCGGCGCATACCTGGCGGCTGCGGCCAGCCGCATGGTGATTCTGGTGGATGGCTTCATTGCGTCGGCGGCGTTGCTCGTGGCCGCGCGCATTGACCCGAACGTACTGCAGTACTGCGTGTTCTCGCACTGCTCGCACGAGCAGGGGCACCGCGCGCTGCTGGCCGAATTCAAGGCCGAGCCGCTGCTGGCACTGGACCTGCGGCTGGGCGAGGGTACCGGGGCAGCGCTGGCATGGCCGCTGGTGGCTTCGGCGGTGGCGTTCCTGCGGGAAATGGCCACGTTCAGCGGCGCGGGCGTCAGCAACGCGTCGGCGACCTGAAGCGACCTGAGGCGCCATGATGGCCAACGAACTCCGCTTCTTTCTCACTGCCGTCGGCTACTTCACGCGCGTGCCGTTGCCGGCGCGGCTGGCGAGCTGGGTGGGGTTCGAGCCGCACTTCCTGAATGCCGCGTCGCGCTACTTCCCGCTGGTGGGGTTGATCGTTGGCGCCTTCGGCGCGCTGGTGACATGGGGCGCGCTGTCGTTCTGGTCCCCGTCGGTGGCGATCGTGCTCGGCATGGCGGCCACGTTGCTGTTCACCGGCGCGTTTCACGAGGATGGCCTGGCGGATTGCGTCGATGCCTTCGGTGGTGGCTATCGCCGCGAGGATGTGCTGAGGATCATGCACGACTCGCGCGTGGGCGCGTTTGGCGCGATCGCCATTGTGGTGGCGCTGTTGCTGAAGTGGCAACTGCTGGTATCGGTGGCGGAATCGGGCGGTGCGATGGTGCTGCTGGTGTTGCTGGTGGCGGCGCATGGAGCCAGCCGCGCGATGGCGATCACGTTCCTGGCCACGCATGACTATGTGCGTGCCGAGGGCAAGGCCAAGCCGGTGGCGCAGCGCCTGTTTGGTGTCGGACTGGTTTTCGCGCTGGCGTGCGGCGTCGTGCCGCTGTTGTGGCTGTCGCCGCTATTCGCGGGCGTGGCGATTCTGGTGCTGGCCGTGGTGCGTGCCGCGCTGGGTGCGTACTTCGTGCGTCGTATCGGCGGCTATACCGGCGACTGCCTCGGTATGGCGCAGCAGCTTGCCGAATTGTCGATCTACCTGGTGGCGGCGGCATGGAAGTGGTCCTGATCCGGCATGTCCGGCCCGATGTGGCGCCGGGCGTTTGCTACGGCGCGCTCGATCTGAAACTGGCGCAGCCGGTCAGTCCGGCGCCGGAGCGGATCGTACGCTTGCTCGGCGATTTGCCGCCCTCACGTCTGGTGACGAGTCCGGCGGTGCGTGCGACGGAGACCGCGGCGCTACTGTCCGCGCATGTCGAGATGCCCGTCCGCGAAATCGAGCCCCGGCTGCGAGAGCTTGATTTTGGCGCGTGGGAAGGCAAGGCGTGGAGCGAGATTCCGCGCGATGCGCTTGACCTGTGGGCGGCGGACCTGATGGGCGCGTGCCCGCACGGTGGCGAAAGCGCGCAGCAGGTGATGGCACGAGTGACGGCGTGGGCTGACACGCTCGACGCAAGCTCGGGCGATTGCCTCTGGGCCGTCTCCCATGCGGGGCCGATGCGGATGCTGGCCGCGCACTGGCTTGGGCTGACGCTGTCCCAGACGCTGCAGTGGGAGCTTGAGTTCGGGGCGACCTGTCACTTCCACCTGGGGAAGCGGCAGGCCCGACTGGGGTGGTGGAACCGGAGCGCCAAGGCGTAGCGCGCCAGCATCAGCCTGGCCGCCGTGACCTCGCCACGTCCAGGTCCTTGCAAATCTCCGCCGCGCCCTGGGCCACGCGCGGGCCAGCGCGATTGACCAGATCGCCGTCAATCACGAACAGGTTGTTGCGTGCCACGGCCGTAACCTGCTTCCACTTCTCCCACATCGCAAAGTCCGCGAGCGGCTTGTCGGATCGCGTGGCGCCCATACCGGCGGTCAGCATGACCTCGGGGTTGCCCGCGACCACGGCTTCGACCGAGACCGTTGGCACCAGTGCCGCTTCCTTCCCGAACAGGTTGCGACCGCCGCATAGCGCGAGCAGGTCGCTGACCATGTGCTCGCCGTTCAGCGTCATCAGCGGCTGCTGCCAGACCTGATAGAACACGGTCACGGGCGGGCGGCCCGCGTAGGTTTTGCGCAGCGTGCTTACCTGCTGGCGGAAATCGGTAGCGGCGCGGTGGGCCACGGGCGTGGTGCCCATCAGCGTGCCGAGCTTTTCCAGATTGTCGGCGATGCCATCGAGCTTGCGTGGCTCGCTGAAGAACAGCGGCATGCCGAGCGCGCGCAGGCGGTCGGTCTGCTTCTGCGCGTTACCGTGGCGCCAGACCACGATGAGGTCGGGTTTGAGCGCGGCGATCCGTTCGAGATCGAGCGCCTTGTTGTCACCCACGCGCGGAATATCGCGCGCCTGCGGCGGGTAGTCGCTGTAGCTGACTGTGCCGACGATGCGGTCGCCGCCGCCCGCTGCGAAGATCAGTTCGGTCACGTGCGGCGCCAGAGAGACGATGCGGCGTGCCGGCTGCGCCAGCGTGACGGTCTCGCCCGCATCGTCGACCACGGAGACCGCGGCATGCGCCGGCATGGCGGCAATCAGCAGGGCACTTGCTGCACTCGCTACGTAGAAGGCTTTCATCGGAATTCAGGTCAGGGAAGGGAGTGCGTGGCGTGCGTGGCCAAGCGCGGCATCCAGCCGTTGCCATGCCGCGTCGTCGTTAGGTGGCAAGCCAAAGCGCAGGCTGCTCGGGCATCCGCCGGCTGCGTCGAACAGGCGTGTCCAGACGCCTTGCCGAGCCAGGGCTTCATGCAGGCTGCCGGCCCGCGCGTCGGGCACCCAGCTGAACAATGGCTGCGACACGGGCGACAGGCCATGGTCGCGCAGCAGTATCGCCAGTCGTTGTCCTGCCGCGCTCAGCGATGTGCGTGTGGCGGCCTGCCACGCGGTGTCGGTCAGCGCGATGCGTGCCACGGCGCGTGCCGGGCCCGACACGGTCCAGTGGCCAAGCTGATCGGCCAGGGCGTCGAGCAGGGCCGGCTGTGCCAGCACGAAGCCGCAGCGCACACCCGCGAGACCATAGAACTTGCCAAGCGAACGCAGCACGATCAGTCCCGGTGCCGCGCTGCTTCCGGCCAGCGATGCCGCACCGGTGCAATCGATAAAAGCCTCGTCGACGATCAGCGTGCCGCCGCGCGATGCCAGTCGCTCATGCCAGTGCCGCAGGGTGTCGATGGGCAACAGCCGGGCCGTCGGGTTGTTCGGATTGACGACGACGAGGTGATCGAGCGCATCGGCCAGATCCGCACGCTGGAAGTCGGCCTCGTCCAGCGGAGTGACGGTGTGTCCTGCCTGTGCGAAGGCCGGCGCGTATTCGCTGTAGCCGAGCGCGGCGATGCCGACGCGCCCCGGGCGCAGCAGTCGCGGCAGGGTGCGGATGGCGGCCTGCGAGCCGGCCACGGGCAGCGCGTGCGCGGCGCCATAGGCCTGCGCGGCGATGCCCGCCAGGCCATCATCGTCCTGTGGCAGGCGCTGCCAGGCGTCAGCGGGTAGGAGGGGCACCGGATAGCCGTCGGGATTGATGCCGGTCGACAGGTCGAGCCACGTTTCCGCCGGGCGGCCATAGCGGCGCACGGCGGCGAGCAGGTTGCCGCCGTGGCGGATCGGTGCGTGGGTCATGGCGTGCGCTCCAGCAGTCCGGCGAGCAGGTCGACCAGCGGCACGCTCAGCATCGCCAGACCGAGCCACAGCCACACCGCGCGCTGCACCAGCCGAAGACAGGCGCGGATGTGGATGGCCGCGGGCGCGTCACCGGCGCCGAGCGGCGGTCGCTCTTCCCACTCGCCGTGATAGCGCGCGCCGCCGCCCAAAGCCACGCCCACGGCGCCCGCGCCGGCCGCCATCACCGGACCGGCATTGGGGCTCGACCACGCGCGTGCCTGGGTGCGCCAGCAGCGCAGCGCCTGCGCCGTTGCGCCGAGCGATGCATAGGAGAGCGCGGTCAGTCGCGCCGGAACGAAATTGAGTACGTCGTCGATGCGTGCCGCCGCCCAGCCGAACATCAGCCAGCGTGGCGTGCGATAGCCCCACATCGCGTCCAGCGTATTGGCCAGACGGAACACGATCACGGCCGGCGCGCCGCCGATCAGGAACCAGAACAGCGCGCCGAAGATCGCATCGTTGCCGTTCTCCAGCGCCGATTCGCACGCGGCGCGGGCCAGCGCCTCGGCGTCGGCATCCTCGGTGTCACGCGAGACGATGCATGCGGTAAGCCGGCGCGCGGCGTACAGGTCGCCGCGTGTCAGGGCGCCGGCGATCGGAGCGATGTGTTGAGAGAGGCTGCGGGCGCCAAGCGCCGCATAGAGCGCCACTGCATGGAGCACCCAGGCCAGCGCGGGATGCACGGCCTGCGCCAGCGAGATCAGCCACACCGCGATGGCGGCCGGCACGAGCACGACCACCGCCCACGCAATCAGGCCCGCCACGCGCTGGCGTAGCGCGCCACGTTCGGGACGATTGAGGCGATTGGCGACGGCCGTGGCCAAGCGGCCAAAGCCGACCAGCGGATGCCAGCGGCGCGGCTCGCCCAGCCAGCGATCCAGCAGAACGCCGGCGATCGCAGCCGCCACGCAGGCCGGCCAGGACAGCATGATCATGCGATGGGCGCGTCCTTGACGGCGACGGGAATGCCGGCCACAAGCAGACGCACGCGATCGGCGGCCGCGGCGAGCTTCTGGTTCAGGCGGCCAAGCTCGTCGACATAGAAGCGCGTGATGGCGCCCATCGGCACCACGCCGAAGCCGATTTCGTTGGTGACGAGGATCACGTGGCCCGGCAGCATCGGCAGCGCGGTCATCAGCGCGTCGATCTCCTCGGTGAAGGCCGGTGGCGGCGTGATGACACCGTGCTCGGGATAGTCGCGGCTTTCGCTGAAGATCAGGTTGTTGAGCCACAGCGTCACGCAGTCCACCAGAATGCAACCGTCGTGACGGGCATGGCCGTAGAGCGCGTCGGCCAGATGCACCGGCTCTTCCACGAGGGTCCAGTCAGCCGGCCGGCGCGCGCGATGCAGCGCTATGCGCAATTCCATCTCTTCGTCGGTGGAATCGACATCGTGGCGCGCCGTGGCGATATAGGTGACCGGGCCACGTGTCAGTGCCGCATGGTCCGTGGCGAGCTGCTCCGCGAAATGGCTCTTGCCCGATCGCGCACCGCCGATCACGAGCGTCAACTGGCGCGGCATCGACATGCTCGCGTGCGGCTCATGGGTGGGCCGGGCTTCCGGCTCGCCGGCCACGGTGGCGCCCGCCGATGCTGGTTCGGCGGAGGGCGAGATGTTGAGTGCCTGGGCGATGGCCTTGGTCTTCATGCGACGTATTGTAGCCGTCCGCATCGATCTTGCAGACTGGTGCGCCAGACCTCCCGCGCGCCAGGACGATGCTGCGATAATCGCGCGATGCGCGACGAACCTGCTTCCCGAACCGATTTCCTCCCGGCTGGGCGTGCCCTGCACGGCACCCTGATGATCCAGGGCACCACTTCCGACGCGGGCAAGAGCACCGTCGTGGCCGGCCTTTGCCGGGTGCTGGCGCGGGCCGGGGTGCCGGTGGCGCCGTTCAAGCCGCAGAACATGGCGCTGAACAGCGCGGTGACCGTCGATGGTGGCGAAATCGGCCGGGCGCAGGCGCTGCAGGCGCAGGCTGCCGGACTGGCGCCCCATACCGACATGAATCCCGTCCTGCTCAAACCCAGTAGCGATACCGGCGCGCAGGTCATCATCCATGGCCGCGCGCGGATGGATCTGGACGCGCGTGCCTATCACGACTACAAGCCACGGGCGATGGCCGCTGTGCTGGAAAGCCATGAGCGGCTGGCGCAGGCGTACGACGTGGTGCTGGTGGAGGGCGCGGGCAGTCCGGCGGAAGTGAACCTGCGCGATCGCGATATCGCCAACATGGGGTTCGCGGAGCGCGTGGACTGCCCGGTGGTGATCGTGGCCGATATCGACCGGGGCGGCGTGTTCGCGCACCTGGTCGGCACGCTCGATTGCCTGTCCGAGACGGAGCGCACGCGCGTGACCGGTTTCATCATCAACCGCTTCCGCGGCGATATCGCGCTGCTCGAACCCGGGCTGGACTGGCTCACAGCGCGTACCGGCAAACCCGTGTTCGGGGTGCTGCCGTATCTGCATGGCCTGCACCTCGATGCCGAGGATGCGATCGTCAGCGCCCAGGTGGCCGGGCAGGCGGGCGGGAGCGAAGTGCTACGTGTGATCGTCCCGGTGCTGCCGCGGATTTCGAACCATACAGATTTTGACGCGCTGCGAGCCCACCCGGGCGTCGATCTCCAGTTCATCGGCCCGGGGATGCCGATTCCGCCTGCGGATCTCGTGATCCTGCCGGGCAGCAAGAGCGTGCGCGCGGATCTGGCCTTCCTGCGTGCCAATGGCTGGGATCGCGCGTTGCGGCGGCACCTGCGTTATGGCGGCAAGCTGATCGGCATCTGTGGTGGCATGCAGATGCTGGGGCGGAGCATTCACGACCCTGATGGAAGGGAGGGGCCCGCGGGCACGAGCGACGGCCTCGCGCTGCTCGATTTCGAAACCACGCTGGCGCCAGAAAAGCAGTTACGGCGCGTGGCGGGGCGGCTTGCCGATGGCAATGACGCGACGGTGCGCGGCTACGAGATTCACCTCGGGGTTACCGAGGGCCCGGCGCTGGCCCGGCCAGCGCTGTGGCTTGAGGGTGACAGACCGGACGGCGCCCGATCCGACGATGGTCAGGTACTGGCGACCTACGTCCACGGCCTGTTCGACGATCCCGCCGCGTGCGGCGCGCTGCTGCGCTGGGCCGGGCTCGGTCAGGCTGAAGGCGTCGACCTCGATGCGCTGCGCGAGGCGTCGCTCGACAGGCTGGCCGACAGCCTCGCCGCCAATCTCGATCTGGGGGCGCTGTTCGCGCCGCTGGGTCGTTAGCCCGGGCGGCACGCTACACTTGCGGAGTTGTCGGAGAGTCGGGGCGGCCTGCCATGACGCCGTGCGCCCGGTGAAGTCGAGAGTCTTGTTGTCGTTCATGGCACCCAATCGGACATTGGAGGACTTTCATGCCGGTAGTCGTGATCGCCAATCCAAAGGGGGGTGTGGGCAAGACCACGCTGGCCACCAACCTTGCCGGATACTTCGCCCGCCATGGGCACGCCGTGATGCTGGGCGATACCGATCGTCAGCAGTCGTCACGCGCCTGGCTGAACCTGCGGCCTGAATCGGCGCCGCCGATCTCGACCTGGGACATCGACGCCGACAATATCGCCCGCCCTCCGAAGGGCACCACGCACGTGGTGCTGGACACGCCCGCCGGCCTGCATGGCTGGCGCTACTCTGATGTCATGAAACTGGCGCACCGCGTCGTGGTGCCCCTGCAGCCGTCCATGTTCGACATCCTGGCCACGCAGGACTTCCTGGCCAAGCTGGCTGGTGACAAGCGCGTGCGGCACGGCGAGGTGCCGGTAGGCGTGATCGGTATGCGCGTGGACGTGCGTACCCGCGCAGCAGAGCAACTCCAGCGCTTTGTCGAAGGATTGGGCCTACCGGTGCTTGGCTACCTGCGCGATACGCAGAACTACGTCCAACTGGCCGCGCACGGCCTGACGCTGTGGGACGTGGCGCCGTCGCGCGTGGCGCGTGACTGGGAACAATGGCAGCCGATCCTGCGCTGGCTCGACGGCAAGGGTGGCGTCGTTACCGAGGGGCCGGCTGCAGTCGGCTGACCAGTACTGGCACCTCGTTCCAGGTCACGCGGCGGATCGTTACCATGATGTCGGTCCCCGGAAACGGGTCGTCGAAGCTGTCCGACTCTACGCCTCCCAGGCGCCGGTAGAACTCCCGCGCCGATGTGTTGCCGTCCAGCACGTACAGGAACAGCGGCTTGCCGGGCCACCGGCGCGCCGTGTAGTCGGCCCAATGCGCGAGCAGCAGCTTGCCGTAGCCGTGTCCGTGATACGTTTTGCGCACATGCAGGTTATCCAGATAAATGCCGTAGCCCGGCTCCGCCAGCGGCATCAGACACGCGAAACCGGCGGCCTGACCATCCACAAGCAGGATATTGACTTCCAGCGGTGCCTCCGCGCCGTCCACCAGCCGCGCGCGCCAAGTGGCGAGGCGCTCCGCCGGCGTGTGCTGTTCGAGATACTCGGTGGGTATCAGGCCGGCATAGGTGTCGCGCCAACTCTCGGCGTGCATGGTGGCAATCAGCGCTACGTCGGCTGGCGTCGCCTGAACAAGTTCGATCTGATGGGGCATGGAACTGGGCGTCATGGGGCGGTGACGGGTTTGCGCTGCTAGAATCGCGAATCTTTCGCATTTGCATTTGCGAAGGCTTGCGCCAGGCGGCATTCGGATTGTTTTCTGAAGTGCCTTGCGCGCCTCGTACAAGCATCTACAAATCCTACAATGCTCTCCGGTCGTTTGCGCACGTTTTTCGTAAAACTGCACCTATATATTGGCCTGGTCTTTGGCGTGCTCTTCATCCTGATGGGCCTGACCGGCACCGCCATCTCATGGCGTGACGAGATCGACAAGTGGCTGAATCCGGACCTGCTGCAGGCCGTATCCGCCACACGCATCCCGGTGGGGGCCGCCACGGTGGAGTCCGTGACCGCGAAGCTGATGGCCGATCCTCACTTCGGCAAGCCGAACCTGCTGATGTTGCCCACCGACGAGCACGACGTGTTCGTAGCGTACTACCCGATAAAGGGGCCCGAGGCCGGCCCCGGACGCTTCCGCCAGGTGATGATCGACCCGATCACGCTGGCCGTAAAGGGCGAGCGACTGTGGGGCGTGCCGGGGCTGTCGCGGCAGGCACTGATGCCTACGGTCTTCCATCTCCACCGCTACCTGCTGTCCGGCGATACGGGCAAGACGATCACCGGCGTGACCGGCATGATGCTGTTCATCAGCGTGCTGCTGGGCGTGGTGCTGTGGTGGCCCAAGTTCAAGTGGCGCTCGCTGAAGCAGTCGGTGCGCATCACGCACGGCGGCTCATGGTCGCGGTTCATCTACACGAGCCATCGTGCGGGCGGGATCTTCGTGGCGCCGATCCTGGCGACCATCGCGTTTTCCGGCTGGTACCTGAACCTGCCGAAGTGGGTCACGCCGATCATCGCCAGCGTTGCGACGCTGAGCCCGCAGATCAAGCCGGTTTCGGATCCGGCCCCGGAGGGCACGCATGCCATCACGCCGGCTCAGGCGATGACAGCGGCGCAGAAGCAGTTCCCGGATGCGGCAGTGACGCGCATCAGCTTGCCGCGCAAGCCCGGCGACGCCTATGAGGTACGCCTGCGCCAGGAAGGCGAGGTACGTGCCGATACCGGGGCCACGCGGCTCTGGCTCGACGCCTACACCGGCCGCCCGCTGGCCGTGCGCGATCCACGCAACGCGGCGTCTGGCGATACCATCATCAACTGGCTGTTCCCGCTGCACACGGGCGAGGCGTTTGGCTCTTGGGGGCGCGCGTTCATCACCGTGTTCGGTCTGGTGCCGCTGGCATTCGCGGTGACCGGCGTGCTGATCTGGTGGAAGCGCCGCAGCGGCCATCGCCGGCATCTGGAGCGCGAACGGCTGCGGCGGGCCTGAGGGTTCAGCCGTTCAAGAAGCAGTTCAAGAAGCAAAAAGCCTGCGGCAAGTGCGCAGGCTTTTTTTGTTGCGGGGTCGGATCGCTCTTGCGTTCAGATTCGCGCTCAGATCTCCAGGTTGTCGATCAACCGGGTAGCGCCGAGCTTGGCCGCCGTCAGCACCACCAGCGGGGCGCCGGCCGCGAATTCCTCGCGGGTCGGGGGCTGCAGGTTGTCCTGTTTGCGAATCGACACATAGTCGGGCTTCCAGCCACGGGCCTGCAGGCGGGCCAGCGCGTCGGCCTCGACGGCCAGCAGGTCCACGCCATCGCCGCCCAGCACGGTGTCACGCACTTCGTGCAGCGTCTTGTAGAGCACCGGCGCCTCGGCGCGCTCGGTCTCGCCGAGGTAGCGGTTGCGCGACGAGAGGGCCAGCCCATCCTCGGCTCGGATGGTTTCGGCCGGAATGATGTCCACCGGCAGCGCGAACTGCTTGGCCATGCGGCGCACGATCATCAACTGCTGGTAGTCCTTCTTGCCGAACACCGCCACGCGCGGCTGCACGCAGCAGAACAGCTTCATCACCACCGTGCAGACGCCTTTGAAGAAGCCCGGGCGGAATTCACCTTCGAGGATGTCACCCAGGTCATGCGGCGGGTCCACGCGGTACTCCTGCGGCACCGGATACATGTCCGACTCGGTCGGCGCGAACAGTACGTAGACGCCTTCGCTCTGCAGCTTCTCGATGTCGTCCTGCAGCGTGCGCGGGTATTTGTCGAAGTCCTCGTTCGGGCCGAACTGCAGGCGGTTGACGAAGATCGACGCCACCACGGGGTCTCCATGCTGGCGGGCCAGCCGCATCAGCGACAGGTGGCCTTCGTGCAGGTTACCCATGGTCGGGACGAAAGCGACGCGGTTCTGTCCGCGCAACTGGTCCCGCAGCGCCTGGATGGAGGAGATGACTTTCATGAATGTCGTGTGCGGTCGTGGTAGGGGAGCGTCCCGAAGTCGGACTTCACCCGTGCCTGGCTCTCATGGCAGACGTCGGCCGGGCTGTCGGCGGATTGTAGAGCATCATCGCGGCTTCAGGCCGCGCGACGCCCTTCGTATTGTCCGATATCCGGGTAAGTCTACGCGGGCGTGTACGCCAATCGCACATAGATTGGCGCGAACGGCTCGGCCTGCGTGATCTCGACCAGCGATTCGCGCGAGAGCTCGAGCATGGCGATGAAGTTCACCACTACCACGGGCACCCCCTTGCCGGACCGGATCGCATCTTCGAACAGTTCGCTGAATTCCATGAAGCGCGCGTGCTGCAGCCGGCGCAGGATCTGGCTCATGTGCTCGCGCACGGACAGTTCCTCGCGCGAGATCTTGTGGTGCTGGTTCAGCTTGGCGCGTCTGAGCACGTCGGCCCAGGCGGACTGCAGGTCCAGCGTTTCCACGTCGGGGAAGCGGGGCGCCAGGCTTTGCTCGATGAATACCTGCGAGCGCAGGAAGTCGCGGCCGAGCTGCGGCACCGTGTCCAGGCGCTGGGCGGCCAGCTTCATCTGCTCGTATTCCAGCAGACGCCGCACCAGTTCCGCACGCGGATCCTCGGCTTCCTCGTCGCTGTCGGCCTTCTTCACCGGCAGCAGCATGCGGGACTTGATCTCGATGAGCATCGCCGCCATCAGCAGGTATTCGGCGGCCAGTTCCAGGTTGCGCTTGCGGATCTGCTCGATGTACGAGAGATACTGACGCGTCACCTGGGCCATCGGGATGTCCAGCACGTTGAAGTTCTGCTTGCGGATCAGGTACAGCAGCAGGTCCAGCGGGCCTTCGAAGGCCTCCAGGAACACCTCGAGCGCGTCTGGCGGGATGTACAGGTCCTGCGGCAGCTTGAACAGCGGCTCGCCATACAGGCGCGCGAACGCCAGGCCGTCGACCATGTCGGCGGCGCTGGTGGCGGAACCGGCACCAGCTACGCTGGGCAGTTCGACCGGCAGGCTCAGCTTTTCCTGCGCGGCCTGTTCCTGCGGATCGCTTGGGTGCATCGGGGGCGTCCCGGCGGGGAGATCAGTTCTCGGAGGCGTACACGTACGGCTTCTGGGCCACGCGCGACGCGTCGGCGCGAGCGCGCTCCTCCAGATCGATCGGGGCCTTGTCCCACAGCAGGGCACGGCCTTCGCGCTGTTCAGCGTCCAGGGACGGGCGCTCCTGCTTGAGCGTCTTCAGGAACTGGGTGATATCCGATTCGTACATGGCCATGGTGAAACCTTGTGCCCTCTGGGCGGCGTTGGGGATGTTGGGGCTGGATTTTACCGTATTGGAGGCCGCTAAAAGAATTTTGAAATTTGGTGTCGGACTGACGTGGCTCTTGCGGCGGTGTGGTCAAATAGCGACTTTGCGGGTAGACACCGACAGGATGAGGATTGACTTGGGCCACCTGGCCGGAATGGTCGCTGCTGGCAGGACGCCGACTAGCCACCGGAGTGCCGGGCGGGTTGCGCGTCTGGCCGGGCTCGTCCTGACGTTCCTGCTGGCCCTGCACGCGCCCCTCGGCCATGCCGCCAAGGCGGCCTACAAGGTGGAGATCGACGCGCCGGATGCGCTCAAGGGCATCCTGCAGGAACACCTCGATCTGGCCCGCTACACCGATCGCACCGACATTTCCGACGACCAGTTCCAGTACATGGTGGAGACCGTGGACGACCAGGTGCGTCAGTTCGCGTCCACCGAGGGCTGGTTCGATCCGGTGACCAAGGCCACCGTGGAAGGTGAGGGCGACAAACGGGTGGTCCACATTTCGGTCGATCCCGGCGCGCGCACGCTGATCCGCGCCGTGGATGTGCAGGTGACCGGCCCGGCCGCCACGCAGTCGCCTGAGCAGGTGGAGCAGATGCGCGCCAAGTGGGGATTGCCCGTTGGCGAACCGTTCCGGCAGTCCACCTGGGACAAGGCCAAGGAAGACGCGCTCGTGACGCTGCAGAGCCGCAGCTACTATGGTGCGAAGCTGGCCGCGTCGCGCGCGCGGGTCGAACCCGACGAACAGGCCGCCGATCTGTCCGCCCGGTATGAGAGCGGGCCTGCCTATATCCTCGGTCCGCTGGTGGTCGAGGGCACACGCCGCTATCCGGAGCAGATCGTCCGCAACGTGAACCCGCTGAACGTTGGTGAGCCATATCGCGTGGAGCGGCTGCTCGAACTGCAGCGCGCGGTCCAGAACCAGCCTTATTTCTCGAACGTGCAGGTCGACCTGGTGGAGCCGGCCGATGCCGTGGCCGAGGCCAAGGGCGAAGCAGGGACAGCCTCCGATGCCGCGACCGAGGCCGATGGCGCGACGACGACCACCAAGACCACCAAGGCCACGCAGCCCGATACCATCACGACCCCGGTGCGCGTGCGGGTGCGCGAGCAACCGCTGCATCGCCTCAATACCGGCGTCGGTTACACGACTGACACTGGCGCGCAGGTGAGCGGGCGGTACTCCTATTACAACCTGTTCAATCGCGCGTGGGTATTTGACTCCCAACTCAGCATCGAACAGAAGCGCCAGTACGCCTATCTGGAAACGGCGATGCCGCCCGACACGCGTACCTTCCGCAACAGTATCTACGGCAGCTACGAACGCACGATCGACGTCGAAAGCACCGATCTGACGAGCTGGCGCGCGGGTCTGAAGCGCTCGCGCTCGCGCGACAAGTACGACACCACGTTCTCGCTGGATTTCTACTACGACAACCTGTTGCCGTTCGGGGAACCGGCGCAGATCTCCAAGGCACTGGTGCCGGCGTTCGCCTGGACGCGCCGCGATGTGGACAACCCCGTGTTTCCGCGCCGGGGCAACGTGATCAGCACGCAGATCGGCGTGGCGGGCAAGGGCTTCCTGAGCGATGCCACGTTCCTGCGTCTCTATGGCCGTATCCGGCAGTACATGCCCGTGGGCAACCGCGACCTGTTCGTGGCCCGCCTGGAACTCGGCGCGGATCTGACCAAGGCCGATCCGGCGCAGGTGCCGGCGTCGCTGCGGTTCCGGGCCGGTGGTACCGACTCGATCCGCGGCTACAGCTTCCAGTCGATCGGCACGCCCGAGGGCGCCGCCGTGGTGCCGGCGCGCTACTTGGGCACCGGCAGCCTCGAATACCAGCACTGGTTCAAGCCGGACTGGGGTTTCGCCGTGTTCTGGGACGCGGGTACAGCGTCGAACAGCATCAAGGGTGTCACGATCTATAACGGCGTCGGCGTGGGCGCGCGCTGGCGCAGCCCGGTGGGCCCGGTGCAGCTCGATGTCGGTTACGGCATCCAGCAGAAGCAGTTCCGTCCGCATATCTCATTGGGAGTGGCGTTCTGATGAGTATCCCGGACATGCCCCCTGTCCCGCGCGAGACGCCGAATGCGCCGCGACCACTACGTCCTCGCCGCCGCGTGTGGCGTGTGCTGGCATGGATCGTCGGCCTGCTGGTGTTCCTGGCGATCGCGGTTATCGGCGCGGCCGCGTTCGCGCTGCATAACGAAACCGGTACGCGCCACCTCTGGGGGCTGGCCACGCGGCTGTCGGCTGGAATGCTGGCCGGGCAGTTCGATGGTGGCACCGTGGCGAGCGGGCTGCGTCTGCATGACGTGGTGTACGCCAGCGGCGACACGCGCGTCGCGATTGACCGTATCGACAGCAGATGGAAGATGACATGGTCGCCGATGCGGCTGCATGTGGAATGGCTGCGCGTGGGCAAGATCGACGCCCGACTGCCGGCTTCCGAACCCAACACGCCGCCCGCGCAAATGCCGGCGACGCTCGAGTTGCCGCTCGCGATCGATATCGACACCCTCACGCTGGGCGAACTGTCGCTGCTGCAGGGCCCGCCCGCTACGTCGAGTCCGCTGGTGCTGTCGGGCTTGTCGGGCGCGGTGCATTCGGACGGGCAGCGTCACCGCATCGTGATCGATCGACTGGTCACACCGTACGGCAAGTTGCAGGCGAACGGTCAGATCGCCGGCCGCAAGCCGTTCGCGCTGACCGTCGAGGCGTTGGCGGAGGGCCGCTGGCAGGATGAGTCGTATGAGATGACCGCGCGTGTCGATGGCTCGCTGGAGACGCTGCACGCGCAGGTCGAAGCTAACGGCGACCGGATACGTGCCCGTGCCAGTGCCGATGTGACGCCGTTTGGCGAGGTGCCATTCACGCATCTGATGGTGGACGGCGAGCGCATCAATCCACGACTGTTCAGTGCGACCGCGCCGCAGGCGAATCTGAGTGTCCATGCGGACCTGCGTCCGGTGGCCCCGGCTGCTTCCGTGTCAGCGCCAGCCGCCCGTGCTTCAGCTTCTGCCCCTGCCCCTGCATCTGCATCTGCATCTGCTTCACCGCCACCAGCCAGCGGCGCGTCCGCGAAGCCCGCGTCAAGCGCGACCGCACCGCTGACCGTGGCGGGCGAAGTGACCGTGAACAACCTCGAACCAGGGCCGCTAGACAAGGAACGCCTGCCTGTCCAGAGCGTGCAGGCCCGCGTCGAACTCAGCGAGGCGACGCAGATTCTGAGCGACCTTCGCATCGCGCTGCTGGGCAAGGCCGAGATCGTCGGCAAGGGATCGTTGCATGATGGGCGCGGCGGCTTCGACCTCGATGTGCGCCGGCTTGACGTGGCCGCGCTCTACACGAGCCTGATGCCGACGAGTTTGTCCGGCCCCGTGAGCCTGCGCCTCGAACCAGGACGCCAGAGTGTGGCCCTGGATGTGTCGGGCGGCGACATCAAGCTCTTTGCCAACGCGAGCGTCGACAAGGATGCGGTGACGCTATCCACACTGCGAGCCGGGCTCGGCAGCGGAACGCTGACCGCCGACGGCAAGCTCGGCCTCAAGGACGAGCAGGCGTTCAGCTTCAAGGGCAAACTGGCCGACTTCGACCCCGCGCGGCTGGCCAAGGTGGCGCCCGGGCGCATCAATGCGGATTTCTCGACGAGCGGATCGCTGGCGAAGGTGTTGCGCGTGGCGGTCGATTTCGGGCTCAAGGAGAGCGAGTACGCAGGACTGCCGATGACCGGCAGCGGCAAGGTGCGGCTCGAAGGCGAACGCCTGTTGCCCAGCGAGGCGTCGCTGCTGATGGCCGGTAACCAGGTCAACCTGAGTGGCAGCTTTGGCGCGCGTGGAGACCGGCTCAAGGTCAACGTCGACGCGCCGCAACTCGATCGGCTCAAGTTCGGTGTGGCGGGCCGGGCGAAGCTTGATGCCGAGATCACGGGCACGCTCAAGCGCCCCGAGATCGTTGGCGACTACAGCGCCCAGTCGCTGGTCATCGGCCCGCACAAGGTGGCGAGCGCCAGCGGCCATGCGGAACTGCGTGGTGGGCTCGATGGCACGCTGTCGGCGCAGCTTAGCGCGCGTGACTACAGTGGCCCGCAGGCCAGCCTCCGCACGCTCGACGCCAACCTTTCCGGCACGCAAGTCAATCACACCTTCGACGTGAAGGCCGCCGGCTCGCTGCATGGGCACCCCATGCAACTGACACTGGCCGGGCAGGGCGCATGGCGGGGCGATCAGGGCTGGAACGGCACGATTCACACCTTGGAGGAACGCGGCACCGTCAATCTCAGACTGGCCGCGCCGACGCAGTTGCTGGTGGCGGACCAGCACATCCGGCTCGGCCAGACCCGGCTGGTGCTGGACCGCTCGACGCTGAGTATCGACGGATTCGAGTTTGATCACGGGCGCATCCACACGCAGGGCAACCTTGACGGCGTGCAGGTGGCCCATGTGCTGGAGGTGTTGCAGGCGCTGACGGGCGAGCCGCCACCGATCCGGTCGGATCTCGTGCTCGACGGCAAGTGGAACCTGAACCTCGCCGAGACCGCGACCGGGTTTGCCGAAATCCGCCGCCGCAGCGGCGACGTTTCGGTCAATGCGGGTCGCGGCTGGGCCACGCTCGGCCTGGGCGAAACCGCGCTGCGGGCGGAGTTCGTCGGCAATCGCATGACGCTGCGTGGCGGCACCACCTCGCAGCGGATCGGCAAGCTCGACGTCGATGCGTCGGCGGGGCTGATCAGCGAGCAGGGTCTGCTGACGATTGGGTCGGCGTCCACGCTGGCTGGCACGGTGACCGCCGACATTCCACGCCTGAAATCGCTGGAGGCCCTGAGCGGGCCGCAGTTCGCGTACGACGGCAAGATTGCTGCCGCGGTGCGCCTGGGCGGCTCGGTCGGCAGTCCGTTGCTGACCGGGACGGTCGATGGCAGCGACATCGCCGTCACGCTATACGACCTGGGCATCCGCCTGACGGATGGCGTGGTGCAGATCGCGCTGGACCAGAACACGGTGGAACTCAAGCAGGTGCGCTTCCGTGGTGGCGACGGCACGGTGACGGCGACAGGCGCGGTCAAGCTCGGCGAGGCTGATCCGAACCTGACGGCCAAGATCGTGGCCGACAAGCTGCAGTTGTTCGCCAGCCCCGAGCGCACGCTGATCGTGTCCGGCGAAGCCGGCATTGCCAACGAGAATCGGAAGATCGCGATTCGCGGCAAGTTCCGCGTCGACCGAGGCCTGTTCGACCTGCCCAAGGCCGGCGCACCGGTGCTTGGCGACGATGTCGTGGTGGTGCGCAGGCGCGACCAGCGCGAAGTGAAGACGGCCGCCACGCAGGCACCCGAGACCAAGCCAGCCAGTCGTTTCAGCCCGTTGATCGATCTTGCCGTGGATCTGGGTGACAACTTCCGCTTCCGTGGCGCCGGCGCCGACCTTTTGCTGGCCGGCCAGCTTGGCGTGCGCAGCGAACCGCTGACGCCAATGCGCGCCACCGGCACGGTTCGCGTGGTAACCGGCACTTATGAGGCCTTCGGCCGCAAGCTGGAAATCGAGTACGGCTATATCAACTTCAACGGCGCGGTAGACAACCCGGGCATGAATATCCGCGCGATGCGCCGCAACCAGGAGGTGGAGGCCGGTGTCGAGGTGACGGGAACGGTGCGGTTGCCGCGCGTGCGGCTGGTATCGGAGCCGAACGTGCCTGACGAGGACAAGTTGTCATGGCTGATGTTCGGCTACGGCGCCGAGGGCGCCGGGGCGAGCCAGCAGAAGCAACTGAGCGGCGGGGCGCTCGGCGGTGCGGCGCTCGGCATGATTGGCGGCAAGGCCGGCAAAAACGTGGTGTCGCACTTCGGCATCGATGAATTCTCGATCGGACCGAGCACGGCTGGCCTGAGCGACACGCAGGTGGTGAGCGTCGGCAAGGCCGTGACCGACAAGATATCGGTGGGCTACGAACAGAGCCTGACATCGGCATCCAACGTGGTCAAGCTGACCTGGGCCTTCTCGCAACGATGGTCGTTGCTTGCCAAGGGCGGTTCGATCAACGGGCTCTCGGTGCTGTTCAACCGGCGCTTCAACAACTGGGGTAACCTGTTCTCCGGCGGTGGCGGCTCCGGCAGGCGCGCCGCCGAGGCAGCATCGGCGGCAGCCGCATCGGCCGCGGCGGCCGCCGCAGCCTCAGCTCCCGATACGGGCAAGCCCGCCGAAGCCCAGGACGACGCTACCCAGCAATGACATCCATGAAACTCCGACTCACTGACGCGTCACGCCGACGCCTTGCCGCCATGGGACTGATAGCCAGCCTGCTTGCCCTGTTTGGTTGCGACCAGCAGAAGGTCGACGAAGCCATGAAGAAGGCCGGCGACGCCGCGCGCGGCACGTGGAACAGCGTGAAGCCCGACAGCCTGCTGTTCAAGGGCATCGAGATCGGCAAGTCCACCGAGGAAGATGTGCGCCGTCAGGCCGGCAAGCCCGAGATCGTGTGGGAAGAGGCAGACGGCGGACGCCGGCTGGAGTACCCGCGTGGCCCGGAAGGCACCACCACCTGGATGGTGACGACGGGCCCGGACGGTACCGTGCGCAAGATCGAACAGGTGCTGTCCGCCGAGTCGTTCTCGCAGGTGCGGCCCGGCATGAACAAGGACCAGATCCGACGGATGCTCGGCAAGCCGACCAAGGTCGAGGCGTTCGCGCTGAAGCAGGAAGAGGTGTGGGGATACCGCTGGTATGAGAACCCGACCGAACGCGCGTTCTTCAACGTCCACTTCAACAACGACGGCATCGTTACCACGACGTCGCGAAGTGACGATCCTTCGAAGATGGGTGGCGGCTAACCAGGTCTGAGGGGGGAGGTGGTGCCGGCGATCGGGGAGACCGCCGGCACGCGGGCCGGGAGGCGGCTACCGGTTAGCGGATACGCATGCCGGGCACGGCGCCGCTGTGCGGTTCGAGGATGTACAGACCCGGGTTGGCCTTTTCATCCGCGGCCGATGCAGCCAGGACCATGCCTTCGGACATGCCGAACTTCATCTTGCGCGGTGCCAGGTTGGCCACCACCACGGTCAGCTTGCCCACGAGTTGCTCGGGCGTGTAGGCCGACTGGATGCCCGAGAACACGTTGCGCGTCTTGCCTTCGCCCAGGTCCAGCGTCAACTGCAGCAGCTTGTTCGAACCTTCGACCTTGTCGCACGCCACGATCTTCGCCACGCGCAGGTCGATCTTCGCGAAGTCGTCGATCGTGATCGTGTCGGCAACCGGCTCGATGGCCGAGGCGCCTGCTGCGCCAGCTTCGGCGGCCGGCGCTGCAGCCTGCAGCGAGTCGCGGTTTGCTGCCAACAGCGCATCGATCTGTTTGACATCCACGCGCGTCATCAGGTGCTGGTACGGCTGCACCGGTCGGTCGGCGGAAAGCTGCTTGTCGATGGCGCGCCAGTCGAGCGGATCGACGTTCAGGAAACGCTCGACGCCAGCGGCCATGGTCGGCACTACCGGCTTCAGATAGATCGTCAGCAGGCGGAAGGCTTCCAGCGACACCGAGCAGGCGGCGTGCAGCGCATCGCGCTTGCTTTCGTCCTTGGCCAGTTCCCACGGCTTGTTGGTGTCGACGAACGCGTTGACCGCGTCGGTCAGTTCCATCACCAGACGCAGTGCCTTGCTGTACTCGCGGCCTTCATAGTACTGGGCCAGTTGCGGTGCGGCCTGGCGCAGTTGCTCCAGCAGCGGGTTGGCCAGCGCGGCCTCGTTCACCTTGCCGTCGAAGCGCTTGACCAGGAAGCCGGCGGCGCGGCTGGCGATGTTCACGTACTTGCCGATCAGGTCGCTGTTCACGCGGGCGACGAAGTCGTCCAGGTTCAGGTCCAGGTCTTCCATGCTCGCATTGAGCTTGGCGGCGAAGTAGTAGCGCAGCCATTCCGGGTTCATGCCGGTATCGGTATAGCTCTGCGCGGTGATGAACGTGCCACGCGACTTGCTCATCTTGGCGCCGTCGACGGTCAGGAAGCCGTGCGCGAACACGTTGGTCGGGGTGCGATAGCCCGAGAAGCGGAGCATCGCCGGCCAGAACAGCGTGTGGAAGTACAGGATGTCCTTGCCGATGAAGTGGTACTGCTCTGCCGTCGAGTGCGGGCCGACCCAGGCGTCGAAATCGATGCCGCGCTTCTCGGCGAGGTTCTTGAAGCTCGCGTAGTAGCCGATCGGGGCATCGAGCCACACGTAGAAATACTTGCCCGGCGCGCCGGGGATCTCGAAGCCGAAGTACGGGGCGTCGCGCGAGATGTCCCAATCGGACAGCGTCGAGGCTTCGCCTTCGGCACCCAGCCATTCCTGCATCTTGTTGCTGGCTTCAGGCTGGGCCAGATCGGCCACCCACTCGCGCAGGAACGTTTCGCAGCGCGGGTCGGAAAGCTTGAAGAAGAAGTGCGTCGACGACTTGCGCACCGGCGTTGCCCCGGAAACCACCGAGTACGGATTCTTCAGATCCGTCGGGACATAGGTTGTGCCGCAAACTTCACACGAATCGCCGTACTGGTCCTTGGCGCCGCACTTCGGGCACTCGCCCTTGATGAAGCGATCCGGCAGGAACATGTTCTTGACCGGGTCGTAGAACTGCTCGACGTCGCGCTCGGTAATCAGATCCTCGGCCTTCAGGGCCAGGTAGATCTTCTCGCAAAGCTGGCGGTTTTCTTCGGCGTCGGTGCTGTAGTAGTTGTCGAACGACACCAGGAAGTTGTCGAAGTCGCGCTTGTGTTCGGTCCAGACGCGGTCGATCAGCTGCTTCGGGGTGATGCCTTCCTTTTCGGCGCGCAGCATGACCGGGGTGCCGTGGGTGTCATCGGCGCCCACGTAATAGACCTCGTTGCCCATCATGCGCTGGAAGCGCACCCAGATGTCGGTCTGGATGTACTCCA